>CAIZGR010000646.1 GCA_903932535.1 uncultured Hyphomicrobiales bacterium | reverse complement strand
TGATGGGTCCGTTCGCGGCCGGCCCGGCCGCAGCTGCGAGCGGGACGGTGCTGGCGGCCGGCGCTTCGGTCGCCTCGGCCGACATCGGCATGTGGAGCGTGCCCAGCGACATGCTGACGATGGTGCATCACAACGAACTCATCATGCCGGCGGCGGAATCGAGCGCGTTCCGCAACCTGCTTTCGGGCGGCGCGAACGGCGAATTGCAGGGCGGCTCGCGCGGCGTCACGGTTGCGCCGCAACTGCATTTTCACAACAGCGCGGTCGATTCGCGCGGCCTCGAAAGCCTGTTCAGCAACAACGGCGGCGCGCTGATGCGCGCCGTCGCCGGCGCGGTGCGCGACGGCGCGCATCTGGGCGTGCGCGGCGCCCGCTTCGCCTGAGGCTGTTTCAACCGCCGCGCGAGCGGGCCTGCCGCGCCGCCTTTTCGACCAGCATCCGAACCGCCTCGGCGCGCGAGGGGATCGGCGATTGGGCTCGCCGCCAATCGTCGAGAAGCTCAAGGAACGCCGCCGAAACCCTCATCTGAAACGTCTTGTCGTTCGTCAGTTTCTGAGGCGGCATGGGTGCTGCGTAATGCAAAAACGGACATGCATCAACGATGCATGTCAATACATGCATTATGGCGGGAACCCGACATTCGCAACTACGACGCTGGTTGACACGCCAAATATACGCATGTCATTACATGCATGTCGTCGCGTTGGTTGGGTTCGGGTTGGCCGCCCCCCCGGCGGGCGTCCATCCGGGGAGCGAACTTTGACCAAGGGGGCCGATTCGTTTTTTGCGCCTGCGCGGCGCGGATTCTTGCGCGGTCTGGCGGCGTTGCCGTTGATCGGCGGCTCTATCGAACTGCAGGGGCGGCCCGTCGCCGCCGCGACGCCGGTGACGCTGGACCTGATGCGCCGCTACCGCGATTTCCTGTCGCGCGAATTGCTGACCTGCGCCGCCGAGATCGACGTCCTGCATGCGCCGTGGCGCCATTTCGGCGCCGGACGCCATGAGGCCTGGGACCTTTCGGACTATCGCAGCTTCGTCGATCGCATCGGCCCGGTCGCCTTCATCTGCGACGAAGGCCCCGCGACCCGCGTCGTCGCGCAGGCCCCGCCTTCGACCCGCGCCGCCATCGTCCTCAGCGCGGCCGGCGTGCCGCTTCCCTCGGCCAGGACTTGAGGCGGCGGCGCGCTCGCCAGACCGGGTGAGCCGTGCTTCTTTCGCTTCTTTCGCTGCTGTCGTCGGGCGGATCGGGCGTCGCGCCCGCGATCCGGCTCGGCGGCGTGCATCTGCTGCCCGCGACCGGCGAGTTCACTTACGACCCGGTCGCCTATCTCGGCCAGCGCGTCACCGAAACCTCGCTGACCGCGATCAACGCCTACGCCGGCCAGTCGCCGACGACCGATTGCGACCTCGCGCTCAACCAGTTGCAGGCCGCGCATCCCGAATGCGGCACGGTCTCGATCGTCTGCGCCTGGTTCTTCGATTCCACCGACGCAAGCGTCTGTCGCGTCTATCCCTCGACCACCTATATCGGCGGCTCGTTTCAGAAGGCGGCGGGCGGTTCGGACGTCTGGCGCTGCTCGGGCCTGACGCAATCGAGTTCGGGTCTCATACCCATTCCCACGTCGGGCGCGGGCACGTTCATCTACGGCGGCACGCCGAGCGACCAGAGCCTCGTGCGCCTCGTGCAGGATTTGCGCGCGCGCGGGCTGAAGGTCGTCTTCTACCCGTTCCTGCTCGGCACGGGTTCGGGCGAGCCGTGGCGCGGCCGCATCACCTATTCGCCGGATCTGTCGAGCGCCGCCAGCGCCGCCGTCGCGACGTTCCTCGGCGGCGCGACGACGGCGCAATTCACGCGCGACGCGACCAACAAGACCGTCGGCTATTCGGGGTCCTCGACCGACTGGACCTATCGCCGGATGATCCTGCATTACGCCAACCTGATGGTGGTCGCGGGCGGCGTCGATCTCTTCGTGATCGGCTCGGAATTGCGCGGGCTGGAGACGATCCGGGGACCGGGCTGGACGAAGGCCGGGACGACGGACGGCGCGGGTCATGCGATCTGGGATTACCCGTTCGTCGCGGGCCTCGTCGCCCTCGCCGCCGACGTGCGCAGCGTGTTCGACGGCGCCGGGTTGACCAAGAACCTCGCGGGCCTCACCAACCTCGTCACCTATTCGGCCGACTGGTCGGACTGGATGGGTTTCCAGCACCCGGGGGCGAACGGGCAATGGCCGCATCTGGACAGCTTGTATTCCTCGACGAATATCGACTTCGTAAGCTTCGACAATTATCTGCCGCTCTCCGACTGGACGACCGGGCCGGGCGGCCTCGACGCGCAGAACTGGCGGGCCCCGGCGCCGACGTCGTGGCCGACGCCCAGCCCGGCGACGCGCGGGTTCGGCTTCACGGATACGCCGACGCTGTATTCGACCGCCTATTTGAGTGCGAATATTGAAGGCGGCGAGAAGTTCGACTGGTTCTACGCCGACGGCGCCAACGGCGGCCCCGCCGACGATCCCAACGGCTCCGGCCTGATCGTCAGCCTGCCCGAAGGCGACCGCGCCGCGCAGAGCCGCCAACCCTATTACGCAGGCCAGGAGATTCTGGCCAACAAGCAAGTGCGCTGGTGGTGGAACAACCCGCACCACGCGGTCTACGACACCGGCTCGGGCTACGTGCAGCAAGGCCCGGCGACGCCCTGGGTCGCCAACTCGAAACCGATCATCTTCCTCGAATATGGCTTCCCGGCCTGCGACCGGGGGACCAACCAGCCCAACGTGTTCTTCACGCCCAATTCGACCGAGTCGGCGACGCCCTATTGGTCGGCATGGACGAGCGTTTCGGGCGGCGGAATCGCGCCGGTGCGCGACGACACTTTGTTCGCCCTCGCGCTCAACGCGATCTACGATTACTGGGCCAACGCCAACGCGACCGTCGGCGGCGTCAAGATGATCGAGCGCGCGTTCGGCTGCGCGTGGAACTGGGACGCGCGCCCGTTCCCGACCTTCCCGCAGTTGGGCGGCGTCTGGGGCGACGCGGGCGCCTGGGCGACCGGCAACTGGATCGGCGCGGGCCGCGTCGCGCTGCCGCCGGTCGCGCCGTCCGGCGATCCGACGCCCGGTTCCTATCCGACCTTCCCGACGCTGGCCGGGCGCGACTGGAGCGTCCACGTCAAGCCGAAGTTCGCAACGCAGGTCGCCAGCCACGTCTCCGGCCGCGAGACCCGCGCGCCGACCCGGGCGGGCGCGCTCTACGACATCGAGCTGACGTTCGAGGCGCTGCGCGCCGACGCCGCGCACGCCGAATTCCAGACCATCGCGGGCTTCTACGCGGCTGTCGGCGGCGCCGACGGGTTCTTCTGGTTCACGCCGCCCAACGCCGACGCCCTGCTCGACGCGCCGCTGCTGTGCCGCTTCGCAGAGGACGTCGCCGATTTCGAGAACTTCACGGCGCTGCTGTGGAGCTGGGGCATGGTCAGGCTGCAATCGGTGAGGTTCTAGTTGACGACCCCGCCGACCTTCCCCACGCTCGCCGGTCAGGGCTGGAGCGTCCACAAGAAGCCCGTGTTCTCGACAATCGTCGCGCAACACGTCTCGGGCCGCGAGGTGCGCGACGCGCTCTACGCCAACCCGATCTGGAACTTCGAGCTGACCTTCGACGGCCTCGACGGCACGGCGAGCGGCCAATACGGCGGCCTCGGCGCGTCGAGCTATCAGACGCTGCTCGGCTTCTTCCTGGCGCGCCAGGGCCAGTTCGCCAATTTCCTGTTCGTCGATCCCTCCGACTTCGTTGTGTCGAACGGCGCGATCGCGACCGGCGACGGGGCCACCACAGCGTTCACGTTCTATCGCGGCATGGCCAGCCAGTTTTACGAGCCGGTCGGCTGGGTGACGGGCGTCGCGGGCGTCTATTTCAACGGCGCGTTGCAATCGAGTTCGATTTACAGCGTGACCGAACCCAACACGCTGACATTCACAACCGCGCCCGGCGCGGGCGTCATCATCACGGCGAGCTTCAGTTTCGCGTTCCTCTGCCGCTTCGACGGCGACGATCTCGATTTCGAGCAGTTCATGGCGAACCTCTGGCGCGTGCAGAGCCTCAAATTCCGCAGTCTGCGCCAGCAATGAAAACCACGACCTCGCCCGTCATCGCCGCGCTCAACGCCGCACGCGGCGCCTTCGATGCGCCGATCGTCTTCGCCGAGTGCTTCACCTTCACGCTTTCGACCGGGACCGTGCTCGCCTGGACCAACGTCGATCTGCCCGTCACCTATAATGGCGTCACGTTCTCCGCCTCCGGCCCGCTCGTGCAGGGCCTCAAATACAAATCCAGCGTCGGGCTGGAGGTCGATAAACAGCAGATCACCATCGCGGCGAGGCCGACCGATCTGATCTCCGGCGCCCCGGCGCTGCAGGCGATCCGCGACGGCGCGTTCGACGGCGCCAGCGTGCAGCGCGACCGCGTGTTCCTCACCGCGATCGGCGGCTCGGCGATCGGCGGCGTGACGCTGTTTCACGGCCGAGTCTCGACGGTCGACCAGGTCGGGCGCACGCAGGCGCAGATCACGGTGGCGAGCGATCTGGTCATCCTCGATTACGACATGCCGCGAAACCTCTATTCGGCGACCTGCGTCCACACGCTCTACGACTCGGGCTGCGGCGTGATCCGGGGGACGTATTCGGCGAGCGGCACGGTCGGTTCGGGCTCCAGCGCGTCGCTCATCAACACCAGCGCCGCCGCGCTCGGCCACGCGCAGGGCTCGCTCGTGTTCACCAGCGGCGTCAACGCCAACGTCAAGGCCACCGTCAAGAGCGTGATCAACGGAACCTCGCTGACGCTGATGTATCCGCTGCCCGCGCCGCCTGGCGTCGGCGACGCCTTCAATGTCGCGTTCGGCTGCGACCACACGCGCGGCACGTGCCAGGCGAAGTTCGCCAATCTCGCCAATTTCCGGGGATTCCCGTTTATACCCCCACCACAAATTGCGTATTAGCCCAGAAGTTCTAGGCGTCCCGCGAAATTGCGCAATTTCGCAAACTGACCCATGTGCTTGTCCTGGAGCCCGCATGTTCTCCATCCTCGCCCTCGTCTGCGCGCTCGGCCAGGACCCCGCCGAATGCCAGCCGCCGACCGCGCGCGACGTGATGGTGCTGGGCGAGGAGCGCGACGAACTCGCCTGCTTCCGCCAGGCGCAGATGAGCGCCGGCAAGGTCGAGACGCTGCGCCGGATCGGTCCCGACGAATGGATCAAGTTCTCTTGCCGCCGACGATGAGCGAAGCCGAGTCCCGCGCCGCCGTCGTCGCGGCCGCGCGCGCCTGGCTCGGCACGCCCTATCATCACGCCGCCGACGTGCGCGGCGTCGGCGTCGATTGCGCGATGATCCTGGTGCGCGTGTTCTGCGATCTCGGCCTCGTCGAGCCGTTCGATCCGCGCCCCTACACGCGCGACTGGTTCCTGCACAAGGCCGACGAACGCTACATGGGCTTCCTGCTCGCGCGCGCCCGCGAGGTCTGTCCTTCGACAGGCTCAGGGCCCGAGCCCGGCGACGTGATGCTGTTTCGCTTCGGCCAATGTTTTTCGCACGGCGGAATCGTCACGCAGGCCGATCCCCTCGTCATCATCCACGCCTACGCCCAGGCGCGCATGGTGGTGGAGGAGGAGATCGGCCGCAACGCGGATCTCGCCAAGCGCGTCCCGCGCGCCAAATTCTTCAGTTATTGGGGCTGAGTTGGGCATCGTGCGCGGCGCCGTCCTCATCGAGGAGCCCGACCGGGCCGGCGAAATCTGCGACTACGCTTCGACCAGGTTGCGATTTGCGGCGATTTGGCCGGAACGCACGTCCGACGAAGGGCCGCCCTTGCTCGCCATGCATCAGAAAGGGCGGCGGGTCGGCGTGCTCAGGCGCGTCGCCTTCAACGACCGGCGCCGCCGCATGTACGTCGTCGCCGAGGTCAGCCACGACGAAGAATGGGCGAAGGTCCAGTCGAGATTTTACATGGGCCTGAGCATCGGCGGTCTCTACGCCGCGCGCTGGCGTGACGAGGACACCGGCTTGAAGCGTTACACCGCCGACATCCTCGAAATCTCGCTGGTCGATCGTCCCTGCATGCCGTCCGCACGCTTGCGCTGGGCGGCCTGACGTGGCGGCGCTGTTTGGCCGGCACACCGGCGTCAAACCCGATTTCACCGCGCTGCAGATCCAGACCTCGACGGCGACGCTGCCGATCCCGATCGTCTGGGGCCAGACGAAGATCAGCATCAACGTGATCTTCTACGCCAATTTCCAGAGCCACGGGCAGAAGCAGGGCAAGGGCGGCCTGTTCTCGTCGCCGGTCACCAGCTACAATTACAGCGCCGACGTGATGCTGGCGCTCTGCGAAGGGCCGATCTCGGGCATCGGCACGGTCTGGCGCGACCAATCGACCTATTCGCTCGCCGACCTCGGCATGACGTTGTTCACCGGCACGACGCCGCAGAGCGCGTGGAGCTATCTTTCGACCAAATATCCCGCGCAGGCGCTCGCCTATCAGGGCACGGCCTATGTCTGCGCCGCGAATTACGGTCTGGGCGGCTCGGCCAATATCGGCAACCACAATTTCGAGGTGATCGGCGCTCTCGCGGGGACCGGGATCAACGGGATCGACGCCGATCCGGCGCTGGTCATCTACGACTTCCTCACCAACGCCCAATATGGCGCGGGCTTCGCGTCGGGCTCGATCAACGCGACGACGCTGTTCGGCTCGGGCGGCGACGCCAGCCTGCAAACCTATTGCCGCGCGATGGGGATCGCTTTCTCGCCGGCTTTGACCAGCGCCTCGCAGGGGTCGAGCGTGCTGAACCGCTGGCTGCAATTGCTCAATTGCGCGGCGGTCTGGTCGGGCGGCCAGCTCAAGTTCATACCCTACGGCGACACGGCCATCGCCTCGGGTTCGACGGTCAAGACGATTTCCGCCGTCGTGCCGATTCCGGGCCAGAAATGGGACGGCTCCTACCCCAACCCGACGATCTTCGTCTGCGCGGCGGCCAATTTCGTCGCCGACGGCGGCGTCGTCTACACTTTCACCGGCGTCGCGCTGACCTATCAGAGCGGCTCGGCGCCCTCGACCACAGGCCAATACTGCATCTCGCCGAACGGAACCTATGTGTTCGCGGGCGGCGACGAGGGCCAGCCGATCACCATCACGACGACGGTCAATAATCCCGTCGGCTATGTCCCCAATACGACGCCGGTCTATGCGCTGACCGATCTCGATTTCGTCGACGATCGCAGCAACAAGGACCCGGTGCAGGCGCAGCGCGTCGATCCGTTCAGCCTGCCGACGATCCAGCGCGTCGAGTGCCAGTCGCGCGACAATCAATACGGCGCGACGCCCATCGAGGCGCGCGACCAGAGCCAGATCGAACTCTACGGCGCGCGCGTCGGCTCGGCGATCCAGGCGCACGAAATCTGCGACGAGGTGGTGATCGGCGCGATCGTCGCGCAGACGATCCTGCAGCGCCAGCTTTACGTCCGCACGAAATTCATGTTTCGGCTGTCGTGGGAATATTGCCTGCTCGACCCCATGGACATCGTGACCATCACGGACGCGAACCTCGGCCTGTCGGCGTTCCCGGTGCGCATCGTCAGCGTCGAGGAGGACGACAAGGGCCTCTTGACGGTGACGGCGGAGGAGTTCCAGGCGGGCGTCGGCTCGCCGGCCTATAACCCGACCAACGGCGCCGTCGCGTTCCAGCCCAACCAGAGCGCCAACGCCGCCAGCGTCAACGCGCCGCTGATCTACTAACCGCCGCCGGCGGCGACCAGCAACGTGGCGCAGGTCTGGGTCGGCGCGTCGGGCGGCTCGGGCGGAATCGCCGATCCCAATTGGGGCGGCGCCTTCGTCTGGGCGAGCGTGGACAACACGACGTTCCAGAACATCGCGACGATCACGCAGCCGCTGCGCCAGGGCCTCCTGACGGCGAGCCTGGCCAGCGCGACGGGCTGGGACACGACGGACACGCTGGCGGTCAACCTGGCCGAATCCGGAGGCGTGCTGTCGGGGACCAGCGCGAGCAGCGCGCAGCAGGGCGCGACGCTTTCGCTCGTCGACGGCGAGTTGCTGGCCTACGAGACGGCGACGCTCACCGGCGCCAACGCCTACAACCTGACGAACCTGCAACGCGGGCTGCAGGGATCGACGCCGGCGGCGCATCTGAGCAGCGCGCCGTTCGCGCGGCTCGATACGGCGGTGGTGCAATACAATCTGCCGCAAAACTGGATCGGCGTGCCGCTCTACTTCAAGTTCCAGTCGTTCAACGTGTTCGGCGGCGGCGTGCAGGATCTATCGACCTGCACGGTCTATCCCTACACGCCGACCGGGGCGAGCGCGCTCGGGCCAATCACGCAGGCGATGCTGAACGGGCAGAACGTCGATTTCGGCAACGTCGTTTCGCCGGTCACGGCGGCGGAGGACTGGGGGCCGAATATCGCGACGCCGCCGGTCGCGTTCGTCGATCTCGGCGCCGTCGCGAGCTGACCTTTCCGTCATTGCGAGCGCAGCGAAGCCATCCAGCTTTTGCGCGCAGGCGACGCTTTAAGTTTTCGCTCGAAACGCGCGCTGCAGGCAAAACCTTCAAGAGGCCCTTTTGTCCGTCCAGGTCAAACACCGCCGCGACACGGCGGCCAACATCGCCGCGTTCACGCCCGCGCAGGGCGAGCTCGTCATGGCGACCGACACCAGGCGCCTGTATTTCGGCGACGGTTCGACGGCGGGCGGCAACGCGGTCGCGAACCTGACGGACGTCACCGGCAGTTCGCCGACCCGCACGGCCGTCGCCGACGCCAGTTACACGGTGCTGACGACCGACCGGAACGTCGCCTACACGGCGATCACCGCGGCGCGCACGGTGACGCTCTGCGCCGCCTCCGCCTATCCCGTCGGCTATCGCCTGAGCGTGTTCGACGAGAGCGGCGCGGTCACGGCGACCAACAGCGTCACGATCCAGCGCGCCGGGTCCGACACCATCGACGGCGCGACCTCGGCGAGCCTCACCAGCGCCTATGGCGTGCTGGCGCTGGAATCGAACGGATCGTCGAAATGGACGGTCATCGACCAATCGCCGTCCAATCTGGCGGCGGTCGGAATCGGCACGGCGGCGGACCCGTCCAATCCGCTGAGCGTGTTCGGATCGAGCGCGCTGTTCAACGGGACGAATTTCAGCTTCACGCTCAACAAGAGCGCGTCGGGCAACACCGCCTCGGTGCTGTTTCAGGACGCGTTCTCGGCCCGCGCGCAGATCGGCCTGCTCGGCAACGACAATTTCACCTTCAAGGTCTCGCCCAACGGCTCGACCTATTACAGCGCGATCACGATTTCCGCCGCGAGCGGTCAGCTCGTCCTGCTGGCGGGCACGGCGTCGGCGGCGCCGATCAATCTGCCGCCCGGCGTCGCGCCGACCTCGCCCGCCAACGGCGATCACTGGACCACGGCGCAGGGCGTCTATGACGAGGTCAACGGCCTCGTCGCCGCCGCGCCGCTCATCATCGGCCACGCGCGGGTGCCGTTCGTCATCCCCTCGTCGGGCGCGATGGGCAATAACGGCGCGCTGAGCGGGATCACGGCGGTCGCGCAGGCCTATCCGGCGGCCTATGTCTACATGCCGGCGGGCGCGATC
>CAIZGR010000645.1 GCA_903932535.1 uncultured Hyphomicrobiales bacterium | reverse complement strand
GCAGGCCGCGCGCGACCACATCGCGGCCGTCTTCGCCCGCCCGCCGCCCAAGGCAGACCGGAAGACCGCCGGGCTGACCGCCAACGCTGTCTTGAAGTCCCTGGAGCGCATGACCGGCCTGCCTCGGCACGCCTGGAACGCGGCGCTCCTGCGCAGCCTCTGGCCGGCCCTGAACGAACGGACCCTGGGCCGGGCTCTGTCGGTGGAGCACGAAGAGGCTTGGCTCACATTGGCCGGCTTTCTGCTGCGCCCCGGCTTCGGCTTCGCCCATGACGGACTTCGCATGGACGATCTGTGGCGGCTGCGCGAGGCGGGCCTCTGCTTTCCCGGCAAGCGCAGCAAGGTTCAGGAATTCATCCTCTGGCGCCGGGTCGCGGGCGGCCTCGCGGCGGAGCGACAGGAGCGGCTCCTGGCGGGCGAGCTGGCCGCCATCCGCGCCGGCAAGGCGCCGCCGGAACTGGTCCGTCTCGCCGGAGCGCTGGAACGCCTGCCCCGGGACACGAAGGCGGAGCTGATCGAGACGTTCATCGCTCAGGCGCTTCGGCGGGTCGAGGCCAAGGAACATTGCGCGCCGCACCTCGCCGCGCTCGGCCTGCTCCTGAACCGGACGCCGCTTTACGCGGGGCCGGAAACCGTCGTGGCGGCGGAAAGCGTCGCGCGCGCCTATGCGGCGTTCAAGGCGCTCGACTGGGCCGCCCCGGAGCTGACGGAGTGCTGCAATCTCTTCCTCAGGGCGGCGCGGGTCGTGGACGACCGCAACCTCGATGTCCCGAAGGCGCTGCGCGATTCGATCGCCCGCAAGCTCGAGGGCGCCGGCGTCGCGCCCCTTCGCACCGCGCCGATCAAGGGTTTCACCCCCGTCGGAGGCGCGGACCGCGCCACCCTCTACGGCGAGCCGCTGCCCCCGGGCCTGGTGCTCGGCGCCGGCCCGGATTGAGCGCATTCCTCGAGATAATACCTCCACGCAGATTCCGTCGATCCCGTGCGCGTGTTATCCTGTCGCCCATGCGCTGCCCTTGTGGTTCAGAGAAAAGTTTCGACCGGTGCTGCGGCCCCTACCTCTCGGGGCGCGCCGGTCCGCCCACGGCGGAAGCGCTCATGCGCTCGCGCTATGTCGCGTACACGCGGAGCGACATCGATTACGTCGCCAGGACGACCGCGCCGGAGTCGCGCGGGGCCTTCGACGCGCGGGCGGCCAAGGCGTGGTCGGCGGAGGCGACGTGGCTCGGGCTTCAGGTGCGGAAGACCGAAAAAGGCGGAGCCGAGGACGACGAAGGGACGGTCGAATTCATCGCGACCTACCGCCAAAACGGCGAAATGATCGCCCATCACGAACTGTCCCGTTTTCGCAGGACGGAAAGCGGAGAATGGAGGTTCGTGGATGGCGTCACGGGTTACTTCGAGGCTGGCGATCGTCGCCGATCTCCTCCCACGATGAGCGAAAAGCCTCAGACCTTCGCGGGCGAAACCCAAAAGGTCGGACGCAACGACCCTTGCGCCTGCGGCAGCGGCAAGAAGTTCAAGAAATGTTGTGGCGCCGCAAAAGGCGCGGCCGTTTAGGCGCTCCGCTCGCGCGGGTCGCGGCGCTTGACCCGTCCGGTCGGGCGAAGAGCCTCGGCTTCGCCTCGAGGAACGCCGCTTCGCGGCTCGCGATGACGACGCAGACCACGATAAAGCGCCGGTGAAGACCGGAGCCGGCTCGCCAGCCACCCGCAATCCGCGAAAGGTGAGCGCCGCATTGACAACCCGCCCGCGCCATGGTTTGCGAAACTCGGCCGGCGTTGGTTTCCGCGGCCGGCCCCGGAACCCGTTTCATGCTGCGTCTCCGCAAAACGACGACGACGAAAACGCGTCGCCCGCTGAAAGGCGGGACGATCGGCTGAACGCGCCTTCCGCTCCGGTTTCCTCCCCCGGCGGGGCGCCGGGGCGAAGTCCGTTTGACGCGGACGCGGATTGCGGGGAGGCCTGAAAGCCGAAAGGAATTCACATCATGTCTGGCTACAAGGTCGCGATCGCCGGGGCCACCGGCAATGTCGGCCGCGAGATGCTGAGCATTCTCGCCGAGCGGCGCTTTCCCGTCTCCGAAGTCGTCGCGCTCGCCTCCTCCCGCTCGATCGGCACGGAGGTGTCGTTCGGCGACCGGATCCTCAAGTGCAAGGCGCTCGACCATTACGACTTCTCCGACACCGACATCTGCCTCATGTCGGCGGGCGGCTCGGTCTCCAAGGAATGGTCGCCGAAGATCGGAGCCAAGGGCTGTGTCGTGATCGACAATTCGTCGGCCTGGCGGATGGACCCGGACGTCCCGCTGGTGGTGCCGGAGGTCAACGCCGACGCCGCCCGGGGCTTTGTCTCGAAATACATCATCGCCAACCCGAACTGCTCGACCGCCCAGCTCGTGGTGGCGCTCAAGCCCCTGCACGACCGGGCGACCATCAAGCGCGTCGTGGTGGCGACCTATCAATCGGTCTCGGGCGCCGGCAAAGATGCGATGGACGAGCTCTTCTCCCAGACCCGCGCGGTGTTCACCAGCAATCCGGTCGAGACCAAGAAGTTCCCCAAGCGCATCGCCTTCAACGTCATTCCCCATATCGACGTCTTCATGGACGACGGCTCGACCAAGGAAGAGTGGAAGATGGTCGCCGAGACCAAGAAGATCCTCGACCCGAAGATCAAGCTCACCGCGACCTGCGTGCGCGTGCCGGTGTTCATCAGCCACTCCGAGGCGGTCAACATCGAGTTCGAGAAGCCGATCACCGCGGACGAGGCGCGCGACATCCTGCGCGAGGCGCCGGGCTGCCTCGTGATCGACCGGCGCGAGCCCGGCGGCTACATCACCCCGCACGAGGCGGCGGGCGAGGACGCCACCTACATCAGCCGCATCCGCGAGGACCCGACGGTCGAGAACGGCCTCAATCTCTGGTGCGTCTCCGACAACCTGCGAAAAGGGGCGGCGCTGAACGCGGTTCAGATCGCGGAAGTCCTCGCCAACCGCGGCTGGCTGAAGCCCAAGGCCAGGGCGGCGTAGGCTCGGGCGCAAGCCCCCGCCACCGTCCTTCGTCGGGTGGAGGGGGTAGCCACGAACGCCCCTCCCGACTTGCCATGGTCATCGTCACGGGCTATCGGCGTGGCTGAACCTAACCCCAGCGAGCCATGGCGACCGACCCGGACATCCGTATTCTCACCTCGCCCCGCATCTTTCTGGTCGGGATGGCGGCGTTCCTGGCGCTCGTCGGCTTCGTCGTCCTGATCCTCTCCAAGCAGCTCGCGTTCGCCTTTTCAGCCAATCCGGGCCTGAACGGGCT
>CAIZGR010000644.1 GCA_903932535.1 uncultured Hyphomicrobiales bacterium | reverse complement strand
CGCCTTAACCCAGCCTGTCAGAACTTCCGAGGTCAGCCGGTGCTTGATATCTCCGGTCGAAGCGATTGTTGACGGATCGACGCTGCCGCCGCTGCCGCCGCCTGCGGACGGGCCGATGACTTGCATCGACGGATAGTCGAAAATGACGACGCCGGTTGCGTCTGTCAGGCGGACATGCACTTGGCCGTCATTGAGATAGAACATCGGAATGCGTCCGTATTGATCGCATTCGAGAGGGTTCGGGTTGGGGATCGAAAGACCGAAATCCTGATAGGAGTTCTGCGGCGTCGCGACGGTTCCCACCTGGAAAAAATAGAGCAGCGCGCCCGCCAGCGGTTGCCCGCTGATATTGAACTGCTGGCTGAGCGCGATCGGCAGAGTACCGGCCATTTGATGATTTCCGGGGCGTCGTCTATCGTCCCGCCGTTTTCGGCAAGATCAACGGACAGGGGATGGAAGGATGGTCGATTTTTATACGAAGGCCGTGTTGACGATGATTGCGGCCGTTTTGGCTGGCCTTTTTATTCAAAACTCGTCATTTCAGGCCAAGGCGCAATACAGCGGACCCGCGAAGGTCGTGATCTGCGATCTTTCCGGGATCAATTGCGCCGGGGTTTCGAGGATCGGAAGCGTCGAAGGCAAGTTTCTGCTGACACGGCAAGAATGATCCGCCTCACTGCCCCAATGGCTGCGCGGCCTGCTGCGCGCCGCGAACCGCCACAGCGCCGCGCGCAGCCGCCGGTTGCCGGATCGCGTTCATCAGCTTTCCATTGTTGGCGATCATCCGCAGCGCCTTGGCGTATTCGCTTCCGTCTTCCGAAGTGAGCATTTGCGCGATTTTGGCCGCGACCCGCTCGTCAATTCCGCGTCCGAGTTTTTCGCCAGCTTTGGCGAGAAAGTCTTCGACCACGCCCGTGAGGCTGAGTTTGGTCTTCGGCACAACCGAGCCTTCGGCCATGTCGCCGAGTTGCCGCGCGGTGGTCGAATTTCCCATCGCCGTCCTGAAACGGTCCATCATGCTTTCGACATGCAAATACGTTTCGAGGCTCTTGTATTTCTCAGGCCCGAGGATCGTCAGCATCCGCTCTTTGGCCTTCGGGCTGTTGTTGATGGAGTTCAAGATGTTCTGACTGTCCGGTTTGCCGAGAAGCATTTGCGCCGTCTGGTCAACTGTGCCTTCGCGGACGAGTTTCAATTCTGAGGGCGTGAGTTTTTTCAGACTGTCGCGCAAGACGCGGTTGTCCGCGCGGGAGGCTTCGGTTCCGGGCGTCACGGCGTCGCGGCCCAATTGCAGGGCGTCTTGCGCGCCGAAGAACTGCTTTGCGCCCGCGCGCGCCTGTCCGTATTCCGGGACATGGCCGTCAAGATGATCGCGCAAGATGCGCGCCCAATCCTGCGCCTCGCGCGTGCCGGTCTTGTCGAGATTGCGTTTGACGTAATCCCAGAATTGCAGAGACGGAATCGTTTTTTCGCCTTTTGCGCCTTGCGCGAGGATCACGCGGCCATCGGCATCCGTTGTAAACGGATTTTTCGGCGGCGCGAAGCCCATTTTCGCCGCTTCGTTCTTCGCGGAAACCATCGTCTTGCGAAGAGCGTCCTGCACAACGGGCGCTTGCGACATTTGCGCAAGCTCGTCATCCCATATGCCGTTCGCGCCCGCCGCATAGGCTTTGGCGTAGGCTGGGCGGTTGACGCGCTTTGCGGATTCTGTGAGCGCCTTGTCCAGTTCGTGCGCGTCGCCAAATTCCGCGAGACCCTGCACATACTCGGCAGTACGGGTGTTTTGATCGCGGAACCGTCCATAGATCGTGTTATCGAACGCTTCCTGCGCTTCCGGCGAGACATTGGCGGCGCGGCGCGCGAGGCGCTGTGTCGCGCGCCCGCCGCCCTGATCCATCAGCGTCACCGGCTGGTCACGGGACTGCGCGTCGAAAAGCGCCTGCGGATCAAGCCCTTTGCCCGCGTCCTTTTCGAACGCCTGCGAAATCTGCTGCGCGGCCTCTTGTTCTGGCGCAATGGCGGCTTTTCCGGCCCGCAGCCACGGTGCGGCAAGCTTTCCGAAGCCTGCGCCGATGGCCGGACCCGCCGCGCCGCCGAGGGCGCCGACGATCGCGCCCTCGCTCGCATCTCCGCCGCGCGCGGTTTCGTCCAGCGCGCCGATGCCCGCGCCGCTCACCGCGCCCGTCGCCATCATGCCCGGAACGCTCTTGGCTGTGAGTCCGAGCGCCTGCGCGCCGAGGCTTGTTCCTGCCGTTGCCGCCAACGCGCCGACGCCGCCCGCGACTTTCGCCGCAGTGTCGGCGTAAGGATGTTCCTCGTGAAACGATTTATCCATGCCCTCTTGCTTGGTAAGGGACTGTTTGTAACGCTCGCTGAAATCGCCCTTCAACTGGTCCGTTTCGGGGAAGAACCGATTGAGCGCGGGCGCGAGCGCCGCGTTTGTCGCCGCATCGGCCTTGTTCAGAAGTCCGCCGAGGATCGGAACGCCGGTCGCCGCGCCCCGGGCAAGACCCGACGCCATTCCGGGCGCGTCTTCTTTCGAAGATGAGCCGAGATGCTTTTGCAGGATACCGAACGCCTGCTCCGGCGTCGCGCCATCGGGGCCGTCGATCTGGTAATTCTGCCCGTCCGGTCCCGTGAATTGAAATGTCGGCATGTCAGGGAATGACCTTCACGGACCAGCCATCGGGGAGACCGTTGTTCGGTTTTCCTTTGGGCTGCGGTTGCGCGGGCGTCATTTTTTTTCCGACTTCCGCGCCCTGACTAAAGGAAAGCCCGTATTCGTCCAGCGTGTCTTTGACCGATGACTTTGCGGATTGAAGTTCGACTTCCATCTGATCAAGAGCGGCGTTGATCTGCCCCGCAGACCATGCCTTGTTGAGAAGCTGTTCAGCCTGATGGTTATCGTCAACAGTCGTCTGACCGCCCTGCTTCAGAACGCGCGCATAGACCTTGGAGAGAGATTCAGTCGAGATACCCAGCTTCACGAGGTCTTCGTTGCCTGAACGCTTTTTGAGGCTATCAAGCGCGGCGTTGAGGTCCGTAAACTGCGTGTGATCCAACTTCGGCAAAAGTTCGCGGACGCGCGGGATAAGCCGGTTTGCTTCGTTTTCCGCAAGCGACAATCCCGCGGCCTTGACGGTGAGAGACCGCGCGGCGGCATTGCTGCCCGCGATCTGCGTCCCAAGCTTGACAAGGTCGGTCGATGAAAGCTGCTCGCCTTTTGCCGCGGCTTCCTTGCGCGCGGCGTCGATGACCATGCCAGCCGCAGAGCGCGGCGGATGCATCCCCTGGATAAAACTCTGGATTTGTTCAGGCGTGGCGTCCGGTTCCGCCTGCAAAAACCGCTGCACTGCAAGATTGGCGGCGTTCGTACTCTGTTTTTCGGGTTCGTGAAAGATGATTGAGCCGTCGCGCGGGTCGCGCATGGTCTGGCCGGGGCGGGTTTCAACGGGCGCGGTCGAAGCCGCGATCCGCTTGCGCCAGTCCGTGAGCGCGGCGACTTGGCCTCTCGCGTGCTGGTTCGCGCTCAGCCGCGCGATTTCTTGATCAATCGCAAGGATGGCCTGCTGTTCCTGCCCGGGCTTGAAGCCCTGCGGCAACGGGACTTGCGGCATGATCGGCCGTTGCGCGGGCTGCGGGGCCTGCTGGGGCTGTCCCGGCTGGCTTTGGGGCTGACCCTGCGGCTGAACCGAGGCGCTGCGCCCTTGCGCCTGCTGCTGCCCGGTGCGGGCCGCGTAATTGGTGACGATCTTCCCCGCGCGCTGCGCTTGTTCGGGCGTCAACGGCGCGTCGGGCGGAACGCCGAGCGCCTTTGCGACAAGACCCGCGACCATCGGCGCTTTCTGCGGGTCCTGCACCACCTTGCCGACCATCGCCGACACGGACGGCCCGCCTTGCGGGGCCTTGACCTGCCCGCCGGAGGCGTCGGACATCGCTTGGCGCGCGCCCTGCAATCCGCCTGCGGGGCCTTGCGGCTGGCTTGCTTCGCCGTCCGGTGATTGCGCGTTGGCGCGCGGAATGCGGCTTCCCGCCGCGGCGCTGACAGGCGGGACGGACGGCGAAGCGTCGTTGCGCGTGCCATCGTCGCGGCTGGCATAGGCCATCGGCTGTCCGCCGCTTTGACCGCCGCCCTTGCCATATTGCGCGGCCAACTGCCCGATGGTCAGCTTTTTCTGGTCTTCGCCGAACCCGTACTGCTGTTCGAGCGCCGTCCGCGTGCGTTGGCCGAACCGCGCGAGCGGGATCGTATCGGCGACTTTTTCCTGAACCTCTTTCGGCGCTGACATCGGCGTTGGATATTGCCGCAGATCGACGCCCGCCTTCGGCGCGAAATCGCGCCATGTCGGAACATTGATCTGGTCATAGCCCTGACTGCGCGTGCCGGGTCCGGCCACATCGGGATCGACCGTGCTGGGGATATTCCGGTTGCCGCTTTCGATTTGCGCCAAAGCGTCCTGAAACCGCCCGCCGCCGCTTGCCTGCGGCGCGCTCGCGCCGGAGAACAGCGGACTGACAGGGACGTTCATCTGCTGCGCGTTCTGCGCCAGCGGGCCGAGCGCCGCAATCGAGCCGATATCGCCCTTTTGCGCGAGCGTCTGCAAAATCTTGGCGTAGTCCGGCTGGCCGTTGGCGTCGGTCGGGACGCCATTCGCAAAGGCCTGAGACTGGTCGATCTGCATCTGCTCTTGTTTGAGCTTAAGCTTGTTCTGCTCGGTCTTTTGCTGGTTTTGTTCCGCGAACTGGTAATCGTTGACCAGATTGCCAATCTGATTGCCGAAATTGTCCCAATTCGGCGTCGGATAGGCAGGCGCGGGAACGAAATTCGACATCAAGCGGCCTCCAGAAGCCCGGCCAGTTCGGAGGCGTAATCGGTCGCGCGGCCATAATCGACGGCGAGGAACCCGCCGATATCATGCACGGCGTCCGGCCGGTCTTTTGCGATTTCCTGCGCGATCACGCCGATGTGCATCGTGTTCGGATCGTCCTTGTAATGGTAGCGATAGACGTTCGTGCCGTCGTACAATTCGCCGACAGGCTCGATGTCTTCCTTCAGCCGTTCGTCCGAGAAAATCGCGCCGATGCCGGACATCAGCGCGCTGCCGAGCCCGCTTCCGCCCAGCGCGCTCGCGCCCGCCTTAAGCCCGCCCGTGAGCAGATTCATATCCATCGATTGATTGGCGAGATCGGCCGAGGCCGTCGCGTTGCCCGCGCTCTGCACCGCGCCCGTGGCCGCAGCGTTCGCGTTTTGATAGACATTTGATTGGTTCTGCCCGAGGCCCGAATAGAGGTTCGCGATGCTGTTGCCCGCTGAACTCGCGAGGCCCATGTAAGGCTGCAACTGGCCGACGTAATTGTTCGCCGTATTCGACGCCAGGCCGGAATCGTAATTCGACAAGGCCGTCAGCTGGTTTCCCGAATTGAGCGTCCCGTTGGCCGCCGCGGCGGCGTTGATCGCATTGTCGCCCTGGCCCTTCGTAAACTGATAACCGGGCGTCGTCTGCAATTGCGCGAGCGCAGTTTGCGAACCCGCGGGACCGTTGAGGCCGAGCGCGTTGCCGAGCGCGGTCGTGCCTTGCTGCCCGGTGTTGTAATTCTGCTGAAGGTACGGCTCGGCCTGCGCCGTCGTATTGTCGAGCGCGTTGATCGAATTGGTTTCGTTGGCCTGCGTGAGCAAAAGGCTCTGCATCGCGGCTTGGTTCTGGGCCGCCGCGGCGTCGCTCGCCCCTGAGAACAGAAAGGACATCAGACTTTCCTTATGAAGACTTGGCCGCCGTTTTCATAGAGACCATTGACCGGCACGCCTGCGCTCGCCGCCGCCGCGTCATTGGCCGCCGAAGCCAGAGGCCCGATATTGTTTGCCGCGACCGCCTGCATGAATTGGAAAAAGCCGATCGTCGGGCGTCCCTGCGCATCGACCCAAGGCGTCGTGACAATCGGGAGGACCGCTAGTTTCTTCGTCACGCCCCGACCGCGCGGATATCGTCAGACATCGTCGATCCGAGAAAACTCGCATACACCGGGTCAGTGATATCCATGCGCCAGCGGACGCCCATTGGGCCGGAGAGGCCCATATTGGTCACGGACACGCGCGAACGCTGCGATTTGGCCTGATTGCCGAGCGGGCGAAGCAGCGGGTTTCCCCAATCGAACCCGCCGTCCTTCGACATGGAAATCGCGACTTGCGGCGATTGCGCGTTCGGCGGCGAGGTCAGATCGACAAGGACGCCGTTGCCCCTATAGGCATTGGCATAGACGCTGCCCTGCAACTCGATATGCGTGGCGTCGATGATTGTAATCGGCCAATTGCCGTTGGCTTCGGTCGTGCCGGTGATGCCCGACACGTTCGCCACATCGTTCGTCGCCATGCCCGCTGTTTCGGTCACGGCAAGCCGCACGACGCCGCCCGTCCCGGCTGCTGCGCCTGTGACGTTCGTTGAAAGCGATCCGACCGCCTGACCGACGCCGACGACGAAATCAAAATCGGCGCGCGCGACGCGGATTTGCATCGGAAACTTTTTGACCGGCAGGGATTCCATCCGATAGAGCATCGGCGTTCCAAATTCGGTCGCGCTCGTATCGTCGGCGAAAAACAGGTTTCCCGATTGTTGATCGCCCATCAGCCATTTGCCGAAAGCGGGATGGCCGCCCGCGCCGCGCCAACGGCTGTAAATGCCAGCCGACGTAAGCGAAGACCGTTCGGTCCATTTTTTCGTGGACAGGTTGAACTCCCATGTCCACGCGGGCGAAGAGATCGTCCAGAACTTTTTACCGCCCGCGATATAGCATCCGGCTTCGATGGTGTTGCCTGCGCGGATTTGCACTTCGATCAGTTTGTCGAGATCGGGAGGCGACGCCTTGACTTGCGCCAAGGCCCCGGCTGTCATCCAATGAACGCTGAAATCCTGCGCGACCCACAGCAGTTCCGCGAAACCTGTTTCCCACCCAGCGATGGCTGTCCCTTGGATCAGGCCAACGTCGAGAACCACGCTGCGGACATAAGGGAAATCGGGAGCCGAAATCGCGCCGTCCTGCCAGAGTTCGCATGACCCCGTGGTGAAGAGAAGCAAAAGGCCGCTGAACGGGATGCCCCGCAACAGCGTGACATCGGCTTTCGACTGCACCATTATAAACGTCAGGGCATTCATCGCAAGACCGTTCAGCGTGGTCGCATAAACAGTCCCGTTCGGTTCGGTGAAGAAGAAATAGCCGTCCTGGTTGCAGACAGAGTTCGGCGCTGACAGATTGCCGTCGCCCGTGTAGAGAGTGGGGATGCCTGTGAACGCGCCATAGGTTCCCGCCCCGCCCGACAGATCGCCAGAGGACGGCGCAAGCGTGATGGTCTCGTTACCCGGCGTCATCGCGTCGATCAATTGCGTCGTGGAGCCCGCCGCCGCCGCATGTGTGACAGTAACCGCCGCCCCGGAGGACGTGGCCGTGACGCTGTGGGAACTGAGCGTCGAATTGGCGTCGATCGCCGCCTTGAGGCCCGTTGCGATGGTTGTCGTCGTATCGCCGGACACCACCGTATAATCGACCGTGACCGGAAACGCGCCGATCGCGGTGTTTGCGATTTCGAGCGCGATGACATCGCCGGGGAGAAACACCGTGCCGCCGATTGTCGCCGTCGCGGACCACGAACTTCCGCTGCCTGTCAGGAAGCCGTTCGTCGGCGCGAACGTAATCGTCTCGTTGCCCGTCGCAACCGGCGTCACAGCCCCCGCGAGGTTTGTCGCGTTTCCGATAGAACCCTGATGCGCGACCGTGAGAACCGCGCCCGCAACCGTTGAAGAGATATTGTTGGCGATGCACGCCGCGTTGGCGTTGAGCGCCGTATTGAGCGCGCTCGCGATTGTCGAGGCGGTTTCGCCCGCGCCGAGGGTATGGCTGATGCTGACAGGGAACGGCGGCGACAGAAACTCGTTGAGAATGTCGAGAACGATGACATCGCCCGCCATGAATACGCTGCCGCCAATGGTCACTGTCGCCGTGGCAGGCGTGACAGTCGCGCTCTCCAGGACATAAGCGCCGGTCGCGGGATCGACCGCGACCACGTCGGGCGTCGGGGACGCCTGGTTCCGCGCGATCGAAACATTCGCAGTCCCGGGGAAATTCCCGATCGACGTTATGTTCCCTGTTGCGTCGATTTTCGAGGCATTGTTCGCCCAGCACTCGACCGAGGCGCTGTTGACGACAAGCCCGCCGCGATATCCGCTGTTGCCTGTCGCCGCCTGAAGCGAGAGACCCGCGGAACGAAGCCAGCGGAAGCCTTGGTTGTTTTCGCCAATCGGCTCCGCAAAGACGTTGACCAGCCGCCCTTGGCTTTCCTGACTGTTGCTGCCGGGAAAGCTGCTGAGCGGCCACGGGACCGCGACGGGACCTTGAACGCCCATTCTAGAAGCTCGCGGTCCGCTGCGGCTCGCCGGTCGGACGGCCGCGCATCATGATCTTGAGCGATCTTGCCGCGGTTCCGCCGCCGACAGGGACGCCCGCCGCGCCGCCGAGGCCTGCATTGACCAGCGTGGCAAGATAATCGGCGCTGGCTCCGAATTTGGCCGCGCATTCGCCCGCGACGATCGCCGCGAGATCAATGAACCATTCGCCGGGAATGTTGTCGGGATCGGCGGCGTAGACGATTTCGAGCGCGCCGAGCTTGCGGAAAATGGCGTCAAGCCTGTTTTCGACATAGGCGAAATCTTCCGGCGACACCGTCTGACCCGCCGCCAGCACGCCGATGTTGGCGAGCGTCTCCAGGATCAGATCGTTCGATGTCCGGTAGGGCTGGGAAACAAGCGCCATTTAGTCAGCCCTCACGCGCGCCACGGCAAATCGAGAATGCCATGATCGACCCAGATTTGAGCGACCTGTCCGTCGCTAAGGCCTTCGCCCTTGCGCATGTCGCGCAGTTTCGGTTCGATCAATGTTCCGAGGAACCTAATATCGTCTTCGCCGGTTTCGCACTTGACGCGCAGCGAGCGATCCGCCGCCCAGCTTTTCACAAGTTCTTCCACGGTTGTCACGCCGCGCATCCACTCGACGACATGGGCGCGGTAATCCATCGCGTCTTCAATGGGCCGGTTGGGCGTCTCTTTGTTTTCGTCGCCGACGCGGAAGAACCGATTGGCGCGCGCGGCCTCGATATGGGAAGGGTCCTTGATGCGCTGCGGGGCATTCGCTTTGAACTCCACGCCGCGCCATTTGACAGAAGCAGGATCGCCTTCGCCCGCGAGATACGTGACCATCTCGCCTTCGTCCGCGGGCGCGCGATGCGCCGGGATCGAAAGCTTGCCCTGAATGCGGTTCTGCGGCTCGGCCATGCTGTTTCCTTGAACGAGAAAAGACGGGGGCTTTCGCCCCCGCCTCGATTACTGGTCGTTGTTCATCGTGTAGGTGATGACGAAGATCGCCTGCCCAGTGGTCGCCGCGGTTCCGGTCTGCGCGAATTTCGCATAGACAGGCGTGCCGCCGTTCTGCGCCGTCTGATAGGTCGCGCTGCCCGTGATGGCGACGGCGAGACCCGCCGCCGTCGTCAGATGCGAAAGGCCCGTCGCAATCGTGGTCGTGTGATTGCTGACGCACGCGGTCGCGGTGGAGCAGTCCGCCACGATTTCGTTCGCGTTGGCTTTCGTCGCGCCGATGGTCAGAAGGTTGGTGGTCGCCGCATTGAACGCGGTGGTGACATCAACGTCGATCGCAAGAACATAGGCGTTTTTGGGAAGAGTGGCGAACCAGACACCGTTGGCGATGTTCGGGTCGTTGTAGTTCACCGTCGCGCGGATGTAGCACAGGTTTTGCGTGGCGGAGCATTCGCGCGGCGGAATGAGTTTTCCGCCGTTGAAGACTTGCGGGTCTTCCGTGATGGCCGAAGCCGGGACGATCGGCGCGAGCGCCATAAACGCCGCGGCAATGCCCGCAAGCGCATGTTTGAAGGAGGTCTTCATGTTTTCTCTCATGAGGTTGAGGGGAAGAAAAAGGCGGCGCAGCATCGCGCCGCCCTCATTCATCAGGCGTCGGGAATGGCCGGGAAGAAGCCGGTGAAAACGCCCCATTCCTTGAAGTTGTTTGCAGCCGTGAGCTTGGCGAGCTTGCCGATCCCGTAAGCCATTTTCAGGCCCGCGCCGCGGAGGAACTGATAATCGTCCTCCTTGCGGAACGTCGGCGTCGGCATTTTGCCCCAGCACCACGCCTGCGCCTGCTGCCCGCACATGAACGCCGGAGCGATCTGGATGCCGGACGCGCCCATTGTCTGATAGGTGACGGGAAGGCGCAGCGACAGTTCCGGGATTTCGCGGATGATAATGCCGTTGTAAAGCAGATCGCCATCCACGAAGATCGGGTTTTTCAGATACCCCTGCTGCTCGCGCGAGCGTGAGTTCTGGTTCGCCGTCTTGATGTCCGTGTCGTTGGCGAGGTCGCGGAACTGTTCCTGACCCACGAACAGCACGAACCATTCCGTTCCGTTTTCCTTGAGGCGGAACGGACGAAGGCGGGGATTGGCCTTTTTCGCGCGGCGCTTCATCGCCATCAGAATGGCGCCGGAGATATTGTCCGTGCCGGTCGTGATGTTTGCCATCGACGTGGCGAAGTTGCCGGCCGAAAGGTTCGCGGAGTTGGAATGGCCGATCTGGATTCGGTCGGCGTTGTCGGTGATCCATGTGTTGCGCTGCGCCGCAGTGGCCGCATCGAACAGAAGACCATTGACGCGCTGGCCGTTGGCCGTGCCGAGACCCGCGGGAGACGACTGCGCCGGGAGGGCGTAGAAGGCATCGCAGATTTCGTCGCGCTGGAGTTCCTTGCCCCAATCGACAAGCATCGGCTTGGCTTCGGCGAAGATGTCAACGGAAGACCGCTGCTCTTCGGCGTTGTTGATGACCACGGCGTTTCGCGCCCAGTCGATCCACAGACGCATTCCGTAGTTGTCGAGAGCCTCTTCGTTGCCGACCATCGGCCCGGAGGCCACGGCCTGCGCCTGAAGGCGCGCCATCAACGGGACGTTGATCTGCTCGCCGCCGTTTTTCCCGCCCTTGTCGAGATCGGGGATCACGCGGATGATCGAATTGATGTCCGTTCCCATATAGGGGCTGAACAGATTTTCGCGCACATACTCCCGGAAAATCTGCTTCCGGAAGACGATGAGTTTGTTATTGGCCTGGGTTACGGTCGAAGCCATAGCCCTATCCTTTCGGGTTGACCGTCAGTCATGCCCGGCGCTGGGGGCTTTCGCCCAACACGCCCGATGAAAGCGGCTTAATTGCTGAAAGCTGAATCAAAAGTGGCGCGGTCGGACCCGTCGAAAGCGTCGAGGTCGTTGGGCGCGCGCGTGTTGCCGCCCGGCGTCCGGTTCAGGGATTTCGGGAGGCGGGTTTCGGTTCGAATCCGTCCGTTGTCGCCGGTCATCGCTTCGCCACGCAGTTCATTGAGAAGCTGCTTGCGGAACTCGGGATCGGCTGCGAGGGCCTTGCGCGCTTCTTCGGCCACGCGGGCCTTGTAAACGGCAGGGTCTTCGCCGACTTCGCGGAGGGTTTCGTTGCGGCGATGCCATGAAACGATCGCGTCGCCGGGGTTCGGCGCGTTTTCGAAACGGATGGCAAGCTCGCGGTTCTGCGGGTCTTTGAAATCGAGGCTCTTGAGCGCCTTGAAAGCGTTGTCGAACGTCTCGCCGTAGCGGGCCTTCGCGCTTTCAAGGCTGAGATTGACGCGCTGATCGTGCATTTGCTTTTGCACGGCGGCAATCTGCTGATTGAACCCCGTTTTCAAATGTTCGACAAATGCGGTCGGGTTTTCGAAAAGGTCAGGCGGCGTTTCCGTTTGCACCGGCTCCGGCTTTGGAGCGGCGTTCTGCGGACGCTGAAGCGTTGCGAGCATTTCCAACTTGGAATTGAGTTCGGCAAACCGTTTGTCCGCCTCCGCCTTTTCCGCGTCGTATTTGGCTTGCAATTCGCTGGCGCGCTGTTCTGCGGCCTGCGCTCGCCTCGTTTCTTCGCGCAGCCGCCCGGGCGGAACACGCCCTTGCTGCTCGCGCGCCGCATCCTCGGTCTTCGTTTCAGCGTCGGCTTTCGCCTTCGCGTCTGCGGTGTCCTCGAAATGCGCTTCGCCTTCGTCTTCCGGCTCTGAATCGTCCGGGCCGACATGATCTTCGCCGTCGTCTTCGTCTTCGGGAGGCTCGACCTGTCCTTCAAGACCATCGCCCATCGCTTCAAGCGATCGATCGCCGGTTTCGTCGAGCGTCAAGTCTTCCTTGCCGAAAGCGTCGCCGAAGATTTCCTTTTCTGTTCCGATGATGGCATCCCTCAAAAGGGTGTCGTCTGCATTCGCCATGTTGGATTTCTCACGTTATCGCGGTGAAGCGGCGGGTCTTTTGCGTCTGCCCCGGATAGACGTTGCGCCATATCGCGGATCGCGTGCGGCGGGATTTTAAGGAAGGCCCGAACCTTCCGCCTCGTGTCGTGAGACGAACGAACTGGTCAGTAGTTGGTCTTGCGAATCCAGCAGCGGCCCATATTGACCGTCGCGAGCGCGCCGCCCGAGACTGTCGTGTCGAGTTCGATGCGCGGCTGAAACGTGATGTAGCGCGTCCCCGATCCGAGCGCGGGCGGAAGCGCGTACGGCGGGACGCGGAGAACCATGTTGTAGGTGCCGGTCGGCCAGTAGTAATTGCCGCCGCCAGACGCCTCGACGCCATTGGTATCGGTCGCGCCCATGATCTGCGTCGTCAGCCCGCCGCCGTTGCCGTCAACGGTGTAATTGGTGATGCCGATGGAGCGGATACCACGCGTGTTGCTGACCTGAAATTCGCAGCCCGAATCCACGATATCGCCGACCGCGAGCGTGCCGTTGGTAACACCGAGATAGGAGAACTGAAACCCGTTTCCGAGATAGAAATAATCGTGGTTCGTGCCGCCCGACAGGCTGGAGATCGTCAGCGTCAGCCATGATCCGGGATTGTTGTCGGATCGCGACGTAATCGAAATTGCCGCCGACCCGGTGTAGGAGGCCGCGCCGACGAAGGACAAGGCCCATGCTGACGGCGCGATGCCCGTAACTTGGCTGGCCGTGGATGAAAAGGCCGTGCCGCCCGTCGAGGTCGTAAACAGGCCGTTCGACAGCATGTTGCCGGTGACGTTGTTCGACGCGCTGTAGGTATCGAGCGGATCGGTTTGGAGAGGCCCCTGATCCGTGCCGAGAAACGGCGAGACGAGATTGACGAGCGCCTGCCCGACAAGCTGCGCCCCGTAGGCGCTTTGATGCGTCCCGTCTGGCGACATATTCGTGAGATAATCGCCGGTGGACGCGCTGGCGATCGCCGCTTGCGAGCGCGGATCGAAAACGAGAACGCCCGGGTTGTTCTGCGCGAACCGGCGCTCGAACCGCGCGACGCTATCGTAGAACCCCTGCCCATAGGCCAGATTGACGCCGAGGCCCGTAATCGTCGCCGCGTTGCGCGGGAACGGCGTGACAATGATCAGCTTTTTGCCCGCCGCGAGAATTTGCGTGAACGCCGATGTCAGATCGGTTTCGGTTTGCGACAGGCTCGTCTCGTACTGGATATTGTTCGTCGAGCCCTGATAGATCACCCACTGGCAGGACAGTTTGAGCGCCGCAGGAACGGTTGCCGTGATCTGTGACGTATAAGTCCCGCCGACGCCGAGATTATAGGCCGGATCGAGGTTGATCTTTTCCCCGAGCAGCGCGGTAAACCATGTGGTGAACCCGTAGCCGGACCGCGCATAGCCCGAACCGTTCGATGACCCGGACGTGCCGCCATTGGCCGCGATGGAGTCACCGACAATGCAGAATTGCTGGCCTGCCTGCCTTTGAGACGACGCTACGTCTTGCTTGCTTGTGAAATACGCATTCCACACCGCTTCCGTTGGCGCTGAACCCGGATCAAACGGCGGAACCGTCTGCGCGGCAACTCCGCCCGCGGCCAGAAGCGCGCAGAGAACGCCCGCGAGTTTACTGTTGAACATAGGAAATGATGCCCTGAATGTTGACGGCCGTTCCAGCCGATAAAAGGCAAAGCGCCTTGCCGGACGGCGCGACGGCGACAACGCCGGAACTGAACAGATTGACCATCAGCGGCCCCGTGGCCGTCGTCAGATCGCCAGCCCCATAAGCTCCGGTCAGAGCGGTTGTGCCGGTCCCGCAATTCGTACCAGATCCATATTCGATCGTTGCGGTATCGGCAGACGTTGCACTCGGCGCGATGCTGAATGACCCGCCGCAGATATAGATCGATGTCGTGCCGGAAACCGGGACAAGCTGCGTCGTCGTCGCCGACGTTATATTGACGACCGCGCTTGCTTTCGTATTCGACGGATTGCTGCACGGATCGTTGTTCGTTTCCGGGATAGCCTGCCCGGCGGCGTTGAGATACATCCCGACGCCGCCCTGAGCCTTGCCGCCGCTGCCGCCATTGGCGCTTTGGGGCGTGTCGAATGTGATCTGCGCATAGGAAGGGATCGCCGCGAGCAAAAGCGCCGCGGCGACAATGAGCCGTTTCAACATGAGCGATGTTCCCTAGAAAGCGCCGGGCGGCCGTGGCTGCTGCGGTTGTCCGCCGGGCATGATCTGCGGCTGTCCGCCTTGCTGCGGCATCTGCGGCGGCTGCGCGTACTCTATCGCCTCGGTCCAGACGCGATGCTGCAATTCCGCGGCGTCGAGTTGCGTTTGATCGCCTGCGTTCTGCGCGTCGGCCAAGGCCTTGTGCGCCAGCGCGTCCGATTTCCGCGCGTCCGCCGCGGTCTTGGCATTGCCGATCGCGGCCTTTTCGAGCGCGAGTTTCGCCATCGCCATCTGCTGCGGGTTCGGCTGCGGATGCATCATTTTGAGAATGCGGTTTTTCTCGACGCGCGGCATCGCCGACATTTCGATCAAGACTTGCGGCGGGAATGTTCCCGGCGGATAGCCCTTGAGCATATCGAAGAGGTCTTGGGTCAGAGTTGCCACGTCCGGCCCCTCTTCCATGACAATATCCACGTCCAGCGCGCCGAGCGCGTTGACGATGACGGGACGCCCGAACTGGTCCGTATCCAGCGCGTTCAATTGCACAAACTGCGCTTTCTGGCTCTCGTCATCGACCATCCTGATCCATTTCGGAGAGGTCCAATGTTTCTGCGCCGTATTCCAGATCGCCCGGTAGAGTTGCAATTTCCATTGGCGGTAGGCGAGAACGAAGGGGCCGAGTTCGGCCATGCCGGGCTGGCGCAGCAGTTCGATCGCGCGCCCTGAAATGTTCGCGAGCGACGCGCCCGCCATCACAGCCATATTGACGCTGGCGTATTGGTCGATTTCGTTCGCCGCGCTATCGGCCATTGCCGAGAACGCCGCCAAATCCTGCGGCCGGTCGTCGGGAACGAGTTTCGAGCCGGGGTTGACTTCGACAAATCCATCTGGCCGCGCCATTTCGATGCGGGCCTTTTCCACATCGTCAACAGCGCCCTTGTCCGCGATGATGCGGCGCGAGTTGGCGATATGTAGCGATTTCGATTTGCTTTGGTTCAGAGAATCCTGCGGCCCTTTGAGGTTTCTCACGAAGCCGTAGCGGTCGCCGTCATGATCGACCGCGACAGAGAACATTTTGAACGACGACATAGACTTGCCGCGCTCATCGAAGAACGGCGAGATGCCTTCGTCGAGAATGACGTTTGCGACATAGAACGCCCAGCACCATTTACCGCGGTTCTTGTACCAGTGTTCGATGATCCTGACACGCTGGGTCGAAGCAATGACCCATTTGTATTCGCGGTCAGCGTTGGTCGTCAGATCGCTATCGCCCTGGATCAGTCCGCGAAGCTCGTCTTCCTTGTCCGGGAATAGTTCGATCGCTTCGTCGATATCGAACCATTTCGAAATCCCCTCGTAGCGTTTATCGGCGAAGTCGATGCGGTAGGATTTCGGATCGTAGAAATACTCGTCTCCGATGACCCACGGTAGCGAGATATCGAGTTCGCCTTCGTCGTCTTTCGAGAGCACAAGCTGAACGCCTGCGATACCGTCGATGCACGCTTGCATCAGGCACCACGGGTCGATTCCCTTGAAGTCGTTGGATTCGAGAACGTAGCGGATCGTCTGCGTCGCGAGGTCCGCGCCCTGCTCGCTGCGGATATGGCGCGGCAAGGCCTTCGGGTCGGAACGAAGCCGCTCCACGACGCCGATAATCTGGTTTACCTTGCGCGCCACGCGGTTCCATGTCAGCGGAGGCTGGCGGCGGCGGCGAAGAATGTTGATCTGGTCCGGCGTCCACTGCGCGCCGTGATAATAATGCCGCGCCTCTTTCTGCTCTTCGATTTCATCGACCTTGGATGTCAGGTAATCAATGAATTGCGTGCGCAGCTTTCGCACGTCGAGGAACTGTTGCTTGTCCTCTTCGTCGGTCTCGGGAGGGCGGTTTTCGGGCGGCTTTTCTTCTTTGTCCGACACGAGCGGGCGCCGACGCGCCGCATCCATCGCGTCGGCTTGAGCGAAAGCATCAGCCATGATTGTTCTTGCGATCCGCTTCGAGATTTTTGATCGACGCCTTGGTCAGCGCGGTTTCCGATACGAGGCCGCGTTTCATGCTGTCTTTCATCCCCGCAGCAATCTTGTGATGCTTCGCCGCTTTCTTCTCGTGATGCTTTGCAACCGCCGCAACAAGCTTCGGGTTCGCTTTGATCTGCTCGGCCTTTTCGATATGCCGCCCGGCGTCGTCGAGTTCCCATTCATCCCACGGGCCGTTCTTGCGCTCGTGCATCGGCTTGTGCCGCTCCGGCTCATCGTTTGCGGACGTGATCGCTGCGTTTGGCATGGTCAGTTCCATCCGTTCTTGACGGCCATCTTTTCGTACTGGCGCTGGCTGATGGTCCCAGCCTTCAAGGCGGCGTTCGCAGCCGTCTGCTCTTTCGAGGCAGGCTTTGACGCGCTCGCGCCGAGGATTTTCTTCAGATCGGCAATGGCTTCATCCATCGCTTCGATCGGGGCTTCAAGATAATAGCCTTCGACCTGTTCGGCGATGTCCTTTGCCCGGTCGATCGCTTCCTTCGCCGTCTTACCTGTCGCAACTACCGCGCCAACTTCCGGCATACCGCACAACTGCGGGACGATGTAATGCTCACCTTCGATGACCGTGTAGTTGCGGAGTTTGATGTTGCGGCGCAGTTCCTTCGGGAACTCGATATGCGCCCAATTCTTGTCCGCCCAGTCCGAATGAAGCAGCACTTCCGCGCCCCACACATCGGTGTACTCGGGTTCAATCAAGATGCCTTCGGCTCCGTACCAGATCACTTCATCCAGATTGGAGATCATGTTCTGGTAAAGTTCGCTCGGCGGCGAACCGGCGCGCGCGGTCAAATCGATCGGGTAGCCGACGCCTTCGGGCGAAATGCGGACTTCCGAAGACCAGAAGCCGCGGTATTTGTAGCCCTTGAAATGCGGGACCAGCGCGTCATTGACCAAACGCACAGGCGCGGGAATATCGGCATAGCGCATCGTGCGCCCGACATAGCCCTTGTCTTTCACTTCGATGCCGGTGATCCCGACCTTCGGGAACTGGCCGTCGATGCAAAACCCGTCATACCCGCCTTCAATGGCATCGGGGATGCCCTTTTCGACGATGAATTTCATGATCTTTTTTTTCGCGCCGAGATTGTGTTCCAGATCGTCAAGGCGCGGTTCGATTTTCTCATACGTCGGGGCGTGGAAAGTCTCCATGTCGCCGCGCGTGGAATTGATCTTGATCCAGGCGTCGTCATTGGTCTTGAGATACTTGCGCAGCGCGTCGAGACCGATGATCTCTTTGTAATCGCCGATCGGGACGCCCGCCTTCGCCATCATCTCTTTGGCTTTGGGCCGGTCGAGTTCCAATTCCATGCCGCGGCGGCATCCCCAGACACGCTTTCCGATCGATGCCAGATAATGCTGAATATGGCCCTCGTAGCAGTCGGGGAAGACGTACAGGTCGATCTTGTCGTCTGTGATCAGCGGCCACGGGTCCTCGATACGTTCGAATGTATCATCGCCTGCGCCGATCAAAAGGCCGCGCGAGGTCGGATAGCCGGAGGCCCAAGGCGCGAAATAATAGACCTTGCCGAAGTCTTCCGCGAGACGGCGGGCCATTTCGACGAAAATCCCCGAATCCCAAACGAGAACGGTCTTCTTGCGCAAATTGGTCATCGCGCCGCGTCCTCTGTCGCTTTCACGCCGAGAGACAACAGGCTTCGCGCGGAGGTCTCAAGCAATTCGAGTTCGAAACGGTCGAAGGCCTCGCTCATCAGATGCAGCGAAAACGGCTTGCACGATCCGATATTGACATAGGCGCCATCGTGGTCCGGCCATGTTTCGATGACAAGATGGCTTTCCGTCATCGGCTGGCAAATCGTCATGCCGAGGCCGCCCTTGCCGTCCCCGATCGGATAATGCCAGACGGCGGGATCGCCCGCAGGCTCCATGCCGATGCACTCGACGGCTTCGCGCGCGAAGGCCAGCCATGCTTTGTCGTCAAGACGCCCGCGCAGTGTCACGGCTTGAACATGCATCGTCATGCCGAGCGGCTCAGACATGCGCGCGGAGCTTCTTCATCTGCTTGTCTGAAATCAGGCCGCGCGTGCGCGCCTTGCGGACGTGCCTTGCCGCGAGTTTCGGCTTGCGCGGCGGCTTCACGGTTTCCGGCGCGATGTTGTCGGAAGTGTCCGTCTCTTGTTCCATGTCACGCGGCCCTTTGCCGGAAAACGTCACGTTCGCGTTGTTTGGCTGGACTGTAGTTGTAGCCATGCGCGTTCACCGTGTAGATGAGATGCAAACGCGGTTGATCGCCGATGTGCATGACGATGTTGCGCGCGGGATCGTGTTCGAAGCCGAAATATTCGAGAATGCGAAGCGAAGGCTCGTTTTCGGCCAGAACCGTTGCGGCGACCATCTGGAGGCCTATCACGCGAAAGGCGGCTTCAAGCGTGGCGTCCACCGCTTTGACCGCGAACCCGCGCCCAACGAACGGCGCGCCGATCCACACGCCGAGCATCCCGAGACCCTGTTTGATTGGTCCGAGAGACACGCCGCCGACAAGAGCGCCAGCGCCGTTGCGGATCGTCATCGAATAGCCGCTGCCCTCTTCCGCCGCGTCGGCGCTTTCGGCGACATAGGCGGCGAAAAATTCGCGGGACAGCTTGTGGTCGCTCCATCCGGGTTCGACGCCCGCGAGATTCTGCGAGGACATTTCCCGCAGCGCGCGCCATTCCTCGTAGTCGCCGGACTTCGGCAGATTGAGATCGAGGCCGCGCGCCTTCATAGCGTCATGATATCCAAATCCTCGGAATACTCAGCCCGGCTTTCGCGGTAGTCGTCGGGATGGCTGGTTTCAACACTTGTCTTGCGCGGGCCATCCATCATCTTATCGAGCAACTGGCCGACAAGGCCGCAAGCATCGACCTGATCGTCATGCACGCCAGCCGGAAACCGCAGCAATTCCGCTTCGAAATCAGATCGCCACGGCGCATAAGCCGGGATGCGCAGGCCGCGCGTCGCGATCAAGCCGCGGAACGATTGCGCTCTGACTGCCTTGTCGCCTTTGGTCGGGAACTGCTCTCGCGACGTGTAAGCCCGCCGCTCGCGCATTTCGCGTTCGAGAAACGGCCCAACGCCTGATTTGATCTGGCCTGTTTCCTCCGCCCAGGCCATCGGCTTCCATTTGCGAACCAGATCGCAGAACGCCGAAACCCATTCGTCGGAAGACGCCTGTTTGCGCCAGAGATCGACAAGATACGGGTTGCCGTCCGCGTCGAGGCCGACAACCGCATGAACTGTGTAATCGCCGCCGCTGGCCGTGACCGCGTAATCCGACCCGCCATAGACGCGCAGATCGTCGCGCTTCGGCATCGCATCGACCGGGATCAGCCACTCCTTGCGGAAATAATCGCCGGTCTCGGGAACCGGCTCTTGCTGATAGAGCGCGGACCACACGCGAGAATCGCGCTTGGCATCCGACCGCATCTGGTCATTATACCATTCCGGCCACAGCGGTTCGCCGAGAGCGCGGCCCAAAGGATCGTCCGCGCTGTTGGCTTCCATCGGAAGCTTGATGATGTGCCAGCGGTCGCCTTCGTCCTTCAGAACGCGGCCCGCCAAGTCGTCTTCATGCCAGCGGGTTTGTATCAGGATCACGCCTGCATTCGGCTTGAGGCGCGGCGTCAAATCGAACCGCCACCAATCCCACTGCTTGTCGCGGACCTTTTGGCTGTCCGCGTCTTCGCGGGAACGAAGCGGATCGTCGATGATCGCCAGATCAGCGCGGCGTCCTGAAATCCCGCCGCCGATGCCCGCCGCCAGATATTCGCCGCCCGCGGTCGTCTCCCACCGGCCTGCCGCGCTATTGTCTCCCGCAATTCCGATATTCAACACCGACGAATTGGCTTGCAAGAGGTTCCGAACGCGGCGGCCCCATTTTTCGGCCAGCTCTTGCGTGTGAGAGGCCCCGATAAGGCAGGCCTCCGGTTTTTGCGCCAGATACCACGGCGGGAACAAGACGCTGGCGTAGGTGCTCTTTGCGGAGCCGGGCGGCAGAAACACGCCGAGCCGGTCATAGTCGCCGCGCGCAAGACCCTCAAGGCCTTCGATGATCAGCCGATGATGCGCGGCTGGTTCAAACCCGCATGTCCGGCAGAACTCAGTGAGTGACCGGCGAACGGTTCGGCGGCGCAGCAATTCCGTCGCTGCCTTCGCTCGCAATTCTCGCGAGTTCGTCGTCTGTGATGCTGGCGAGGTCGATTGCGCCGGAATGTTCGATTTCACGCTTATCCCGCCATTCCTCTGGTTTTCGGTTCTTCAGCCAGAAGATCGCCGCAGTTGTATCGGGAGGAACATGCTCACGAACCGGCGCGCGGACAACCGCGCCTTGGAATTGGAAGACCTTCTCACTGTCAAAGGTGTAGCCTACCGCTCGATGGTAGAGCGATTGAACCACGCGCTCGTCAGCAGCGGACTTCCCCGCCTTTAAGGCGTTAGAAAACTCTTCAAACCGTTGCGACCATGCCCATATAGTTTCGCGGCGAACCTTGAAGAAATCGCCCAAGTCCACGTCTGTAGCCCCGAGTAGGCACAGCTTGCGCGCCTGTTCGGCAAACTCTGGCTTATATGTGAGGGGTCGGGCCATTTACCGCGCGATCCAATATGCCTTCAATCTCATAGAGACGGGCGAGATAGTCCCAATGCAACCGCTCCGGTTTCTCGGGATTTTCCCGCCGCCAAATCATGAAACTGACGGCATTCTTCATCATGTGCCGAGCTTCACGAAGAAGCCGCATGTTTTCCGTCATGCTACCGGGCAAAACATTTGTCAGATACGTGAACCCGATCAACCGAATGAACGACTGTTCGACCAAATATGCTGAGTCGTTGGTTAGGCCGTCAGCCAAGATGTCAACCCGGACCTTCAATCCGGCCCGCTTGATAGCGATGAGCCTTTCCGATTTTGCGGTCGATCTGCATTTATCAGAGAACATTTGGCTCCAATGCACCAACGCTCTCTTGCCTTTGCCTTTCCCGATATAAAACAGGCGGCCGTTGGTAGGGTCAATCAGCGCATAAACATAATAGTCGGACTGGCCGCCAAACGGTTTGGCCTGCAATCCCGCTGCTTCATAGGCTTCATCCGCTGTTTTCCCCTTGGCGAGTTCGCGGGCGAACATTTCGTGGCGGGGGTTACTCAGAGCGGGCATGTTCGGTTTGGGCTTTCTCGGCTTTGGCCTGATGTTCTTGATAGAGCGTCCATAGACGCCCGGGGTTGAGACCCGCTTTAACCAGCAGATCGAACAGCTCATCCGCCATCAGATCGGAAAACAGCCCGACGACAAACGGGACAGCTTTGGCGCGTTTCATTTGCGCTCGCAGCCCCTTGCGGCGTTCGCGAGCATGTCGGACCAGAGCGCGGAGGCTGAGGCGGCGAGATAGAGATTGGCTTGCATCCACGCGGTCCAGAAGCGGACGGCGGGCGGTGTTGCAGGAACGCGAGAGCGCGGGCGAAAGGGGATGATGCGGGCG
>CAIZGR010000643.1 GCA_903932535.1 uncultured Hyphomicrobiales bacterium | reverse complement strand
GATCGTCCCCGAATACGAGACGATCCGCGCGGAGCACGCAACCGCCCTCAACCAGATGGCCGGTGCGTTCGAGGGCTCCCTCAACGACAAGGCGACCGAGATGCACTTCCAGCGGATCGTCGGGGCCTTCGTTTCCTCCGCTGTCGGCGCGGGGCGGTTCTACTCCGAGAAGGTCGGCGAGGCCCGCAACGCCACCGCCCGGGCCGCAGACGGCGGCGACGACGAACACGGCGCCCCGATCGGCCTCGAAAGCAAGGCGCAGCGCATCCGGGAATTCGCCGCCGACATGGCCATGCAGGCCTACGCTCTTCTCGCCGCAGCCCACGGCGCGATCGACGCCTACAAGGACCTCACCGGCGAGGAGTGGAAGGCCTACGAAGCCAAGCCCGACGCCCAGGTCGAGCAGAAGGCCGCAGCCTCCCAGATGGGAGCCTTCGGGGGCTGACGCCCCTGAGCGGGGACCGAAAGGTCCCCGCCCTCCTTTCCCTTCTCTTCTTCTGGAGCCTTCCGATGACCGTCTCCTTCAACCCGCTCAAGGCCAACGGCCACACTTTCTCCCGCGTCCCCGAGTTCGACGATCTCGAGGTCTCCCTGTCCAACGACAACGCCAGAGACGTCCTCCAGGCCCTCGGGATTGACGACCTCTACTCGACAACGCCGTGGCCCATCGCCTGCTTCAGGGCCGTCCTCGTCGTCGCCCGCCGCAAGCGCCTCGGCCACGCCTCGCCCGCCATCCCCCGCACAGAGACTCGTGAACCGGGCTCCATGCTTATGATCGATTGCGGCCGGGACGAGGGCTATGTCGAGCGGAAGCTCGCGCTTCTCTCCGACCTCGTGAACCGGGCCGCCGACGTGGGCGCGACCCATATCGATTGGGGCTGAGGCCCTTCGCCCGTTCGCTCCCGTCGGCCGCGTATGCGCGAAGAGGGCGTCGCCGTTTGCCTCGAGCGCGACTGGCGAATTTGAACGATCTTCGCCGTCCGACTATTTCGGTCGACCCGACGTCAAGTCCGCAAGCGGACAGACGTCCATGGTCGTTCCGTTCGACATCCGAACCTTCATCGGCTCATACCAGCACCGGTCGACCGCGTTGAACATCGCCTGACGCGACTCCGTCAGTGGCAGGTTCCAGTATTGCGAGGTCGCATAGCCGGCGATGAAGAGCGCGATCGCGCCAATCGCCACCCGTGTGGCCAACTTCCATGCGTACTCGCGATGCCGAAATTTCTGCTCGAGGATCAGCCAGTTCGGGCACTCCTTCACGAGTGCATCCGACATACGTCGCTGAATCCCGGCAACCGATTCATCGATCATCTGTTGCGCGTGCGCGCTCGCGGCGCCCGCGTTTTCGGTGGCGCGATGCGCCATCGCCAACGCGCCACTGGTCGCCTCGATCAGCCGTTCGACGCGACGCCGATCGGCTTCGCCTTCTCGTCGCGACTTGTCGAGAATCCCCTCGGCCTCAATGAGGATCGCCCCAAGAGCCTCGACGGACGCCCGCTGCCACCGAACGAAGACCGCATGCGATCCGAAGGACTCGAACCCTTCCTCTCGCAGCGCCTCGTCCATGTCCCCGGCCGCCTCGCGAAGTCTCGCGAGGCAATCCGGGCCAACTTCCAGCGCCGTCACGGCAACCAGCCCTCGACCGGAGCGAGCCGTTGCTCCATCCGGTTGATCCACGTCCTGATAATGAACTGATGCCCAAGCGACATGGGCCGGCCGCTTGCGCCCGGCTTGCCCTCGATGGCTTCGTAGAGGCTCAGCCTTTCATCGCGCATCGTCTCCATGCAGGCAAGCTTCGGCATTCTGATCGCCCGGATGTTCTCCTCGATCTCTCGATAGCGCGGATCCTCCATGAGGAAGTCGAACGCGCCGCCCGCGCCCTTCCCGTTCTCGACAAGGCTTTCGTTCGCCACAAACAATGTTCGCTCACTCTGGACGTAACCTTTCTCATGGATGCCCAGCGCGTGATGCAAGTCCGCCGGCCTTGGCCCCAGCGTGTAGATCGCCAGCAGGGCAATCCCGGACGCCTCGCAGAACTCCCCGAGGTTCATCTGTTTTGCGTGCGCTTCCAGAACCTCGTCGCCGGCGCCCATGTCGAGCACCATCGACACTTGCTCCTCGGCCATCTGACTGACGACCTCCGTCACCCATTCGGCGACGTCGCCGATCTCCGTCCCTT
>CAIZGR010000642.1 GCA_903932535.1 uncultured Hyphomicrobiales bacterium | reverse complement strand
GATCGACAAAGCCTATGGCGTGAGAAAGCTTCACGAAACCCTTGGCATGAGCATCGCCGACATGATCTTCGTGGGCGACGCGATCTTTCCAGGCGGAAACGACTATCCCGCAAAGTACGCCTCCGAGATCCGCCGCCTTGTGAACCGGCGAGAGCCGGGTAGGACCTGTGGCTAGCACGAGGTTAGCCACATGGATCGGATCGAGGTCATCACGTCGGTTGAGCGTCGCCGGCGGTGGAGCGCGGCGGAGAAGGCGCGGTTGGTCGCGGCGATGGACGAGCCGGGCGCGGTGGTGACGGAGATCGCGCGCAACGCGGAGGTCTGCGCGAGCCTGCTGTACCGTTGGCGGCGCGATTTGAGGGGCGCGCCGGCCAGGACTCCGGCGTTCGTGCCGGTGCGGGTGACGCCCGAGGCGAGCGACGAGGCCTCGGCGACCGCGCTTGCCTGCACGCCGCCGTCGCCGCCCTCGCCGCCGCCGCCGCGTTCCTCGATCACGATCGCGTTCGGCGTCGAGGTTCGCATGACGATCGAAGGCGCGCCGGATGCGTCGACGTTGGCGAAGGTGATCGGCGCGCTGACGGCGCGGGATCGCTTTCGATGATCGCGTTTCCGAGCGGGGCGCGCGTATGGCTGGCGACGGGGCACACGGATATGCGCAAGGGCTTCGGCTCGCTGGCCCTCATGGTGCAGGAGGGGTTCAAGCGCGATCCTCACGCCGGCGATTTGTGGGTCTTCCGGGGTCGCAGAGGAGACCTGATCAAACTGATTTGGCATGACGGCGACGGCGCATGTCTGTTTGTGAAGCGGCTCGAGCGTGGGCGATTTTTGTGGCCCTCCGCCGCGGACGGCGTGGTGACGATTTCGGCCGCGCAACTCACCTATCTCTTATCCGGCATCGACTGGCGAATGCCCCAGAAAACCTGGCGTCCCACGGCGGCCGGATGACTGCGGCCGATTGACTCAGGGCGCGCTTGCTGGGACGATTTTTCCGGTCGGATATGCTCAGATTGCGGGCGTGACGAGCCCGCGCGAACATCCCATCGACGGTCTGCCGAACGACCTTCCGAACGACCTGGCGAGCGCGCACGCGATGATCCTCGCCCAGCGTGAGTTGCTGGCCGAAAAAGCGGCGGCGCTGACCGAAGCGCAGAGCGACGCCAAAGTCCGCGCACTTGAGATCGAGCGGCTGAAGCTTCAGCTCGCCAAGGCGCGCCGTGAGCATTTTGGCCAGTCGTCGGAGCGGAGCAAGCTGCTCGTCGAGCAGCTCGAACTGGCGATCGAGGACCTGGAAGAGACGCAGGCCGAGGAAGAGGCCAAGGCCGAGACCGCGGCGCCAGAGTCCGGCAAGGCGCCACGGCGGCGTCCGCAACGCGGACCCCGCAAGCTGCCGGAGAACCTGCCGGTCGAGCGCGTCGTCGAGCCCGCCCCGTGCGTCTGCGGCAAGTGCGGCGGCGATCGGCTGCGCAAGCTCGGCGAGGTGGTGTCGAAGACGCTCGAATGCGAGCCGCGGCGCTGGAAGATCATCGAGCATGTGCGCGAGAAGTTCGCCTGCCGGGACTGCGATGGCGTCAGCGAGCCGCCGGCGCCGTCGCTGCAGCGCGACAATTATGATGGCCGCTTAGCGACAATTAAACTGGCCAAATTGAGCGGCCATCGAGTAGCGATTGGAACGCTACTCGTATTAGTG
>CAIZGR010000641.1 GCA_903932535.1 uncultured Hyphomicrobiales bacterium | reverse complement strand
CGGCATTTGCACTGCCAGCCGTTCGGCGGGTAGTGCGTCCGCCACCACGGGTCGTCGACCGGCCTGATCGTGCCGACCCACGCCAGGTGTTCCGGCCGCGGGTGCTCGCTGATCGTGTGCAGATACTCGAGATAGGGCAGCACGCGCTTCGTGCGCTGGATCCGCTCCCACTCGCCGGCCGCATAGGCCCCCGTCGTGTTCGCCCACCAGATCGTCTGGAGCCGCCCGGGCGAGCCGAGCATGACGACCTTCGCCTCGCCCGTCAGCGGGTCGATCGACTGCGCCCGTCCCCACCAGCCCTTGGCCTTGAGGGTCGGCTCGATCGTCGCCCGCCACTGCTCGAAGTCCATGCGCTCGGCGAGCGCCTTGTCGAGCGAGCCCTTGAGGTCGGCGAGGATGTCGTAGCCGGCGCTCTTCGCGACGGTGAACGAGACGGCGTGCTCGTCGAACGAGAAGTCCTGCCAGTGCCAGGACGTCCCGACGCCCTTGGCCTCGAGGTAGCGCCGGACCTCCGCCGGCGGCTTGTCGAAGGTCGGGTCGTTCGCGTCGATCTTTCCCCCTCGAGGGCCGGGTGAGGGGTCGGCCACGCTATGCCTGCCCGCCGAGCATCCCCAGCGCGCGCGCCTTCAGCATCGCGACCGCGAGCCGGTTCGCCATCGGGCTCGCCTCGATCTCGCCCGCCATGGCGGTGATCGCCGCGGAGAACGCGTCGAACGACGTCGCCCGCTCCGCCGCCGCGAGGATCTTCTCCACGATCGGCGAGAGCTGCTCTTCCCAATCCTCCGCGCCGGACTCCCCGAGGGCCTCGACCTCGGCCATGCTCGCGTTCAGCGCCACCCCTTCGCCCGCTCCGCGGGAGAAGGTGGCCGCGAAGCGGCCGGATGAGGGCATGCTTCGACTCATCCACGCCTTGTCCAGCGCCCCGGACGTCTCCGGCTTCGCGGGCTTCGCCGCCACGGGCGCGACGAGCAGCTCCTCGTCATCGTCCGGCTCGCCGAAGCCGACGCGCTCGCGCACCTCGCGCATCGACACCTTGAGGCCGAGCGGCACCAGGACGCCGAGCGCGTTGGTCAGCGCCGCGACGTCCTCGGGCTCGGAGACGGGGAAGGTCGCGAGCGGCGGGATCACGTCGGCGCCGAAGTTGAAGGCGACGAACCAGCGGACCAGGTCGCGGTTGACGGTCGCGGCGAGCTGGTCGGCGTCGTCCTCGAGGAGGTCGATGCGCACCGTGTTGTGCACCTTCGCCTGCGCCATCGAGCCGCCGGACTCGACCGTCATCGTCTGGCCGAGGATCGCCTTCGACACCTGGTCGTCGCTGTAGCGCGCCATGTTCTCGAACGGCTTGTCGGCGAATCCCTTGGCCTCGATGAACTCGATCGTCATCGACTCGGGGATGATCGCCGCCGCGTCGGTCGCGATGTTGGCGACCGCGGTCAAGAGCTTCCGCCGCTCCTCCGGCGTCGCCGCCGGATGATATTTGCCCACGCGAATCGGCATCCCGAATACGTCGAGGAACACCATCCAGTCCTTCAGCGTGAAGGTCTTGAACATCCACGACCATGCGACGATCCAGGCGAAGCCGCCCCGGATCGGGATGCCGGATTTCATCTTCGGGACGTGGGCGATGAACTTCGCCGGCGGCAGCGCGTCGCCGTCGATCGTCGCCAGCACCTGCGTCCGGATCTCGGTGCGGCTGATGAAGTCGAAGGTGAAATATTTGGGGTCGCGGCGGAGGTAGGCGATCGGCCAGAAGAGGCCGTCCTTCTCGCCCCACACGATCTCGATCGCCGAATAGCCTTTGCCGAAGGCGTCGGTTGCATCCCTCAGCATTTCGCGGAACTTCGGCTCGCGCAAAAGGTCGCGCACGTCGTCGGCGACCTTGGTGAGAGCG
>CAIZGR010000640.1 GCA_903932535.1 uncultured Hyphomicrobiales bacterium | reverse complement strand
TTACGGTAAGCGAAATAATGTCGCCGACCTGCTCGATCCCGGCGGCGTCCTGATAAAGGATATTTCCGATGTAAGACCCCGCGGGGATCCGCGACGTCGATTGCGCCGAGGCGAGCAGCGCCAGCGTCGCGACGCCGCCGGCATAGGTCACGAGCTGGATATTGCCGTCGGCCGAGGAAAACGACAGCGCCGGGCCGACGCCCGACGACGGGACGAATTGCAGGAACCACGCCCCGGGCAACGTCGCGCCGTAGCCGGTCATCACGATCTGGATCGAGCGGGCGAAGGTGGTCCCGGCGACGAGCGGCGCGGCGTTGATGGTCATGTCAGACCGGCCACGCGAAGGCGTCGATCGCGGCGAAGGCGGCTATCGTTCCCGCCTCTATTTCGCCGAGCACGGTTGCCAGCGCGGCATAGACGCTTTGCGCATAGGTCCCGACCTCCACGGCCAGCGCGACGAATTGCGCGCCGGTGATCGGCGTCACCGTCAGGTCGTTGGCGACCCAGTTCTGTGACGCGGTCGGATTCGCCTCGCCCCATGTAATCAGCGCAAGCAGGTCGGAAAGCGTCGCCGGCGTGGCGTCGGATTTGAGCGTGGCGCCCGCGGCGGCATAGGTCCGCATCAGCGCCAGCAGGCCTGGAACCTTCGCGGCTGCCCAGGCGTTCAACTGCGCCGGGCCCGGCGCTGGATCGGGCGCGGCGATGGCGGCGGCGAGATCGGCCGCCGTCGGCGCGACGCCGAGCGACGGGCTCCAGCGCGCGAGCGACGGGACGCCGTTGCCGTCGAATACGACGGCGACCAGCGGTTCGGCGGAGAACAGGTCGGTGACGGGCCTGCCCGTCCATTGCGAAAGGAAATCGGCGATTTTCATGGCTTACCCCGCGTAACAGCCGGTCGCGACGACGGCGGCGATCGTGCCCGGAAAATAGATCAGGGCGCCGGACGCGCCGCTGCCGGTATAGACAGCGCCGCCCGAATCGACCTCGAGCCGCTGTCCGTAGGACACAGTGCCGGCGATCGTTATATTGGATGCGGTGATAGCGCCGCCGTTGGCCCAGGCGTAATAGCCGGGCGTGCCCGAGAGCAGCGTGAACGACGCGGACGACGAGGTAAGGGTCTGATTGTCGACGGCGATGGTCGAACGCTGGCCCGCCACAATAAAAGCCGCCGAGGAATTGGCGACCGTCAAAGGGCCCGTCGCGGTGATGACCGAGCTGCCGAGGGCGTAAAGCCCGTAGGCCGCATCGACCTGATTGCCGCTAATGTTGAAGATGCAGTTGGCGACCGTCACAAGCGAAAGTTTATCGGCGCGGATCGCGCCCCCGATGCCGTTGAATTTGAACCCGCTGATCGAGATGGACGCCTGCCCCGTGATATTGCAGGCGAAAGTCCCCGACCCGCCGGTGGTGATGATGCAATTTGCGGGATTCGCCATATCTCCGACAAGCGCGATCGAACATCCGACGACGTTCGCGAAGGTGAAACTGGCATAGGAGCCGTCCGCCACGCTGATGTTGATCTGGGTATTGATGGTGCGGATCGTCGAGGCGACATTGATCGCCTTTTGAATGGTCGCGAAGGCCGATCCGGACGAAAGCCCGGAATTCGAATCGTTGCCGCTCGACGCATTGACATAGAAGGTCAGCGCCGACGTCGCTACCGCGCCGAACACGCTCGGCCCCATCACTGACAGAATCCTGTACGCCGCGCCGTCCCACATCAGCAGCGCCGGCGATGACGCCGGCCACGCGCCGGTCGCCGTCGCAGTCGCGTCGGCCCATTCGAGCGGGCCGGTCACGCCAAGAATGGTCGCGGTCGAAGCGCCGGAAATCCCCGTCGCGCTTTTCGTGGCCAGGAACAATTGACCCGTCGTGAACGTCGTGGCGGTCGGCGTCACCGAGGACACGGCAACCGCCGTCCCGGTTCCCGTGTCGGTCCCATGCAGGATCAGCGCCGAAGGCGAGATACCGATCGTGCGGTTGATCCAGCCCAGCGCGTTGGTCGTGTCGATTTTGGTGATCGGCGCCGCGACCGAAACCAGATTCGCGTTTACCCCGGTGATGACCTGAGTCATCGTGGCGAAACCCGTTGAGGGCGGCGTGACCGTCACGGCGCCAATGCCGATGGTGACGCCGGCCATCCAGGCGAGGTCAGAGGTCATGCCCGCGCCCGAGGTGACTTTGGGCAGCGACGGCAAGGTGCCGACGACGCAGCAATTGCCGAGCGCGTCGAGGATGGCGAATTCGGTGACGACAAACGGCCCCACCTCGACGCCGCCGACCGCAGCCGGGATGACGCAGCCGATGTCGAGTTGCAGCGGATTGGCGGAATCGATGGCGACAGACGAAATCGTGGTTCCGCGCCAGACCTCATGCGTCACGCCGTTCGCCGCGATCAGCGACGAAATCGGCGGCACGGCGCCGGCGCCGTCGCCGACCACGAGCGTGCCGCCGGCGATGTTGAGCGCGGCGCCGCCCGCCTCATAGGCGGCGACGGCGGCGAGATAATAGGCGGTGACCTGGGTGCCATAGGTTGTCATGAAGTGGCCTTTGGAAATGGCGCGGAACGAAAAGCCCGATCAGCGGACGAAAGGCGACACGGTGAACACGCACACGATCCGCGTCGCCGCGCCGACCGCGAAACTGGGCGGTAGCGGCGCGCCGTCGACAGGAAACACCGTGCCGTGAAAACTGGCGAAACACGCGGCCCCGACCACGATCGGCGCCGGCGGCGTCTCGGCGAACACCCTGACGCGGTCGAGCACGTCGCGCGGCGGCTTGCGGCGCAGCGCCGAGGCGTAGACCCCGGCGAGAGCCGGCCACGCCGCGCCGGCGCTGTAGACGACATCGACGACGAAATCGGGCCAGACGAGGCCGGGCAGTTCCCAGAATTCGCGAATGGCGATGACGTATCCGGTGTCGAGCGCGATTTCGGCCTCCAGCGCCGCCGGCGCTCCATAGCCCTTGTGGTCGGCGAGGCTGGAGGCGATGCGGGCCCGGTTGCCGGCGTCGTCGCCGGGATTCCAGTAGTGGACCGACCTCTCCCAGGCGAGCGGCGCGACAAAGGCCGCGTCGCAGCGCATCGGGTCGCGCTCCTTGAGGATCAGCGCGACCGGGACGGAAAGCATCCGCGTCGAGATTCTGGAATTGCACCGCTCCCAGGCGGTCGCGTTTTTCGGGAGCAGAACGGCTTTGTCGTCAGCCATAGGTCCAGCCGATCGAGGGCGCTCCGAGCAGGATCGGCGCGGACAGCGGGTCGCCGCCGATGTTCGCGTTGGGCGTCGCCACCGCCGCCGACAGCACGAGGCCGGGCGCGTTGAAGCCGAGCACGGCCTCGATATCGCCGGGCTTGACCAGCGCGCCGATGGCGGTGCGCGAGGCGAGAAATGTGGAGAGACTGGCGAGTTGCGTCGCCAGCACCGTCGCCGGATCGGCGCCATGCGCCAGCGTCAATGTCGCGGAAACCGTATAGGGCGCGGGATTGACCGCGACGACGTTGACGAGATCGTTGAGCTTGCGCGGCGCGGTGCGCGCAAAAGGCGCGCAGGCCGCCCGCACCGCCGCCAGCACCGAAGCCGAGGGCACGCCGGACGCATTGGCGCCGAGGCAGACGATCCGCACTTCGCCCTTGGCCAGCACGCTCGGAATATCGTTGTAGCCATAGACCTGCGCGTCGGCGAGATCGACCGGCGCGGCGGAAAGCGCGGCGTAGCGATAGCCGCCATAAGAGCCGCCGCACGTCTGGTTTTCCCAGGCGATCTGGATGCGCGCCCGATAGGAGGGGTCCAACTCGCCGGCGGCGCGGGCCGTCGCATAGAGGCCCTGTCCGAGCGCGTCGAGATTGCCTTCGGCCGCCCAGGGCAGATTGGTCGCCAGCACGGCGTCATTGATCGCCTGCAGCGCCAGCGTCTCGCGGTAGGCGTCGGTGGTCTGAAGCATCACGCCGGGATCGCTGTAGAGCGTCTCGACGTCGTAATCGGGCAGGCTCGGATCGGAGGCCTGCGCCGCCGTCCAGAGCGTCTGAAAATATTGCAGCCGCGCCTGAAGAATGGCGGCGATGGAAGGAACCGCGACCGCCGAGGGCTGCGGCACCGCGGCCAGGTTGATCGTCGGGAATTGCGCCATTTTGCCGCGCGACCTTTACGAAACGACCAGCGCCGGAGGCGCGTCACATGGAAAAACTTTGTTGCGAAGCAACGGTAAAATCGCCTTCGAGCGCGTTCGGCATGAAATCGCCGGTGACCGTCAGCCCGATCTGGCCTTGCTGCAATTGGCCCGGCGAATTATCGGCCCTGGGAAATTGCAACGACGTGATCTTGTAGCGTGGCTCCCACAATTCCACCGCGATGACGAGGGCCATGTACCAGCGCATCAGCGCATCCGGCGTCATGTTCTCGCGCCCGAGCAGGCCGAGGCCGGCGAAGCCGAAGGTGCGCTTGAGCAGCGCCTCGCCGAGCCGCGTGGTGAAAATCACGATCAGCGATTGCCGGACATGCGGCCACCCCGATAGCGGCTGGCCGGTCAGGCGGTCGATTCCGGCGGTCATACCGGCGTCCCCGTGTCGCCGCCGCCCGTCTGGACGCCCGAATGTTTGTGATCCGAGCCGACGTCCTTGCCGTTGTGCTGCAAGGTCCCGCCGGAGGCCGCGACATTGCCCGAAACGGTCAGGTTTCCGGTCTGCGTCAGATTGCCCGCGATCGTCACGCCGCCGCCGCTGACCGACCACGACACCCCGCCGAAAGAACCGGACAGGGTCCCTCCGTCGCCGGCCGGCGCGGCGTTGGCGTCCGACCAGCCATAG
>CAIZGR010000639.1 GCA_903932535.1 uncultured Hyphomicrobiales bacterium | reverse complement strand
GGCGCGACCGGCGTCGTCCAGGTCAATGCCGGCGTCGCGTCGATCAACATGACCAATCCCGGCTCCTATGCGCCGGGAACGACGATCACGGCGACGCTGTCGGGCGGCGGCTATTCGGCGGGCAGCGTCACGGTCACCACGCAGACGACGGTCAATCCGCTCCTGGCCACGCTGCCCGCCGTGCTGACGTCGCTTTCGGCGGTGGCCTATGTCGCCGACGCCGGCGATGGCGTCTACGCCAACGCCATCGCCTGGCGTCAGCTTCTCGCGTCCGACCGTCTCGCGCCTTGCGACGCCTGGGTGATTCCGGGCGGCAACATCCCGGTGCTCGGCGCGGCCTATACCGACGGCGTCGCCGAAGCCGCCGGCCTGCAGGTCGCGGTGGATTTCGCCCATGGCGGCCTGCCGGGCTGGTCGATCTCCGGTCACCAGGTGCTCGGGATCGCCGGCCTGAAAAATTACTATCCCTTCAGCCTCACCGACGGATCGACCGAAGGTCAGCAACTGCTCGCCAACCAGATTTCGACCATCGAGGCCGGCGTCATCGCGTCCGACACGGCGGCGGCCTCCTCCGGCTTCGTCTGGCAAGGCGTCTGGAACGCCTCGACGCTGTCGACGACGTGGTTCCTGAACAAGCGGCGCATGAAGGACTGGTGCTATCTCCAGCTCATCAAGACGATTCGCCGTCATCTCGGCCTGAACAACACGACGCCGCAGTCGATTCAGGACGTGCTCAACGACATGCAGGTGCTCGGCGCGTTCCTGTTGAGCCAGCAGATCAGCATCGGCTTCGCGGTGACCTTCCAGCCGAGCCTGACCAGCCCGACCAATCTGCAGCAGGGCCAGTTCACCCTCGGCTTCGCCAATGAAGTGCCGGCGCCGATCACCCTCGTCACCATTCTGGCGAGCGATTACTATCAGGCGCTGATCGTCGAGGAACAGACCATCATCGCCGAGGCGAGCGGGATCACGCCGGAATATATTTCGGCGGCGTCGTCCAGCACTTCGACCGTCGTCGGCTAAAGGTTTTTTGCGCGGCGCCTCTGGCGCGAGTCCCTCTCATTCGTAAAGCGGAGCGCCGACCATGGCGAAATTCTACATCCCCGAGGCCTTCAACCTTTTCGCCGGCGCCTCCAGCGCGTCGCCGGACGCGTCGAAGCATCTGACCATCACCGAAAACACCTTTCCGAAACTGACCGAAAAAACCGCCGAGCATCATCCCGGCGGCGCCATCGGCGCCGTTCAGGTCGGCGGCCTCGGCCTGGAGCCACTGACGCAGAATTTCGCGCTGGCGGGCGCGGATTCGCAGACCATGGCGCTGTTCGGCGTCGCCAACACGCAATGGACCTCCTACGCGGTGTTGCGCGACAAGCAGGGCAACACGCCGGTCGAGTGGAAGGTGATCGCCTTCGGCCGGTTGGTGGCGCTGGAAAACAGCGCCTTGAAGCGCGGCGATCTGGCCAGCCAGACGCATACGATTCAGGAAATCATGCACTACGAATTGTCGATCGGCGGCAACGAGTTGTATTACTATGATTTCTGGTCCTCGACCTGGCGCGTCAACGGCGTCGATCAGAACCAGTCGTCGAACGCGATCCTGCGCATTCCGGGTGTGACCGGCTAAGGCGCGCGTGGACTGAAATCAGACCAAAAGGAATCGCTCCATGACCGACGAAAAGCAATCCGGAGGCCCCGTGTTTATCGACGCGGCGAAAATCTTCAAAACCATCGAACTGGAATATCCGTTTTTTCTCAATGGCGTCACCTATCGCGAAATTCGACTCACCCGCCTGACCGCCGCGGAGGTCGTGGCCTTTCAGGAAAGCATCAAGGCTCTGCCGCCGGACGCCTCGGTGGATTGGCCGATCTATCGTGACGCCGAGGGCGCGCCGCTTCCGGCTGGCGTCCTCGACGCCTTGATGGATGACGACCGGCTGGAGGTGGACAAGGCGACGCGCGATTTTTTGCCCCGCCGGTTCCGGGGCGATCCGGCTTCCGCTTCGACCCCCGCGAATGGCGGGGATACCGGCTCTTCATAGGCAAGACGGCGGGATGGGGCATGGCCGAAATCATGGCCATGCCCTGGGATGATTTTATCGCCGAACTGATCGAGGCGCGGCGATTTGAAGGGGTCGATTAATGGCCGGTTCGGGCATCACCTCGACGTTGACGATTCTGGGGATCGACAACGTCTCGAAGCCGGCCCGCACCATCGGGCAGGCGCTCAAGGATATCGAGACCAACGCCAAGGCCGTCGCCAAGGGGCTTGAGGGGAGCGGCGCGACCGACCGTTTCGTCGCGTCGCTGTCGAAGATCAAGACCACCAAGCGCGACATCGAACAGGTCGCCGCGGCGTGGAAGGATTACGCGAAGAGCGCCGGTCTCGCCGGGGACGCCACCAAATGGACGCGGCAACAGACCGCCGGCGTCAAGGCATGGGAACGGCAGACGCTGGCGAGCCTGCGTCAGGTCAAGGCCGAGGAGCAGAAATTCTATCGCGACCAGCGCGCGGCGGTCGAAAAGGCGCGCCAGCCCGGCGGCTATATTGGCGCGGCGGCGGGCGGTATTGTCGGCCTCGTCGCCGCCCACAAGGTGGCGGAAGTCACGAGGCAGGCCGTCGAGGCCGGCGCCGAGCGCCAGCATGTGCGCGTCGGCGCGATGAACGCCGGCATCGGGCCAGCCGAATTAAGGCGCATCGAGGATTCCGCCTATCGCGCCAAGGCCGGCGCGCCGAACATGAGCGTTTCCGAGATCATGGAATTGCATAAGGAAGCGCGCTCGGCGGTGCAGCATCCCGAAGAAGTTTTCCATCTCATTGGCGACCTCGCCAAGGCGACGTCGATCCTCAAGGGACTTGGCGCCGATAACGCCAATATCGCCGATCTGGTCAAGGGCGGTGAATCGCTTGGCCTGATGAACGACCCGGCGCGGTTCAGAAAGTTTCTGGAAGGGCAGATCAAGGCGATGCAGGTGATGGGCAAGACCATCACCACGGAGCAGATCTACGAGGCGGCGAAATATACCAAATCCGCCGGCGCGACGCTGTCCGATGAATTTCTCAATACCACGCTGCCATCGTTGGTTCAGGAGTTGCATGGCCAATCCGCCGGCGATGCGCTGGCGATGCTGACCAAGACGTTTCGCGGCGGCCTCTCGCACAAGCATCTTGCCGTGACGCGTATGAATGACCTGGGTCTTCTCGCCGAGCCGGATAAAATCCTCCGGGCGAAAAAATCCGGCGAAATCATGGGCTACACCGGAAAGGTCAAGGACGCCGATCTTCTCGCCTCGGACCCGCGCAAGTGGTTTCAGACGGTTTTCAATCCGGCGGCGGAAGCCATTGGCATCAAGACGCTCGCCGATAAAATCCAGTTGCTCAATCAGGTTTTGCCGCAAACCGCCGCCAACCTGGCCCGCATTTTCCTGCAACAGGAGGAGACGCTCAGGCAGCATCGCGAAAATTACGAGGCGGCGCCCGGTCTCGACAAGGCGGTCGAGAACCAGAAAACCGACGCCAAGGCCAATGTAGGGGCTCTTTCCAAGGCGATTGACGATCTTGAGGCCGCTGTGACAGGGCCGCATATGGGCGAAATCGGCTCCGGCATGTCGGCGATCGCCGGTAGTATCAGCGCGCTCGCGGAGGCAGCCAAGGGCGCGCCGCAGATCACCACGGCTGTGGCCGAAGTGACGGCGCTCGGCGTGGCCGTCATCGGGCTCAAGGCCGCGCCCATCGTCGCCGCGAGGCTAGGCCTGGAAACACTCGCCGGCGCGCTGACCGTCCTGGGCGCGGCCATCACGCCGGTGCTTGCCATTCTCACCGCCGCCGGTCTCGTCAAGGCGTCGACCGACGCTATGGAAAAAGCGCGCACGACGCCCAAGGAAGAAGGCAAAAGCTATACGTCGGATTTTCTCGGTAAAGCGTCCAACTGGCTGCAGGGCAAAAGCTGGAAGCGCGACGAAAAATACGAGGATCACTTCGACGCCGAGGCCTATTCCAAGGAGCAGCGCTGGAAGCAGTTCCGAAATTGGGTCGATCATCCCGCGCAAATCTGGACGCCGCCGGTCAACCCGCCGACGCCGCCCCAGCGGCCTTCGGACCTGACGCAGACGCCTACGCCGCCGGCGCGCCCCGCCGATCTCGGCCAGCTCGACGCGGCCAAGGAAAAGGCGGAAGCCGCGAAACAATCGATCGATCAAGTCGCCGCCCCCGTCGCGGTCAACGTCGATTCCTCTTCAATCGCGTCGGCCCAGTCGGCGGCGGAAAAGCTGCTGGCGACGCTTCGGCAGGTCGGGCCGATGGCGGCGTCGAAGGCGCAAAAGGCCTCGGCGGGCCTGCGCGCGTCGCTCGCCGCGTCCGGCCCCACCGGCCATTTCGGCGCCGGGCCCGTGCAGGATCATTGAAATGCTGTTCCAGATCGGCGCCATCGGCTTCAGCGTCATGCCGATCAACGCTCATGAGGCCGACCTCCTGATGGGCTCGGACTACGCCGAACACCCGGTCATGGGCGCGCAAAAACCGAGTGAATTCGTCGGGCAGGCCGACACGCATCTTTTGCTTCATGGGCGGCTGCTGCCGCACCAGTTCGGCCTTGGCGCCTGGGCCGGGTTGCAGGCGATGGCGGTTTCCGGGACGCCGCAGATGGCGATTCGCGGCGACGGCACGGTTTTAGGCTGGATGCTGATCGAGCGGCTGCATGAGCGTCACACCTATCTCGACGTCACCGGCGTCGGGCGGTGGATCGAATTCGACGTCGAGATGAAGCAATCGCCGGTCGGCGCCTCCGCCGACGCGATGATTTCGCTGCTCGGAAGCCTGGTCTCGGGGTTGGGCGGATGACCACGCGGGTTTTGACCTTTCCGAACGACCGCACGCCGCTGGATCTGCTGCTGTTCACGGCCTACGGCCGGGAGGTCGCCGGGCTGGTCGAGGCGACGCTCGCCGCCAATCCGGGGCTTGCGGCGCTGGGGCCTTTCCCGCCGCGCGGGACAAGCATCACGGTGACCGACCCCGCGCCGCAAACGTCGGCCAATTCCGCGCCGCTGGTGACGCTTTACGAGTGAGGCCAGAAACGCAAAATGAAAGCGGCCTATTCGATCACCATCGACGGCTCGCCGGTCACATCCGTCTTCGATCCGGTTCTCGAATCGCTGTCGCTGACCGATTCGGACGGCGGCAAGTCGGACACGCTCGATATCGTGCTGAACGATTCCTACGGCCAGTTGAAACTGCCGCGCGTCGGGGCGGCGATCACGGCGGCGATCTGGTGGGAGGAAGTTCCCGCCTTTTCGGTCGCGGGCGCGGTCACGTTTTCCGGCAAGACGGACGAGCCGAAATCGCACGGCTCGCGCGGCGCCGGCATGGGGCTGACTATTTCCGCCAAATCCGCCGACCTGGTCGGCAAGGGCAAACAGAAGCTCAACAAGCAGCTCGATAATACGACCTTCGGCAAGGCGGCGCAGCAATGGGGCCAACTCGCCGGCTATCAGGTCCAGGTCGATTCGTCGCTGGCGTCAATCCAGCGCGCTTATTGGGCGATGCACAACGAAAGCTTTCTGAACTGGGGGCGGCGCATCGCCGCCGAGATCGGCGCGACGTTCAAGGTCGCTCATCCCGAGGCGGTTTTCGTGCCGCGCAATTCCGGGGCCTCGGCAAGCGGACAGCCACTGGCGCCGCTCGCTATCGTGCGGCCCGGCAATCTGATTTCATGGGACGTGACGCCGACCATAGGTCATGGTGTCTACGCCAACAGCCGCGCGCATTATTACGATCCCAAGGCCGCCCTGTGGAAGGCGGTCAGCCTGCCAACGGGGCTCTCGAACGCCCAGGCCGATTTCGTCTCGACCTTCAAGAGCGCCAGTCAGGCCCATGCGCAAAACAAGGCGCAAAGCGCGGCCGACGAAAGCGCGCGCAAGACGGGCGCCGGATCGTTCGAGATTTATGGCGATCCGCGCGCCTTGAGCCAGAACAATTGCACGGTCGCCGGCGCGCGCGCCGGGGTCGACGGCTCGTACCGGATCAAGACCGCGCATCATCATTATTCGCGCGGCGGCTGGTCGACGTCGGTCGACTGCGAACAGCCGCAGGGGTCGGCGGGCACGGATAGCCGGACCTAGAAGCGACGCCCTCTGAATTTTCCCATCGAGGAAGGATAGCGCATGTCGACTGTCACCGCGCCGGTTATCGTCGCCCCTGGGGCCTGGGTCAATATCGGAACGGGACCGCTCATCGCGCGGATTCCGGCGCCCGATTCCGGCCTGTTTGTCGAGCTGCGCATCCAGGATTCGGCGCCGTCGTCCGGCGCGCTGCCGCATCGGATGCTCGGCGGCGAAAATCATGTTGTCGAAATCGGCGACGCCAATGGCGTCTGGGCTTTCAATGTCTCGGGCTCCGGCGCGAGCGTGACGCTCGACGTGACGACGGGCCTGACCCCCGCCGGGGGGAGCAGCAGCGGCCCCGCCGGCTCCAATGGCAGCGTCGGCTCGACCGGCGCGGCGGTTCCGTCTTCCGCGACGGCGGTCGGGTTTCAGAACGCGGCGGGCAATCTCGTGCTCCCGACGCCCTCGGCGGGTCTGCCGGTCGCCGACAGCGGCGCGGCGATCACCGGCGCGACGATCCCCGCCGGCGGCGTCGGCCTGACCGGCTGGCTTTCGGCGATCTGGTCAAAGTTG
>CAIZGR010000638.1 GCA_903932535.1 uncultured Hyphomicrobiales bacterium | reverse complement strand
TCAGCACGTCCTTGACCCGGTCCGGCTGGCCGGAATTGGCGACTACGCGGATCTGGCGCTCGCCAAGCGCGGCGTCGGCGACGACGGCGCCGGTGAGGAATTTGCGCTGGCTGTCAGGCACGCGCGGGGCTCCTTGGGGCTCTCGGCAGTCGGCAGTCGGCAGTCGGCAGTCGGCCGACGATGTGGACTTCGACGTCGGGAAAATGCTCGCGAAGGAGGCGACATTGCGCCGCGGTCCCGGAGAATAGGCGGCCGAACGACGGGACGCCGGCGCGGTCGAGCGCCGCCATCAGCGCGGCGATTTCCGCGACGCCGACTGCCGACTGCCGATTGCCGACTGCCGTCATCCCTCGTCCTCAGTTTGCGCCGCAGCCGGTTTCGCCGGCGGCACATGATCCGCCCCGGCGACGCCGCCTTCGGCCGTCGTCGGATGGCCGGCGCCGTCGGGCGCGGTTCCGGTGATGTCGCTGCCCAGCGTCGCCACGTTGACGGGGCGGGTGATCTCGTCGCCGCCCGGAACCTCGGGCAACCCCTCGCCGGCGCGCACCTCGTTGACCTTCACGAACGCCGCGCCGCCGAGCGCGATGCGCGCGGCGGTGTAGCGGGTCGTCACGTCGGCGCGCAGCAGCACGGTCTCGTCGCGGCTGACCTCGATGTCCTGATCCGCAAGGCCGAACGTCTGGTCGAGCTTCTGCTCCCAGCGGTGCAGATCCGGCATGATCGTGTCATTGACGTAGGCTTGGTTGATCTGGTCGATGTTGATGCCGCGCAGCTCGGTGATGCCGAGCTTGAACGGCGGGACGCCCCAGAACCTGCAGGCGTCGATCACCTGGTAATTGCGCTGCGCCATGAATTCGAGATCGACGCTGGAGAGCTGCAGCTCCTTGGCCTCGATGCCCTCCTCCAGCACCGCCGTCTGGCCGGTGTTGGCGAGGCCGCGGTAGAGGTCGTTCCAGCTTTGCTTGAGCCGGTCGGCGGCGACCTGGTCGAGCCGCTTCTTGGCCTGCAGGATCACCGACGGCCGCGCGCCGTTGGCCATCATGCGCGCCGATTGCTGTTCGAGGCCCATCGCGACGCCGATGGAATCGCGCGCGAGGCCGATGGTGCTGGCGGCGACTAGCGCGTTGAACGAGAAATCGCGCAGGTGGAACACGTCTTCGGCGGCGAGCTGCGGCGGGAACTCGCGCAGCATCGCGAGCTGCCACAGGCCGATGCGGGCGACGTTGTAGTAAATGCCGCCCTCGTAGCCCTCCATCACCAGCACGGCGTCGGTCGGAATCGGGATCATGTCGCGCAGCCGGCCGCGGCCGTCGCGGCGGATCGCGGCGTAGCCGTTGCCCTTGAGCAGCTTGCCGACGTTGATCTGCTCGGAGAACTCGAACCACGTCTGGTAGGCGTTGGGCTTGCGGAAGAACGCGGCGACCGGGTGTTCGTCGGGGCCGATCTTGACGCGTTTGCCGGCGGCGTCCTTGCGGAACAGCCGCGGCGTGCAGCGCGCGACGTCCTCGGAGCGGCGCTTGACGCAGGCGTAAACCGCGCCGTTGCTCATCGCGGTGGCCTGGCTGATCGCCAGGCCCGTGGCGGACTGGGTCGCGCCG
>CAIZGR010000637.1 GCA_903932535.1 uncultured Hyphomicrobiales bacterium | reverse complement strand
GCCTCCCGCGCGCCCGGAGCGGAGGGCTCGGCGACGGTGACGGCGACGCTCGACCAGGCGGCGCGCGTGAAGCGCGGGCTCAATCTCGGCTGGCTGACCGGGCCGCTGCCGATCAGGATCAAGGCGCCGCTCTCCCGCGCCAATGCCGACGTCGAGATCGACCTCGCCCCGGCCGGCCTCGACAACCCGCTGCCGGGCGTCTCGAAGGCGGCCGGCAAGCCGGGCAAGGCGACGTTCCAGATCAAGCCGTCGCTGGACGGCGCGTCGGTGAGCAATCTCGCGGTCGACTTCGGAACGGTTTCGTTCAGGGGGTCGGCCGAGGTCGCCCTCGATGGCGCGATCCAGACGGCGAAGATCACCCAGGCGCGGATTTCGCCGGGCGACAGCTTGCAGGCCGACGTGGTCAACACGGCGAGCACGATCAAGGCGAACGTCCGCGGATCGACCCTCGACGCGCGTCCGCTCCTCAAATCGGTGACGGAGCAGGGCTCGCCCTCGCAGGCGGGCGAGAAGGATTTCGACCTCGACATGAAGATCGCGGCCGCGACCGGCGCAAACCGGCAGACGATCGCCGGCCTCGATCTCAACTTCTCGCGTCGCAACGGCGACGACCGCCTGAACGCCCTCAGGGGCCGTCTCGGCCAGGGGACGATCGCAGCGGGACGCGGCGAAGACGGCCTGCTGCGCTTGACGGCGGGCGACGCGGGCGCGCTGGCCAAATTCGCCGATCTCTCCGCGCGCATGGAGGGAGGTAATCTCGATCTCGTCCTCGAGACGAACGGCGAAACCAGCGCCGGCAGGGCGACGGTGACGAATTTCGCGCTGCGCGACGAGCCGGCGTTCGGACGGCTCGTCGCCGCCGCGCCCTCGCCCGGTCCGGGACAGGCGGTCGATCCGCAACTCATCCGCTTTCAGAAAATGACGATGGCCTTCGAGCGCACGCCGGGCCAGCTCGATATCCGGGACGCCGTCATCTTCAATCCGAACATGGGCCTGACGACCTCGGGAACCGTCAACTTCGCCCGCAACACGATCGACGTCACGGGCACCTTCGTCCCGGCCTATTCCGTCAACAGTCTGCTCGGCAAGATTCCGCTCGTGGGCGTTCTTCTCGGCGGCGGGCAGAACGAGGGCGTGTTCGGGATCACCTACCGCGCCCAGGGCGCGCTGAGCGACCCGAAGCTGACGATCAATCCGCTGTCGGCGATCGCCCCCGGAATCCTGCGCAAGATTCTCGGCGTCATGGACGGGACGGGCGGGAGGAGCGCGGCCGCGCCTGGAGAGGCGGCGCCGGCGCCGGCCACGCATCCGCAGCAACGATAGGTTCCGGCGTGATACGTGGCGTTCCGAATTGAATGGGGCGGACAGTCTTGCGACGGACCTCGGCCAAAGGGGGAAGCCTCGAGGAGGCTTCGTGATTCATCACAGCGGCCAGTCGATCCAATTCACGTCGAGCCATGACTTTTCCGGCGTAACTGTCGCCTCCCCCCCTGCGGCGGCTTGCCGCAACGTCGCCTAAGCCATTGAAAGATTTCATGCCCTGCGCGCCGCACGCCGGAATGCGGCTGCGGCGCCGCCTTCGACAGGCGTCGTCCCTCGCAGCCGCCCGATGCGAACGGCCGTGCGCGCTTCAGCCGCCGTGCTCGATTCCGACCATCACGTCCGACGCCTTGATCACGGCGTAGGCCTTCTGGCCCGCTGCGAGCTTGAGCTGATCGACGGCCTCGTTGGTGATCGCGGCGGTGATCACGGTTCCCCCGACGTCGATCTCGACATGGGCCGTCGTCGCGCCCTTGTGAATTGCCGTGATCGTGCCGGCGATCTGGTTGCGTGCGCTGATTTTCATGGGGAGCCCCGTACTTCGCGTTCCGAGAATGGCCGCCCCCTTTGGTATATTAAAATACAGCGGCGACCATTTCTATTATAGGCTTTGAGAGCGAGGAGGGGCAAGTCGCCGGGAGCAGTCGCGGATGGCTCGAGAGCTTGATGAAAGGGAAGCCGATGGGAGCCGCGTTCTCGGGTAATTCACGACAGCAGCGGGCGCATTGAGGACTCCGTCGCCGCAGCGGGATCAAAAGGCTTGACCAAGACTTCAAAGCAGTCGACATAGCCGTAATATTGTCGGAAACATATCGACCGGCAATGTGCGGAGTTTCGACGTCGAAACGTCTTTGGGGACCTTTTCGACCCGTCGTCGGGAAAGCTGGGGCTATCATGACATTCAAGACGATTGCGACGGCCTTCTGCCTCTTGCTCGGCGCCGCCGCAGCGCCTGCCGAGGCGGCTCAGACGCATGTGGCGGTCGCGGCCAATTTCGCCGAGCCGGCGCGCGAGATCGCTGCGCTGTTCCGGCAGAAGACGGGGCACGAAGCCATTCTCATCACCGGCGCCTCCGGGTCGTTCTACACCCAGATCACCCATGGCGCGCCGTTCGAGGTCTTCCTCTCGGCCGACGAGGAACGGCCGCGGCTCGCCGTCGAGAACGGCTTCGCCGTTCCAGACAGCCGTTTCACCTACGCGATCGGCAAGCTCGTGCTCTGGAGCCGCGTCGTCGACGTGACCAAGGGGGAGGATGCTCTCAAGGCGGGCGCCTTCAGGCGCATCTCCATCGCCAATCCCACCTCCGCGCCCTATGGCGGCGCCGCCGTCGAGACGATGAAAGCCCTCGGCGTTTGGGACGCGCTTCAGCCCAAGCTCGTTCAGGGCAACAGCATCGCGCAGGCGTTCCAGTTCATCGACACGCGCAACGCCGAACTCGGATTCGTGGCGCTGTCGCAGCTCTTCGGGAATACGGAGGGGACGCGCTGGCTCGTGCCGGAATCGCTGCATTCGCCGATCCGACAGGACGCGGTGCTTCTGAAGACAGGCGCGGACAGCGAAGCCTCCAAGGCGTTCCTCGCTTTCCTGAAGACGCCGGAAGCTCAAGCCGTGATCGAGCGCTTCGGCTACGCGCTCCAGTGATCGGGTATGGACAGTTTCGCCAATCTGTGGCCGCCCGTCGAGCTGACGCTGCAACTGGCGACCGTCACGACGCTTTCGCTTTTGGTGATCGCGACGCCTTTGGCCTGGTGGCTGGCGCGCTCCAAAGCGAAGTGGCGCGAGGTCGTGGCGACCATCGTCTCGTTGCCGATGGTGCTGCCCCCGACCGTGCTCGGGTTCTACATCCTGATCGTGATCGGGCCTGACGGTCCGGGCGGCTGGCTGGCGGGGCTTTGGGGGGCGCGCACGCTCGCTTTCACCTTTCCCGGCCTCGTGATCGGCTCGATCGTCTCCGCCTTGCCGACCGTGGTGCAGCCCATTCGCAACGCCTTCCAGAGCGTGGGCGACCGTCCGATGGAGGCGGCGGCGACTCTGCGCGCCTCGCCGTGGCAGGCGTTCTGGCGCGTGGCCCTGCCGCTGGCGAGCCCCGGTTTTCTCTCCGGCGCGGTTCTGGGATTCTCCAACACGGTCGGCAATTTCGGCGTGGTGCTGATGATCGGCGGCAACATTCCCGGCCGCACCCGCGTGATGTCGACCGCGATCTTCGATTATGTGGAGACCATGCGGTGGCGGGAGGCGAACATTCTCGCCGGAAGCATGGTCGCCTTCGCCTTTGTCGTGATTCTGTCGATGATCCTGATCCAGAAGCGTTTCGCGAGGGGTGGAGGATGACCGGACCCCAGGCGATCAAGGCGGCGTTTCACAATACGCTGGGCAAGTTCACGCTCGATACGACCTTCGAAGTTCCAGCCAGGGGCGTGACCGCGTTGTTCGGCCCGTCAGGCTGCGGCAAGACGACCGTGCTGCGCTGCATCGCGGGGCTGATCCGGGTCAAGGACGGCTATTTCGACATCGACGGCGAGATCTGGCAGGATCGGGACCTGACCTTCCTCCCGACCTATCGGCGGCCGCTGGGCTACGTCTTTCAGGAGGCGAGCCTGTTTCCGCACATGTCGGTGCGGCGCAATCTGCTTTTCGGCGCCCCGCCCCAGCTCCCGGCCGACCGGCCTGCGATCGACTTCGACGAGGTGGTGGACCTCCTCGGCATCCGAGCGCTGCTCGACCGGTCGCCACGCAATCTTTCGGGCGGCGAGCGCCAGCGGGTCGGCATCGGCCGCGCCCTGCTGACCCAGCCCCGGCTCCTGCTGATGGACGAGCCGCTCTCTGCGCTCGACCGGGCGACGAAGGGCGAGATCCTGCCGTTCATCGAGAAGCTGCGCGATCACTTCGCCCTGCCGATCTTCTATATCACGCACGACATGACCGAGGTGGAACGGTTGGCGGACACGATGATCCTGCTGGACAAGGGTCATATCGTGGCCTCGGGCCTGCTCGCCGACCTGCAGAGCGACCCGGCGCTGCCGCTCGCGATGGGGCGCGGAGCGGCGGTCACGCTCGATGGGCGCGTGGAGGCCTACGACGCCGCCTATGGTCTCCTGACGGTGGGGGTCCGCGGCGGCCGCTTCATCGAGCCGGCAGCCGCCGCCCCTGTCGGCGAGCCCCGGCGCGTCCGGGTCATCGCCAGCGACGTGAGCCTCGCGCGCGAGCCGCCGAGCGAAACTTCGATCCTCAACATCGGGCCGGGCCGGGTCGTCGAAGCCAGGCCCGTGGACGGGCACGAGATCGTCGCGGTCGTGTCGCTCGGCGCCGACGGAAAAGGCGCGCGCCTGCTGTCGCGGCTGACCCGCAAGGCCTGGGACCAGCTCGCGCTCGCCGACGGCGCGCCTGTTTACGTCCAGGTCAAGGCCGTCTCCCTCAGCGCCGGCCGCAGCGAATAGAGCGCTTCGCCAGCCCTCTTCGTCGTCGAGCCTTTTCGCGACCCGCATCTTGAACGCCCATTGCGGGACGTCGCCCGCCATATCCTCGGGCGCCGCGTTGGCCATGACGACGGCGCCTCGGCCGCCCGTCTTCGAGCCGAGGGCGAGGGTGAGGCAGCCTGAGTTGAATAACTGAAGCCGGCGTCGCCGGCATGAAGGGGTCGCGCCGCGCGTGGGCGTCCCGCGCGCCGCGACCCCTCACCCGGCCGGGGGTATTCGGCCGGGTTCTTCTCCCACAAAGCCCCCCGGCAAGGGGAGAAGAGCGGAAGCGCGGATCCGGCGCAGGCGGCGCTGGAGGCCGCCGAGCCCGTCGAACCCCGCGAGCGGAAGTGTTGGTCTGCGGGGTCGCGCCG
>CAIZGR010000636.1 GCA_903932535.1 uncultured Hyphomicrobiales bacterium | reverse complement strand
TGCTGGCGTCGGGAACGCCGTCCGTCTGGAAGACCTTGTCGGCCCTTCTCGACGCCGTCATGGGCAGCACGCAAGGCGATATCCTCTACCGCGGGGCGTCGGTCTGGGCGGCCCTTGGACCGGGCACGGCGGGGCAGGCCCTCATAAGCGGCGGGGCGGGCGCGAACCCGTCTTGGGGCTCCGGCGGCGGGGGAGGCGGCGGGGGGCTCTACAGCGGGGTCATGTCTTCCCTGCCCACGTCGTTCAGCACCGGGCTGACGTCTTGGGTAAATCAGAACTCGTCTTTCATCTTCAACGGCCCTACGGGCGTGTCCATGACGTCGCCGGGGACGATCAGCGGCAACGTCGTCGTTCTCTACGGCCCCGCGCCGACCGCCCCTTACTCCGTGACCGCGTTGCTTGCGCTTACAGGCAACTCGACGGCCTACGATAAAATGGGCCTTTGCTTTTACGACGGGTCTTCCAAGATACAGACGTTCGGGTCTTTCATCGGGCAAGGCAAGCTAGGAGTTACGAACTGGAATGCCTATAACTCTTACGCGGGCGACGTCGTCGGCTCCGGGGTTAATTGGTTTCAACAGGTCATATGGTTGAAACTGCAAAACGACGGAACGAATATTTATTTCAAATACAGTTTCGACGGCCAGACCTTCGAAACGCTTTACACGACCACGATAGCCGGGGGCTTCCTCAACGCTTTAGGCTACAACAACGTGGGCTTGTTCATGTCGGATTTGACGAACGGGGCCACAGTCACCGTGCTATCTTGGGTTGCTTAGGAGGATCACCATGATTGAGAACTACGATTACGCTCTCGACGTCGCGCTCGCTCAAGAGGGCGGCTACAGCAACAACCCCAACGACCCCGGCGGGTCCACCTATAAGGGCGTCACTCAAGCGACGTTCAACGCCTACCGGGCGGCGCGCGGCGACAACAACACCGACGTCCGCACCGCCACCGACGCGGAGATATCCGACATTTACCGCACGATGTATTGGAACGCGGTGAGCGGCGATACGCTCCCGTCCGGTCTGGACCTCGCGGCTTTCGACGCCGCGATCAACACCGGGCCGCGCGAGGCCGCTTTCTTCCTGCAGCGCGCGCTGAACGCCGTGGGGCTCAAGGAGAACCTGATCGTCGACGGCCGCATCGGCGTTCACACGCTCGCCGCCGCCCACGCCGTTGACGTCCGCGAAGCGATCAAAGCATACTCGGCCGCCCGGCTCGACTTTTACCACAGGCTGACGACCTATGCTCTCTTCGGTAAAGGCTGGACAAACCGAACCGAAACCATCGAGCAGACCAGCTTGGCTCTTGCGGATCACCCCGGCGGACCGCCCCCTGGTAGAGAAACAGCTTAACGATTACGCCGAGACCTTGGCGCCGGGGATCGGGCCGCTTAGCGCCGGCCCCTTCTTCTCCGACCCCGGCAACATAGGTTTCCGCTCCCACGGCGGGGCCGCCGTAGCCCTCTTCGCTCAAACGGCCCCGCACGCTTACGACGCCCATTTGATCCTCTCCCCGCCTTGGCGCGGGGGCTGGGCGATCGCGTTTGGCGCCCAAGCCGTTACGGCGGTGTTTACAGAGCGCGGGGCCTCCGTTATCACAGCCTGCATTCCCCGCGTGAACCGTCCCTCACGCCTCGTTTGTCGCGCGATCGGAGGCAGACCCTTCGCCGATACGGTCGACAATCTCGGCCGCCCATGCGTCCTCTATCGTTTGGAGCGCGCCCAATGGGCAGCATTATCGGCGGTATCGCCAGCGGAATAGGCGCGTTCGAAGGCGGGCAAGCCGCCACCAATTACGCGAACCAAGCCGCCCAACGGGCGATGACGGGCTACAATTATCTGACGCAAGGCCCCGGCGGGGCGGCGGCCACCAGCTACATTAACGCGGGGACGGGCGCGCTCGGCGGACAGCAGAACGTCCAAACCCAGCTTGCGGGCCTGCTCGGCATTGGCGGCAACCCCGCGCAGGCGCAACAAGCCTTCAACAACTACAAGAACAGCACCGGCTATCAGTTCCAACTGAACTCCGGCATGAAGGCGATCAACTCCAACAGCGCGGCGAGCGGCCTTCTCGACAGCGGTGCGAACGCCAAGGCGCTCGAGGGCTACGGGCAGAACCTCGCTTCGACCACCTTCAACAATTATCTGGGCCAGCTTGGCGGCCTCAACTCGGCCTACGGCGGGACCGCCGGCATGGGGCAGAACATGCTAGGCGGGATCGCGCAAGCGGGGACGGCGGGCGGCGCCAACAGCGCCAACGCGCTTTTGCAGGGCGGGCAGGCGCAGGCGAATATGTGGGGCGGTCTGGCGGGCGGCATAGGCTCCGCGCTCGGCGGCGTCGCCAGCGGCGGCCTCAACGGTCTGGGGAACATGTTCGGCGCGTTCAACGGCCCCAGCGTCTACGGGACCGGCGGTCTGGGGTCCGCCCCGTCCGGCGCCGCCGCCTCCATGGCCGGGCCGTCCGGCGCGATGACGCTTTGAGGGGAGTTTAAGCTATGCCGGGTTATGGCGACAGCATGGGGTCGTTTGGCGAGGCCGTTCAAGGCGCCAACATGATCACCGACCAATATTACCACAACGCGGCGCAGAACGCGCTTATGCAGATGTACGGCCCGATCGCCGGAAACCCGCTGGCCGCGCTGCAGATGCAGCAATACAACTACCTCGGGCAGCAAGACCCCCAATACGTTCAGCAACAAGCCATCGCCAACGCGCAGGCCGGGACGAATTTGCAGTTCGACCAAGCCAACAACCCCATTCGTTTGCAGGGTAATCAGGGCAACGCCGACACGCTTACAGCGGCCGGTAATGTCGCGCTGGCGACGCAGGGGTCAAAAGCCGAAGCCGACAACGCCGACAACGCCGCCACCGCCGCCACCG
>CAIZGR010000635.1 GCA_903932535.1 uncultured Hyphomicrobiales bacterium | reverse complement strand
CGTCAGCCAAACAATGTCCGAATCGCCCCTGTTCACAGCCTCGGTCGCGAGGGCGAGCGCGCGGGCGACGACGCAATGACCGGGAACGGCGCCGATAAAGTTGTTGCCGATCGTCCCGTACTCTTCCTGATAGACCACCAATTCCGCGTCGGCCGGAATGATCGTCCCAATCTCGGCGAGGCGGCGGTCATCGGCATCCGCATAGAAACCGCCCGTGACGTAAAGGCAGGCAAGGCGAAAGAGATCCGCCTTTTGGGCCGGATCTCGAGAGCGCTTGTAAGCCTGGAACACCGCAGCAGGCAAGTGTCGGCGGAGGAAGGCGCTCGCTGAAAGATCGTCGAAGCACGTATACGAATAATCGGGGCGCCAGTCGCGCCAACTCTGCATGACGGCTTCCAGTTCTTCCGGGCGCTCTCGGGAATCCCAATACTGGCATATTCTTTTTGGGATCTGGGCGCTTGCTGCCAGCGCCTCCGGCTCCCGAGCCGCGCCGCGGAACAGTCCGGCCTGTCGCAACGCGACGAGGAGCAAAATGGACGAGGAGGTGAGGTCCGGATCCTCCCGGATCATTGTTCTCAACGGTTCGATCCGTTCGGCCGCGGGCAGCTCTCGGATGTCCGTCAATCGACGACGCGCATCGCCGTCGAGCGCGAATTCGTCCAGAAGTTGGCCGACATGAGTCTGCGACACGTTCGGCGACAGGCCCTGAAGGACGTTGGCGGCGGCCGACAGACGCACCATCTCCCGCAAATGCGCGGCCGCCAGATCCAGGTCCATTTGGATCAGGAAGATGCGGGCCAGCGCCGCATGAGTCCAGCCTGCCTCGGGGTTGAGAGCAAGCGCGTTGCCGTAATGCCGTGCGGCTCGGCTCAACTGCCATTGATCCGCGGCCAGTTCGCCCCGCAGGCTTTCCGCGCGCGCTTTTTCGGGCGCCGACGCCCCCGGCGGGGCGCCCAGCATCGAAGCGGCGGATGCGAAGTCGCCCAGAGCGATGTCGAGCGAAACGCGCTGCGCCCAGAGATTGAAATGTCTCGCGGAAGGATCGGCCTCGACGGCGGACAGAAGAACCTCGTGCGCGTCTCCCCAATCCCCGCCTCTGCGGTGGACTTCGACGCGCGCCAACGCGATCTCCGGAACCGCTCCGCAGATACGACTCGCTCGATCGAGAAGTTCGAGCGCGTCCTCTCGCCGGCCGAGTTCCATGAGTATTCGAGAACCCTGAGCGTAGCATCCCGGATTGCCGGGGTGAGATGCGATCAGGCGGCGAGAAAGGGCCAGCGCCTCGTCCATCGAATCGGCAAGAAGCTTCAGTTCGACCAGTTGCATCAGGGCGCCGGCATGGTCGGGCTCCGTCTCGAGCGCGCGCCGCAACATGGCTTCCGCGTCTGCGGGGCGGCCGGCGGCGCGCTCCTCGACCGCGATTTCGATCATGGCCCAGACATGGTGGGGATGGTTCGCGAGGGCGCGACGAAACGCCCCCAGCGCCACCGCGCGATCGCCTTGCCGACGCGCGATTTGACCCCTGTGACTCCAGGCATTCGGATCGTCCGGCGCCTGCGAAAACAAGGAATCGAGCAGGGCGATCGCCGCGTCGAACCGTCCGAGTTCGCGACATTGCCCAACGGCCTCCAGCTTCGCCCACAGGTTTCCGGGGTCGGCGAGAAGGGCGCGTTCGAACCACGCCAGGGCCACATCGTGATCGCTTCGCCGTCTGGCGATGTGACCGAGCCCGATCAGGGCGCCGACGTGCTGGGGATGGCGGGCAAGCGCGCGTCGAAGAACCTCTTCGGCCTCGCCGAGACGCGACAATTCACGCAGATCGTGCGCCGCCTCGACGAGCGCGTTGGCCGGATCGGGACTGGCCTCGGCCGCCGCCAGGAACAGCGCCAGCGACGCTTCCCGTCCTCTGGCCCTTCGAACAACGTGTGCCAGTCCGACGAGGATGGGACCGTCGCCCGGGCGCCGTTCGATCATGGTCCGGCAGACGGCTTCGGCCTCGTCGAGGCGAGACAATTCGCGAAGATCCGCCGCCAATTCCAGCGCCGCGCCGACGTGGAGGGAATCGGCCTCGTGGGCGGCCTCGAAATAGGCGACCGCGGTCTTCCTGCCTCCCCGCCTGCGGGCGATATAGCCGCGTTGCACCAGCGCCCCGACATGCCGCGGCTCGTCGTCGAGGATTTTCCGGCAGATCGCTTCCGCTTCGTCGAGGCGAGAAAGCTCGCGCTGTTCGCTGGCGACCTCCAACCGAACCCAGACCTGCCGCGGATCGGCCTCGGACGCGGCCTGGAAATGGGCGAGCGCGGCTTCGCGGTCGCCGCGCGTGCGGGCGATGCGGCCGAGTTGCGCCAGCGCCCCGACGTGGCGCGGCTCCTCGTCGAGAATTTTCCGGCAGACTGCATCCGCCTCGTCGGCGCGCGAAAGCTCGCGCAGTTCGTTGGCGACCTCGATCCGAGCCCCGATGTGCCGCGGATCGGCTTCGGACGCGGTCTGGAAATGGGCGAGCGAGGCTTCGCGGTCGCCGCGCCGCCGGGCGATGTGGCCGAGGCCGAGCAGCGCCCCGACGTGCCGCGGCTCCTCGTCGAGAATCGTTCGGTAACCCGCTTCCGCCGCCTCGAGGCGGGAAAGCTCGCGCAGCTCGGTGGCGACGTCCAACCGAACCCAGACCTGCCGCGGGTCGGCCTCGGATGCGGCCTGGAAATGGGCGAGCGCGGCTTCGCGGTCGCCGCGCGTGCGGGCGATGCGGCCGCGTTGCGCCAGCGCCCCGACGTGGCGCGGCTCCTCGTCGAGAATTTTCCGGCAGTTCGCTTCCGCTTCGTCGAGGCGCGAAAGCTCGCGAAGTTCGTTGGCGACCTCGATCCGAGCCCCGATGCGCCGCGGATCGGCTTCGGACGCGGCCTGAAAATAGGCGAGCGCCGCGCCGCGGTCGCCGCGCCCGCGCGCTTCATGGCCGAGCTTGACCAGCGCGGCAAAGTCTTTCCCATCGATGTTCGACATGCCGCCGTCATTTTGCAACAATGTAGGTCTCTCGCGGGACGGAAGCCAACGCCTCCGCAGCGGCCGTAAAGCCTGCCACAGAGGACGAGGATCGGCGAATCAGGCCGCGGCCGGCACGGCTGTTCCGAACAGCAATTCGGCGCGCCGGCTCAACGCCGCGCGGGTCGCCCGCGGAACCTGCCGATAAGCCTTGGCGCGCGGATAGGGCAGTTCCACCACCGCCTTGCCGTCGGGATAAAGCGCCTCGAACTCGTCCCAGTTGTCGAACGCGAGGCGATCGACGTTGTCGACGAAGGTCTCCGCCGGCGCGCCCTCGGCGAGGATCAGCGAATGATCATCGAGCTCGACATGGTAATAGACCCACGTCTCGGGGACGATCGTTTCGCGCACGATCGACGTTCCGTTGACCAGCGCCCCGGCCTGCATCATCGCCCCGTCGATGAACAGCGCGTGCTCGGGCGACAGCAGCAGATCGCGGCAGGGCGCGTTGTCGGCCAGCGCGCCCGCCTTGACCCGGACCGGCCAGGAGCGCAGCGGATCGGAGAAGCGCCGCATCACCGTCTGCCGTCCGAGCCAGTTGACCGGCTTCGCCTCGCCCTCGCTGGTGAGCACGAGGTCGCCCGGCTTCAGCGTCTCGACCGCGACCTCGCCCTCGAGCGTGCGGATCATCGTGCCGGGCATGAAGCAGATGGCCGAGACGACGATGTCGAGGGCGCTCGCGGTCTGAACCTCGGTCAGCGTGACCCCGCCATACGTCCAGACGTCGGAGGACTGGGCGGTGTAGGCCACGCCGTTCACCGACAGGCCGGCGAAGTCGCCGCCGAGGCTGGAGAAGCCGCTGAGGATGCGAAAGTCGTAGCCGACCGCGAGCTTGAAGCTCCCGACGAGGCCGAGATCCAGGCCGCCGCCGAGCGTGACGGTGGACGGCGTCGCGGAGAAGGTCAGCGCGCCGTACTGGTACGTCGCCGTTCCCGCGAGCGCGAGGTCGAGCGCGCCGCCGGCGGTCTGCGTGAAGCTTCCGGCGATCGCATGGCTGGTGGTGAGCTGAAGCGCTCCGGAATTGGTGACCGTTCCGGCGCCGCCGTTGACCGAGACGCCTTCGCCGAGGAACGTATTGCCGTCGGCGAAGGTGAGGTTTCCGTTCCCGACGGTGATCGTCCCGCCGGTCCACACCCCGTGGGTCGAGCCCGACCCGCCGTGGACGGCGACGTTCGCCTGATTGTCGATCTCGACGTTTCCGATGATCTGGCCGCTGTTGGCGATCGATCCGATCGAGGCGTTCGTTCCGGCGCTGTAGATCGCGTAACCGCCCGCGCCGTTCGCGCCGGACGTGGCGCCGCCGCCCCCCGCGCCGCCCGCGCCGCCCTGGAGGGTTCCGGCGTTGGTCAGCGTCGTGAGGGTCCCGCTGTTCGACACGGCCGCGCCGCCGGCGCCGCCTGCGCCGCCCTGATAGGTCCCTGCCCCTCCGGCGCCGCCGGCGCCGCCCTTGAGGGTTCCGGCGTTGGTCAGCGTGGCGACGGTCCCGCTGTTCGACACGGCCGCGCCGCCCGCGCCGCCCGCGCCCGCAGACCGATAGTTCCCCCCGGCGCCGACGTCG
>CAIZGR010000634.1 GCA_903932535.1 uncultured Hyphomicrobiales bacterium | reverse complement strand
GCCGCGTGAGCGGCGAGCCCCCGCGGAGCGACGCTCGCCCGGCCGGGCGCGTCGACGCGGTCGACGCCGCCCGCGGCGTCGCGCTGATCGGCATGGCCGCCTACCACCTGACCTGGGACCTCGCCGACTTCGGCCTCGCCTCGCCGCTCCTGCCGTTCACGCCGCCGATGCGCCTCCTGTCGCACACGATCGCGAGCGCCTTCCTGGCGCTGGCCGGCGTCTCTCTGGCGCTCGCCCATCGCGACCGGCTGAACCTCGCCGCCTTCGGCAAGCGCCTCGCCGTCGTCGCCGGCGCGGCGTTGATGGTCACGGCCGGGAGCGCGATGTTCGCACCGGGCCAGACGATCGCGTTCGGCATCCTTCACTGCATCGCCGCGGCGAGCCTGCTCGCCCTGCCGCTGATCGAGAGGCCGGCATGGGCGAGCCTCGCCGCGGGCGCCGCGGCGGTTCTCCTGCCGGTGTTCGTGCAGTCGAAAGCGTTCGATTCGCCGGCTCTGCTTTGGATCGGCCTCGGCGTGGCGCTGCCGAACACGCTCGACTGGCGCCCGCTGCTCCCCTGGGCGGGCGTCACGCTGATCGGCCTCGGTCTCGCCCGGCTGCCCGGCGTCCTGCCCTGGCTGACGAGGCCCGGGCGTTGGCGGGCGCGCTCCAAGCCTTGGCGGGCGGTCGCCTTCGCCGGGCGGCACAGCCTAGCGGTCTATCTCGTCCACCAGCCGATCCTGATCGGCCTCGTCTCGGCGGTAGCGGCCTCCGCCCTCGTCGCGCACGCGCCGCCGCCGAAGCCGGACTTTTCCGCCTTTCTCGCCGCCTGTCACCGCTCCTGCGTCGCAGGAGGACGCGAGGGCGACGACTGCGATTCGTCCTGCCGCTGCGTCGCCGACGCGATTCAACGCTCGGGCGCGGCGGCGCGGCTCGCGGCCGGCCCGCCCGAGGGCGCGCGCGGGGCCGAACTGAAGCGGCTCGTCGACGCCTGCATGGGACGCTGACGCTCTCAGCGCCGTCACCCGGCCGTCACTCTGGCGGCCATGCGCCGAATGAACCGCGCGCACAGGTCGGGCTGGGTGACGGGCAGCATGTGGCCGCCGTCGACGAGCTCGAAATCGAGCGACGGGACCGCCGTCTTCATGGCCTCGCCGTGCGCCCGCCAGTCCAGGATATGATCGTCGCGGCCGTAGAGAATCCCGACCGGGACCCGAATCGAGGCGTAGCGTTGCGGGAGCGTCCTGAGGTCCGCGTCCAGCGCGATCATGTCCGCCGACGCGCATTCGACGTTTCCGGGGCGCATCCCCAGGAGCCCGCCGCCGGCTTCGCCGAAGCCGGGCGGCGGCGGCTCCGGCGCGAACACCTCCTTCATCGCGAGCGGGCGCGCGAGCAGCGCCCCCGGCGTCGCCAGCGTCCAGGCGAAGGCCCGCCGCAACGCGGGCGAGCGGATCGCCAGCGTGCGAAACACCCGGGGAGGCCTTAAGGCCGGATGGGTCGCGGGCGCGATCAACGCCAGCGCGCCGACGCAATCGGGGTGGTCGAGCGCCAGCGCCAGCGCCACGGCGCCGCCGAGCGAATGGCCGACGACCAGAGGCCGGCCGAGGCCGAGACGGCGGATCGCCTTCGCCAGCGTCGCCGCCTGGGCGCCGACGCTCGCCGGCGCGCCCGGCGCGCGGGTGGAATAGCCCGAGCCCGGCCGGTCGAACGCCACGACCCGGAAATCGTTGGAGAGCCGCGCGACCAGCGAATAGGTGAAGTTGCCCATCTGACCGCTGAGCCCGTGAATGAGCACGATCGGCGGCCCCTGCCCGCGGTCGAGCACATGCAGCCGCTCGCCGTCGAGGGCGAGAAAACCGCCCTGCGGCGGCGCGACGCGCTCGATCCACCGCGCCGCGACAATCGAAAACGCCGCCAGCGCGCCCAGAAGCGCGAGCGCGATCAGCAAGTCCAGAGCGACCCAGTTCACGCAACCATCCCCTCGATCGGCGCGCCAGCAGGCAAGCCGCGCGCAGGCGCGCGTCACACTACCGGGCTCGCGCCCGAGCGAATTGACCTGCCGCAATCCGGATCGTGGCCGACGATTGCGGCTGTTGACCCCGCGAGGGCCGAAGCGCCGTCGGGCGCGGAGCCGTTTTGTTGATCCGTCTTCCGGCCTCCGCTATGGTCCCGCAGCGCGCCGGGAGAGGAAACGAAATGAGTTTTGCGAACATTCTCGTGCATGTCGACTCCAAGCCGCGCGCGGCGGCGAGGGTGGCGCTCGCGGTCCAGATCGCATTGCGCGCCGGGGCGCGGCTGACGGGCGTGTTCGCCGAGAAGGCCGACCCGCATTATGTCGGCGCGGTCGCGTCATGGCCGAACGCGCAATACACCGAGGCGGTCGATTCGGCCCGCGCCGCCTTCGAGGCGGCGACGACGGCGCTCGGCGAGCAGGTCGGCTTCTTCGACCTCAACCGCGGCGGCGACGCCGAGATCAACCGGCGGTTCGTCGAGCTGGCGCGGACCTACGACCTCGTCGTCCTCGGCCAGACGCACGAGGCCGAGCCGGTCCCGGCCAAGCTCCCGGAGCACACGATCAACGGCGGCGGCCGTCCGGTGCTTGTCGTACCCTATGTCGGGAATTACCCGGACGTCGGCGCGCGGCCCCTGTTCGCCTGGAACAACTCCCGCGGCGCGGCGCGCGCGACGTTCGACGTCCTGCCCTTGCTCGCCGAGGATTGCGACGCGCTGGTCGTGGAAGTCGCGCGCAAGAGCGAGCAGCGGGACGAGTTCGCCGAGCGCCTCGTCGCCAATCTGGCGGTTCACGGCGTGCGGGCGCGCTACCAGCACTTCGTCGTCGACGAGATCGCGGTCATGGACACGCTGCTCAGCGCCGTATCGGACCATGCGGCCGACATTCTGGCGATCGGCGGCTTCGATCACGGCACGCAGTCGCTGCTCGGCCACGGCGCCGGCACGCGCCACATCCTGGCCCACATGACCGCGCCGGTGCTGTTCTCGCACTGAGGCTGCCGCGGTCGGGAGCGCCGGCAGTTGCTGCTGCCTCCGCCTTTGCGGCGGAAGAGCTGCGTTGGGCTTTTCCGGCCGGTTGGCTCGCGAATGTCCCCAAGACATTCGTGCGTTTGGCGCGCGCCACCAGGGGCTTCGGCGAAGGCTCGGTTCCGGGCACGCTCGTCGGCGAACCGCCATTTCATCATGCGGCGGCAGAAAGTCTGGCTGAACACCGGGTTCTGCGTGCCGCCATCCCTCCAAAGTCGCCCGTTCCTTCACATCCATCTGGGTTTCGCGGTCACAGCGGGCGATGAAGGCCTTCCAATTGTCCAGTGTCCCGATGTCTACGACGGTTTTCTCCGGCACGTTCCGGCGGACGATCTGCCGCGCCGTCTCCGTGTCGAGAGAACCGATTGCATCCCGCATCTTCTCGACCTCGCGCAGAAGCTGCGCGTGCAACTCGAGATGGCACGGGAGAATGGGAACCCTTGCTTCGGTCATCAAGGCTTCCTCTCGCGCGAAATGGGCGCCGAGCTCCGTCGCGATCGCCTCCAGCGCCTCCGGCAGGCCTGCATCTTCGATTTCGGAAGCCCGAGCGAACAGCCGATCGAGCGTTTCATGATCCCTGTCCATCAGGGGGACGCCGAGAAGGGGCGCCGGCATGAGAGGCCTCGGATCGTCGGGCGAAGACTTGACCCGCTATCCAGAAAAAGCCGGCCGGCGCCTTGACTCCGGTTAAGGCGGCTATCCCTCAGCGAAGGCCGCGAGCCTTGCGACGTCGGCGATGCTGACGCTTTCCCGCTCGACCACGACCCCGAGATCCACGAGCTTTCCGAGCGCCCGGGAAAAGCTCTCGGGCTTCATGCCGAGGCGGCTCGCGATCAGGGCTTTCTCGTAGGGCAGCGCGATGCGGGCCGGGCCGCTCGACTCTGCGGCCTGCCTGACGAAAAACTCGGCGATGCGCTGCGGCGCCGAGCGCGCCTTGAGGTGTTCGATCTCGTCGACGAGCTGCCTCAGACGCATGGACGCTGCGGCGAGCATGTCGAAGGCCAGTTGCGGCTGGTCCATCACGGTGCGGCGCAGCTTCGCCGCGTCGATCTCGAGGATGCGCGCCGGCGAGACCGTCTCGCAGCTTGCCGGGAACCGCCCGCCGAGGAACATGGCGACCTCGGCGAAAGTCTCGCCGGCGGAGAAGATCGCGACCACGACCTCCTCGCCGTCTTCGCGCAGGCGATAGAGCTTGGCCAGGCCCTCGAGAACGCAAAAGAACCCGTCCGCCGGATCGCCCTCGTCAAAGATTCGCTCGCCACGGGAATACGTCTTCGGGCCGCGAATGCCGATCATGGCGCGCGAGATCGTCGGACCCATCGCCTTGAACAGCGGCGCCCGCATGAGGATGTCCCAGTCCGGATCGGAAAGTCCCGTGGCGTGTCCTCGCTTCCGGGGGCTTCTAGCAAACCCGCCGGGCTCATGCACGAGGCGGCCGGTTCGCGCGCCGGACCCCGCCGCTCCGACATCGCGGAAGCGCAGGCTCTTTTCCGGAGGGCGACCGGCGGAAGGCGCCCTCGCGGCCCGAGCTAACTTTTCGCATCGCCCCTGTCCGAAGCTCCGCCACGGCCGGGTCGATGTCAGGCCGCTTCCTGAACAATCCCTCGAGAAACCTGTTCGAGTGACGAACAAATCTTCAGTGCGTCGTCTCGATCAGATACGGCGGAACACCACGCTCAGATTGTTTGCGGGCATTTCGGCGATCGTCGGACCTGAGAACCCGACGGAGCGCGCGGCCGCTGCGACCGCCTCGAGGTCGCGAAGGCCCCAGGTCGAGTTGCGATCGCGAAGGCTTTTGTCGAACGCCTGGTTGCTCGGCGCGGTTGCGAAACCTTCGCGTTTGTATGGGCCATACAGATAGAACGGCGCCGTCGAAGGAAGGATCGCCGCCGCGCCCCTGACCAGTCCGAGCGTCGCCTCCCAGGGTGAAATGTGGACCATGTTGATGCAGAGGATTCCATCGGCCGCAGCGATTGGCCAAGGCGATTGCGAAACATCCAGGGCCGTCGGCGCGAGCACATTCGTGACGCGTGTCGCCTCCACCCACGCCGCGATGCTCTCGAGCGCTTCCGGTTCGCGATCGGAGGGCTGGAAGACGAGTTCAGGGAAATTTCTCGCAAAGTGAACGACGTGTTCGCCCGAGCCGCTCGCGATTTCGAGGATGCAGCCCTTTGCCGGCAGGACATCACGAAGGATACCGAGAATGGGGTCGCGGTTGCGCAGTGTTGCAGGGGCGTATTGGCGGAGGCCGGTCATCATCCGTTGGCGTTCCTGGAGCCTGTCCAACACGGTCGACCAGGCAATTGTTGTCCCGATCGGAGAGTGGCGAGGCGCGATGGCGTTCCTACGGGGCTGAGCAAGCCTTTACCAGAATGCTGACAGTCTGACTCGGAGGTTTACGAGGGATTGCAGAGCCTTCGGAGCATGAGGCGGATGGAGGCGAAGCGGAGGAAGATGAGGCCGGTGAGGTTGAGGTT
>CAIZGR010000633.1 GCA_903932535.1 uncultured Hyphomicrobiales bacterium | reverse complement strand
CGGTCGGCCGACGCCACGCGGAAACTGGTCACGCCGAGGCGTGCATGGCGAGCGCGCGGGCGCGGATGGCGGAGCCCCGCGCGAGCCATCCCGCGCCGAACCATCGGAACGTCGTCAGGCTGCGCCAGAAGCTCGTGCGCCGATCGCAAACGCGATTGATGAGGTCCGCCCGCGTCGTCACGCGCTGGACGCATTCCAGTGTTTCGAGGCCGAAGACGCCGTCGGCGGGAATGCCGAGGGCGCGTTGCAGGTCGCGCGTCGCCTGCACCGCGCCCTCGTTCACGGTGGTGTCGAATTGCAAGAGGTCGACGCCGGGAGGCAGGTCGTCGCAGCGGGCCTGTGTCCAATATTCCTCGCGGAAGATCGCCCGGATTTCGTCGTCGGACGCGCGCCGGACCGATTGGAGCGGGAGTCCGTGCTTTCGACGCCACGCGTCGTAAGACCGTTGCGTCAGGCCGCACCACGTCGCTCCGCCGGGGTCGTGAGCCGTCACGGTGAATTTGTGCCAGCCTTCCCATTTCTCCATTTCGGCGAAGCAAGCATCGAAGTTTTTTGCGGTCATGGAGCGTCTCCAAAGAAAAAGCCGCCCGAAGGCGGCTTGACGTTTGCGATATTTCGGCGATCATCCGCCCTTTATGATTGGGGTATCGGCGATGTAAGGCGGAATGTTGTTATGCCCCGTCCCGCTTCCATTGCTGTTGATCGAAAGGCCCGTCGATGCAGATGCGGTCGAACCGGTGAAAGTGTTGACGGTCAATCCTGTCGTGCTGCCACCGGTCGTGCCCCCATTATTGAAACTCCACCCGATTCCGGTTGCCCCGCTCACTCCGCCTGGGTTGACGACGCCCCCGAAAGAATGCGTGTGCGGATTCTCGTTCGTGCCATGCCCGTGCGTCATGGAGTGACTGTGCGAATTCTCGCTCACGCCGTGGTTGTGCGCGGCCAGTTCGCCGACCGTCAGCGCATGCGTCGCCTCGCCGCCTGTCGATCCGACCGCATAGAGGCCGCCGGCTCCGACCGAAAATCGGTCGATCGCGTTCGGAACATTGAATGTCGTCGATCCGTCGCCGGCCCCGAAGTTGGTTCCGATCACGGCGAAGAGGCCGGGGTTTGCCGCGCGGCTCACGGCCTGTCCATTGCGGACAAACCATCCGGTCGGCGGGGTTGAGACCGGCCACCAACCGAGCATCCCCGGCGCAACGAGCTGGCCGACGTTGGCCGCGTCCGTCGAGGCGACTCCGGCTGCAACCGCGTTGATCTGCTGGCCGGACATGTTAAGAGGAGCGGCCATCGGAGTCTCGCCGCGCGCGTCGATCGACGACGACATTTCCGCCCCGATGTCGGCGACGAAGGCGTTGTACGCGGTTGGCGAGATAATTGTTCCGTATGCTGCATAGGTGCCGGCCGGCGCCGTGTAGACGCCGGTTGACAGGTTTCTAGGCATGGCGCGCCCTATTGTTGCTGAGAATAGCCCTGCTGGCTCATGAGCGCGCGGACGAGGGCGTTCTGTGTTGTCGGAAAGACGGCTTCCTGCGGTCCAGCCCCGCTCTGGTAGAGCGGCGAGCGCTGCGCGACGGTATCCTGGACCTTGCGCAGGGCGCGCGTGACGGCCGCGTTCTCGACTCCCTTGAACGCGTGGCTGGCTTCATAACCAACTAGGGCGCCGACTTCCGGTCCGACGCCCAAGACGTGACCGAGTCCTGCGCCCGCGCCCGTCGTGAGCATTCTGCCCAATCCGCCGCCGCCGCCGAGGAAGTTGGACACCCCGCGCGCCGTATTCGAAAGCGCGTCGCCCTGCACAACCCCCTGGATTGCGTTTATTTCGTCGGGGTTGAATCCCGATCGTGCGGCAATGCTAGGGGAGGTCGGATTGCTTGGGGGATTTTGGATAAGGGTGGCAAGACGTTGCCGTGTAGCGTTTCCGATATTCTTGCCGGAATTTGCCGCCGCCGCTCTGAGTTCCGCGTTTTCGCCCAGGTTTTCAAGCGTACCCACGCGAGACCCAGCAGCCCAATTTCCGATAGCGTCGGCGAGTTGCTGTCGCGCGGCCGGATATTCATCGGCTCCAGATGCAACATCCAGTGAAGGAATATTTTGCATGTAGCCAAGAAGTCCACTCTTGGCTTTGCGAGCGGCCACACCCTCAGCCCCTGTATCTTGCCCGAGTTCGACGAGCTTCTTGCGGGCGGCGTCCAGATCGGCAGCACGGACGGGGAGCGCGCCGGCTGGCGGGTTGGCGAGCTGCTCGAGGAGCGCATGGGTACGAGGGGCGGTTTCCGGGATGAGGAAGTCATCGTTGATCAGGCCATCTTTGATCGCCGCCGCGGCTTGCGCGACCGATGACGGCGCGACCGTGACGCCAGACTTGTTCCAGGCGCTGAATCCCTGACTTGCCGCATTGTAGAGGGGATCGGCGCTCGGAGCAACGAGGCGCGCTCCGATCGCTTCCGGTCCCATGGGCGACACGATCGCTGCCGCATTGAGAAACCGTCCGGCGTTGGCGACGGCTTGACGAGGATCGTTCACGTCGATCTTTCCCGACATGAGGTCGCTCGGAAGCGTCGCCGCGCTCTTGACGCCATTCCATATTCCGGAGACGACGCCGGGGATGCTCAACGGACTCCACATTTCACCCGGGGCTGGAGTGACGAGACTTTTCGCCCGGTCCCATAGGGATTGGGGGGGAGGCGTCACGGTCGCGGGAGCGTCCGGATCGGGGAAGTCCGCGAGCGTGCCATCGGCCCAGACCTGCGGTCTCATAGGCCGCGCTTCTGCCGCGACGCCGCTTGCCGGGACGGAGGATACCGACGGTAGCGCAGGGGCGTTCGTCGGCGCGGAGATGACTTGATCGGCCGCCCACCATCCGCCGTTTGCCGGGGCGTCGCTTTCCCACCAATCGGCCATGTCAGCGTACCCTTACGGAACCGTCCGGGGCGACGTAGCGCGCGCCGGGGGGGAGCGCGTCGCGCTCGGCTTTTGACTTTGGCTCTGGCATCGACGGTTGACCGCCGCCCCTGCCGCCGGATGGCGCCGCCGGGCTCGCGGGCGTGCCCCACTTCCCGATGTAGTCGAGGGCGTCTTGTCCCTTTTTGTCGATGATCGGGAGGTCCGGAAAGCTCTTTCCGACGCCCATATGCCAAGTAGATTGCAGTACATCGGCCTTGTCTTTCAGAAGTCCCGCGAGCATCGTCAGCGCCGACTGGCGCGCGGCGGGGGAGGCCGTCGGCGAAAGCCCCTCTTTCATCTCCTTGACTTCGGTGTCAGTCGCTTGGCCGCCCTTGTACAGCTTGTCGATCTCGCCAAGAACGGGGATGAGGCCGGCTTGGTAGGCTTGCGACGCCGTGACGAGATTTCCGCTCGCGCCGCCGAGGTTGCGCTGTGCCCAGTCCTGGACCTTCGCGCCTATCTCACTGCCGGAAATCTGCCCTTGCGCGCCGAGCAGGTCGCTCGCTTCAGCAAGCGCGCCGAGGTGGCGAAACGAGGTCGTCGCAGACATCCTTTGGCCGCCGAGCGAGGTCGGATTCGCAACCTCGACGTTTTGCTTGATCGTGTCGAAACGCGTCTGCGGCATTCCGTCCGGATCGACAGCGTTCGCAATGGCCTCCGCCGCCATGACGGTCGGCTCTTTGGCGACGAGCCCGTTGCTCACAAACTGGCGATTTCCTTGGAGTAATCCTTTTGTGTACTGGTATATAATCTGCTGTGCGCGCGGATCGCCGCCAGCGTACTGGCCAATCATCTGCTGCACCTTGGCGTCGATGTCCGGCGCGAGCGGCGCGCCCTGCACCCATGTTTTCGGCGCGGGAGGCGCACCCGCGGCCGGCGGCGAGGCTGCGGGGGGCGCTGAGGGGGGTTGAGCCCCAGCCGGAGCCTGCGGCATGGGCGCGCCGGACGGGGGCGGCGGAAGGCCGGCTGGCGCGCCTGCCGCGCCCGGCATAGGCGCACCAGAGGAGGCGTCGAGCGGCGTCAACTGCCCCGTGACCTTGTTGCGCAGCCACCGATGCTTGACGCCCATCATGTCGGTGCCGCCGTCGATCACCTCAGTCGGCGAGACGGCGCTTCCGACGCGACCCCGCTCCGCGCCGGTGTTCGGATCGTAGATGATCTGTTGGCCGGTCGCCGGGTCGATGGTTTCCCTCGGCGCGAGGCCGGTATTGATGCCGCCCCGCATCTGGCCTGTCGCCGGATCGTAGATGATCTGTTGGCCGGTCGCCGGGTCGATGGTTTCCCTCGGCGCGAGGCCGGTATTGATGCCGCCCCGCATCTGGCCTGTCGCCGGAT
>CAIZGR010000632.1 GCA_903932535.1 uncultured Hyphomicrobiales bacterium | reverse complement strand
GACTCCTGGCGCGGGCGCGCTCCGGCTCGGCGCTTCGTCGTCAGTGCTCACGATTTGCAGACGCCGCACGGCGGCCATGGTTGCTCTCCCGGTTGAGGAACGGGTTCAGGGAATCGGGCGTCGCCTCTTGGCGGGCGCCCTCGAAAATGTTGGCGGCCTCGAAGATGAGGTCGCGCGCGCCCTGGTAGCCGACGCGCAGCTTGTGCTGGCTGCCGAGGCGGTCGAAGATCGGGAAGCCGACCCGCATCAGCGGAACGTCGAGCCGCTCCGACGCCTGCCGGCCGTGGCTGTGGGTGACCAGAAGGTCCGCGCCTTCCGCCATCGCCTCGAAGTCGCCGAGGTCGCCGATCTTCACGACGTCGCACGGCACATGCTCGAGGACCTTGGAGTGGCCGGTCGTGGTGACCGCCGCCTGGATCTCGGCGCCCATGCCGACGAAGAAGGCGCTGAGCCCGTAGAGCAGGTCGGGCTCGGCGGCGATGGCGATCCTTTTGCCCGAGTAATGGAAATGGCCGTCGAGCAGCGCGTCCTGCAATTGCGCGCGGCGGCGGCGAATGGACGCCGGGGCGGCGCGGCCCGAAAGCTCGGTCAGCAGGGCGACGAAACGGTCGACCGCCTTGAGGCCGTAGAGCTGGCGGAAGAGCGCGTATTCGACGCCGGTCAGCTCCTCGATGCGCTGGGCGGGCGCGCGCATCTGCTCGCCGATCGCAATCGTGAGCGCGGCGTCGCCGAGCGAGCGGATGTCGTCGATCGCGGTGCCGCCGTAGGTCGTCGGAACCCAGCTCGCCGGCACCGTGCCGTCGAGCGCGCCGGAGATATCGGGGAAGATCGCCGGCTCGAGGCCGAAGGCTTCGACCATCGACCGGATGTGCTCGATGTCGGCGACCGTGAGATGCGAGCCCGGCAGGATGTTCACCCGCCGAGCGTTGCGGCGCGCGCGAACCTCCCTGCGTGCGATCGACTCGATCATCGCGAGCACCGCTTTGGACCAGCCCTCCTCGATCGCCCCGTCGAAGTCCGGCGTCTGGGCGAGCGCGATCTCGGTCCCGTCGAGCTCCACGGCGCGGCGCGCCTTGATGGCGGCGAGTTCTCCGGCGAAGTCCTCGCCGCGGGTCTCGACGAGCGCGGTCGTGGCGACGCCGATCAGCTTGGGCTTGGCGCGGGCCTTCAGATTGAGGATCGCCTCCTCGAGATGGTCGGCGCCGCCGAGAATGGTCGCAACTTCGTCCATCGCCGTCGTCTGGAGCGGGATCGTTTCCTTGAAGTGGCGGACGAAGAGGACGAGCGCGAAGGACGTGCAGCCCTGCGAGCCGTGGAACAGCGGCACGGCGCCCTCGACGCCGAGATAGGCGAAGGCCGCGCCGAGCGGCTGCGAGGATTTCAGCGGGTTGACGCTGGCGGCCTTGGAGACGGGAACGATCTTCGCCATCATGCGGCTCCTAGCACTCGCCCATGTCGTCGGCGGTGGTCGCGACGAATTTCTTGCGGGAATGCGCGACGAACTCCGCGTCGCCGTCGAAGGCGTCGACCCTGCCGCCGGCCGGCAGGTCCCACGGCGCAGGCGCGCGCACGTCCGCCCAGACGGGATTGTGGATGGCGAGGTCGATCTGACGCACCAGCTCGACCATGCCGTCGTACCCGGCGTATGGGTGGCTCCGCTCCTGGTTGATGTCGAGCCAGGGCGTCTTGGCTTTCAGCGCAATGAACTGGGTGCGCCCGCCCGACAGCATGATGTCGGCCTTGCCGGCAGCGAGCATGGCGTAGAGGTCGCGCGGCGCCATCGCGTCGAAGGCGTGCTTTTCGTCCTTCAACAGCGCCTTGATGCGCTCCTTGTCCTCGTCGGTCGATTTCTTGGTCGAGGTGCCGACGATCTCGATGCCGATCTCCTGCAGCGCCGCCACGACCGACCAGGACTTGACGCCGCCGGTGTTGAGCAGCACGCGCTTGCCGGAAAGCCGTTCGCGGTAGGATTCGAGCCGCGCCCAGACGCGCGCCTCCTCCTCGGCGATCAGGATTTCCGTGCGGACGACGAGCGAGGGGTCGGCCCCTTCGCGGACGAGCAGGCGGGCGAGCTGCCTCAGCGCCTCGGAGGTGTCGGAGACGCCGTAGAACGATCCCTCGAAATAGGGGATGCCCCAGCGCTCCTCCATCTTGCGGGCGAGGTTGATGAGCGCGGTCGAGCACACCATCATGTTGGCGCGGGCGGTATGCGCGCCGGCGATGTCGAGATAGCGCGCGTCGCCGGGAATGCAGGCGCGCACCCGCATGCCGAGCTTCTCGAGCAGCGGCTTCACCATCCAGAACTCGCCGGCGAGGTTGAACTCGCCGAGAATGGTGATGTCCGTCGGCCCGACGTCGCCGGGCTCGTGCGAGCCGATCACGTGGTCGAGCAGGGCTTCGCCGGCGAGCTTGTTGCCGAGGTTCTTCGAGCCGGCGAAACCCGGCGAATGCACCGGCACGACGGCCGTGCCGAACCGCTCGGAGGCGCGGAAGCACACGGCGTCGAGATCGTCGCCGATCAGCGCGGTCACGCAGGTCGCATAGACGAACACCGCGGGGGGCGCATGCGCCTCGACGATCTCGCGGATCGCCTTGAAGAGCTTCTTCTCGCCCTGCCCCATCACCACGTCGAGCTCGGTGAGGTCGGTGGTGAAGCTCGTGCGCCAGAGGTCCGGCCCGGACGAGGCCGAGCCGCGATTGTCCCAGGAATTGCCTTCGCAGGCGAGCGGCCCGTGAATGAGATGCGCCGCGTCGGTGACCGGCTGAAGCACGATCTTGGCGCCGTCGAAGGCGCAACCGCCCGCCGCAGCGCCCGGCGTCAGCGGCTTCGAGCAGCCCTTCTTGCGGGCGTTTTCGTCCTTGGCTTGGTTCTTGTCGCAGGCCGGCTCCTGAAAAAGGGCCTGGACGCGCGCTTGGCTCGACATGGGGCTAGCCTTCTCGAAGAGGGGGATGCGCGGCCCCGGGCGACCAAGGGCGCCCGGCGCCGCGCGTGGCCGTCACCGGGTCAAGTCGAACGAGTAATCCGTCTTGCCGGCGACGATGGTGTCGGTGTCGAGCTTGTCGAACACCTTGTCGAGGATCGCCGTCAGGACGCGCAGGCCGCCCTGATAGCCCCACAGCGGGAAGCGGTGGTGATGGTGGCGATCGAAGATCGGGAAGGTGAGGCGAAGCAGCGGGGTTCCGGTGTCGCGCTCGAGATACTTGCCGTAGGAGCTGCCGATCAGCATGTCCACCGGCTCGGTGAAGAGCAGCGAGCGCAGCGCCCAGAGGTCCTTGCCGGCCCAGATCTTCGCGTCCTTGCCGAAGGGCGAGGCGTCGAGGATCGGACGAAGCTCCTCTTCCCAGGCCTTTGTGCCGTTGGTCGCGAGGCAATGGATCGGCTCGCCGCCGGTCTCCATCACGAAGCGCGCCATCGCGGTGACGAAGTCCGGATCGCCGTAGATCGCGTACTTCTTGCCGTGCAGATGGGCCTGGCTGTCGGCCATGGCGTCGACGAGGCGGCCGCGCTCGAGGCGGATCGACTCGGGGATCGCCTTGCCCGAGAGCGCGGAGATCTTCATCAGCATCTCGTCGGTCGCGCGCACGCCCATAGGATAATGGAAGGACGCGGTCTCCTGGCCGAAGGTCTCGGCGTAATCGAGCGTCTTGCGGGTGTTCCAGTGCTGCAGCGACACCGTCGCCTTGGCGTGGACCGCAGCCTTCACGTCGTCGATCTTCGTGCCGCCGTCATACATGCGGAACTCGCCGTCGGAAGGCGTGTCGAACTGGTCGGAGGCGTCGGAGAGGATCGTGTACTCGACGCCCATCGTGTCGAGCAGGCGCTTCAGCTCGCGGTTGTTGCCGACGCAGAAGCCGTCGAAGCCCGGGATGATGTTGATTGCGGCGCCGGGCTTGCGCTCGACGCCCTTCCAGAAGTTCTCCAGCACGCCCTTGACCATGACGTCGTAGCCGTCGACGTGGCTGCCGACGAAGGCGGGGGTATGCGCGAAGGGAACGTCGAACTCCTGCGGGACCGACTTCTTGTCCTTCGCCGTCTGGATGAAGGAATGCAGGTCGTCGCCGATGACTTCCGCCATGCAGGTGGTCGACACTGCGATCATCTTCGGGGCGTAGAGCGAGTAGGTGTTGGCGAGGCCGTCGACCATGTTGTTGAGGCCGCCGAACACCGCGGCGTCTTCCGTCATCGACGACGAGACCGCGCTGCACGGCTCCTTGAAGTGACGCGACAGATGCGAGCGATAATAGGCGACGCAGCCCTGCGAGCCGTGGACGAAGCTCATCGTCCGCTCGAAGCCGGCGGCGGCGAAGACGGCGCCGAGCGGCTGGCAGGCCTTGGCCGGATTGACGACCAGCGACTCGCGGGCGAGGTTCTGCTCGCGATATTCCCAGGTCTTGGTGAAATCGGCCTGCTCGGCGACCTTGGCGTCGGAGACGCCGCACTCGAACATGGCCTTCTTGCGCGCGAACATGTCCTGGTATTCCGGCTCGCGGAACAGGGGGGCGTGATCGAGCACCTTGTCGGCTGACTGTGGCATGGCAATATTCCTCTGCTGCCGGGCCGCGCCAGACGGCGGCGCCGGTCGGGAATTCATCTCGAGGGTTGGTTCGGGGCGGCGCGCGTGGCCCGCGCGCCGCATGTCGATGCTCAGATCACTCTGCGGCGATCGCGAGCTCCTGGGGCTCGACCCACGGCGCGTCGAACAGGTCCCAGACCGGGTTGTTGATCGCCAGATCCATGTCGCGCGCGAAGATCGCGAAGCCGTCGTAGCCGTGATAGGGGCCGGAATAGTCCCACGAGTGCATCTGACGGAACGGGATGCCCATCTTCTGAACCGGGTACTTCTCCTTGATGCCCGAGCCGACGAGGTCCGGACGGATCTTCTCGACGAACTTCTCGAGCTCGTAGCCGGTCACGTCGTCATAGATCAGCGTGCCCTTCTTCACGTAATGGCCGGTGCGCTGGTAATCGTCGCCGTGGCCGAATTCGTAGCCCGTTCCGACGATCTCCATGCCGAGATCCTCGTAAGCCGTGATGACGTGGCGGGGCCGGAGGCCGCCGACATAGAGCATCACCGTCTTGCCCTCGAGCCGCGGCCGGTACTTGGCGATCACGGCGTCGACCATCGGGCGATACTTGGCGATCACCGCCTCGGTCTTGGCCTCGATCTCGGGGCCGAAGTGCTTGGCGATTGCGCGCATGCTGGTTTCGATCT
>CAIZGR010000631.1 GCA_903932535.1 uncultured Hyphomicrobiales bacterium | reverse complement strand
TCGGCCCGCCGATCTCGCGGCGCTCAAGGCGGCGGCGCGGAGACCGGGGCCGACCCTGTCGGCTGCGCCGACCGTCGCCGATCTCGCCGCCGAGGTTTCCGAAATCGACTGGCCGGGCTTCATCTCCGAGCGCTTCGGCGCGTGGGCCGCCGGCTATTTCGACGAGGGGCAGGCACTCTGGGCGGCGCCGCGCGGCCGCGGCGCCTACGCCTCATGGCGTGCGGTCGCCACTCACGACCTCACCCCCGAGATCGCCGGGCTGCCGCAATTCGCGCTGTTCGCCTCGGAGGCGCCGGAGAGCGCTTCGGACGCACGCGCGCGGGCCGCGCGGACGCTCGGCCTCGCGGAGGCGGAGCTCGAGACCTATTTCCATCAGCTCCTCATGTCGCTCGGAGGCTGGGCGCAGTATGCCCGCCATCGGCTCTGGAAGGCGGAACTCGATGGCGGGACCGATGCGACGCTCGTCGACTTCCTCGCCGTCCGGCTGCTCTGGGAAGAGGCGCTATTCGCCCGCTACCAAGCGAAGATCTCGGCGAAATGGACTGTGGCGCGGGCCGAGCACGCGAAACCCGTCGCGCCGACCCGTGAGGGGATGGTGGACGAGATCCTTCAGGAAGCCTCGGAGCGGGCCGCGCAGCGGGCGCTTTCGGCGACGTTCGCCGCCCCCGCGCAGGCGCCGTCCGCGAGCCGACCGCGCCTGCAGGCGGCCTTCTGCATCGACGTGCGCTCGGAAGTCTTCCGCAGGACGCTCGAAGCGGTGAGTCCCGACATCGAGACCATCGGTTTCGCCGGCTTCTTCGCCATGTTCGCGGAGCACCGCCGGTTCGGGTCGGACGTCGGCGAGCGTCATCTGCCCGTGCTCGTCAACCCAACCGTCCGGACGTGCTCGGGTGGGCCGGATACGGCGGAGAAGGACCACGCCCTGCGCATCACGGCGCGCAGCGCGCGCGCCTGGGGCCGCTTCAAGCTCGCCGCCGTGTCGTGCTTCGCCTTCGTCGAGGCGTCCGGTCCGCTGTACGTCAAGAAACTCATCAGCGACGCGCTCGGCCTCGGCGAGGTCCACGCGCCCGACGATCCGCCACCGCGCTTCGACCCGCCGCTCGACCTCGGCGCTCGAATCGCGGCGGCCGAGACGGCGCTCAGGGCCATGTCGCTCACCTCCGGATTCACCAGGCTCGTGCTGCTCATCGGCCACGGCGCGACCGTCGCCAACAACCCGTTCGCGAGCGGCCTCGCCTGCGGGGCTTGCGGCGGACATTCGGGAGAGACGAGCGCGCGGCTGCTGGCCGGGCTGCTGAACGACCCCGACGTTCGCGCGGGCCTCGCCGACAGAGGCGTCGCGATCCCGGACGACGCGCTGTTCCTCGGCGCCCTGCACGACACGACGACCGACGCCGTCTTGATCTACGCCGACGATCATCGCTCGCCGGCTCATGCGGCGGATCTGGCGCAGGCGCGGGACTGGCTCGCGGCGGCGGGCAGGGCGACGCGCGCCCAACGCGCGCTCCGCCTTCCGCGCGCCGAGGGGGAGGCCGAAATCGAGCGTCGTAGCCGCGACTGGGCCGAGGTGCGGCCGGAATGGGGGTTGGCCGGCTGCAAGGCCTTCGTCGCCGCGCCCCGCCGCCGCACGGCGGGGCGAAACCTCGAAGGCCGCGCCTTCCTGCACGACTACGACTGGAAGCAGGACACGGCGTTCGGCGTCCTGGAGCTGATCATGACCGCGCCCATCGTGGTCGCGAGCTGGATCAGCCTCCAGTACTACGGTTCGACCGTCGCGCCGAAGGTTTTCGGCGCCGGCGACAAGCTGCTGCACAACGTGGTCGGCGGCGTCGGCGTCGTCGAGGGGAACGGCGGTCTCATGCGGGTCGGGCTGCCGTGGCAGTCGGTGCACGACGGCGAGCGCTTCGTTCACGAGCCGCTGCGGCTTTCGGTCTGCATCGAGGCGCCGCGCGAGGCGATCGCCGACGTGCTCCGGAAGCACGCGAACGTCCGCGCGCTCTTCGACAACCGGTGGCTCCACCTCTTCCAGTTGGACGACGAGGGTCAAATCGCCTGGCGCTACTCAGGCGGCCTGCAATGGACACCGGTCGCCGCCCCGGCGGAGGAGGTGTCGAAACGCCACGCTTCGAGATTGCGGTCCGACGGTCGCGCGGGGGAAAAGATCGGTGTCTGAACGCTCGCCCAGCGCCCATTTGGCCCGGCTCGAAGCCGAGGCGATCCACATTTTTCGCGAGTCTTTCGCCGAGGCGAGCAATCCTGCGCTCCTCTTCTCCGCGGGCAAGGATTCGACGGTGCTCGCCGATCTCGCGCGCCGGGCCTTCGCGCCGGCGCGTCCGCCGTTGCCGCTTCTGCACGTGGACTCGACCTGGGAGTTTCGAGAGTTGCTGGCGTTTCGCGACCGCTTCGCGGAGCGCAACGGTTTTCGCCTCATCGTCCACGCCAATGAGGAGGGCCGGGCGCAAGGGATCAACCCGTTCGATCACGGCGAGCACTACACAGAAATCATGCGGACGCGCGCGCTGAAGCAGGCGCTGGACGCCGGCGGCTACGACGTCATTTTCGGCGGGGGCCGGCGCGACGAGGAGAAGTCGCGCGCCAAGGAGCGGATCGTCTCGGTCCGCTCGCCGGGCCACGCCTGGGACCCGCGCAATCAACGCCCCGAGCTTTGGCGGCTCTACAACCTGCGGCTTTCGGAGGGGCAGACCGCCCGCGTGTTTCCGCTGTCGAACTGGACCGAAAGGGACATCTGGGCCTACGCGCAGGCGAAGGACCTGGAGCTTGCGCCGCTCTATTTCGCGGCCGAGCGCCGCGTGGTGCGCCGGAGCGGATCGTTCGTGGCCGTGGACGATTTCGAGCGGATGCGCCTCCGCAAGGACGACCGGGTCGAGACGCGGCGCGTCCGCTTCCGCACGCTCGGCTGCTGGCCGGTGACGGGCGCAATCGAATCCGACGCCGCCGACCTCCCTTCGGTCGTGCGCGAAACCCTCGCCGCTTCCCTGTCCGAGCGCCAGGGACGCCTCAGCGACGGCGAGAACGGCGGCTCGCTCGAAGCCAAGAAGCGCGAGGGGTACTTCTGACGAAAGCGCCTCCGTCGGCGTCGTCGGCGGGGACCGGGCGTCCTTGGTCCCGGGCCGTCGAAAATGGAAGCCGCGCCGACTCGTCAGGCGCCGGGCGAGCGGAATCGCGCCGCGCGCCGCACGATCTGTTCGGCGCGCAGGAGGACAGGGGCGTCGACTATGGCGCCGTCGATCGCAGTCGCGCCGGCGCCCCGCGCGGCGAGAACGCGCTCGGCCCAGGCGAGGTCGTCGGCACTCGGGCGAAATCCTTCCATCGCCGGCTCGATCTGCGCCGGATGGATCAGAAGCTTGCCGGAAAACCCGACTTCGCAGGCGTGGGCCGCATCGGCGCGAACGGCTTCTGTGTCCTTGACGCTCGTCGTCACGCCGTCGACCGGCGCGGCGCGTCCGGCGAGTCGGCTCGCGAGCACGAGTTCCGCGCGCGCCAGGGCGAGCGCCGCGCGCGTGTGCGCCATGCCCAGGTCGGCGGCGTAGTCGATGGAGCCGAAGGCGATGCGCGCCGCAGCCGTCGCAATCGGCCGCGCCGCGGCCAATCCCCGCGCGCTCTCGATGAGCGCGACAACCTGCGTTCCAGTCGCCGCCAAGGTCGCCTCGACGTCCTCGGCGGTCTCGGTCTTCGCCAGCATGACACCGACAAGCCCGAGATCTCGCACGGCGGCGAGGTCGTGCTCATTCTCTTCGCTCGACCTCGCGTTGATGCGCACGAGGATGGGGCACGGCGCGGCGACGATCGCGTCGCGCCCCTCCCTTAGCGCGCACCGGGCGCCCGGCTTTGCGGATGCAGCGACCGCATCCTCGAGATCGAGGATGACGGCGTCTGCGCCAGCCCCAAAGGCCTTCTCCCACCGGTCCGGCCGGTCGGCCGGAACAAACAGGAAAAGCGCCGGAGACGAGAGATCGAACGCCATATCCAGGGATCCCTTACTCTTGCTGAGTCTCGCTCCGTCGTGCGCGAAGTCGGAGGGATGCGACGGCAGTACCGCCTTGCTGCCGTCTCCCGACGCCGAGACGCGGCGACAGGCCGCGTCTCACGTCACGATGGCCCCGCGACTATGCTGTCATCATGAAGCTTGCCGACCTCGCCCTCGGAATAGCCGATCTCGCTCAGAATCTCGTCGGTGTTTTCGCCCAGGCGCGGCGCGACGCCGGGCGGAAACCGCTCGACTTCGGAGAACGCAATGGGGTTCCCTGGCGTGAGGTAGGCGCCGATGCCCGGGTGGTCGACAATCGAGAACATCGGGTTGTCGACCGAACAGTCGGGGTCCTGCTCGACGCATTCCTTGAAGCTCCTGTACTGGCTCCACGTCACGCCGCGCTCGTCGAAGGTCTTTGCAAAATCCTCGAGCCTGTGCGTGTCGAAGAACGGTTTCAGAACCGCTGTGATCGCATGGCGGTGCTTGAACCGCTCGCCTTCGAGGCTCAGGTTGACGCCGAGTTTCGCGGTCAGCGCGTCGAAAGCCGCTTGCGTATGGGTCGCCGCCTTGAGGTTGTCCCATTGCCGGATCGTGAGCGCGACGACGATGACCCGACCGCCCTCCCTGCAGACGAAGTCCTGCGCGTAGGCGCCGTAGAGTGAATTGCCGCACTTCGGGCGGTCGACGCCGTTGATCGCGACTTCGCCGATGATGCCGAGATTGCCGAGCATGGCGAGCGCCATGTCTTTGAGCGCGAGTTCGACGAGTTGGCCCTCGCCGGTCTTCCGCCGGTGACGCTCGGCTGCGAGGATTCCGAGAGCCGCCTGCTGCCCGGTTATGCAGTCCCAGGCCGGCAGAACGTGCCCAACCGGAACGGTTGAGTCCTCGGGACCGGTCGCCATCGGGAAGCCGACCGCCGGATTGATCGTGTAGTCGACTTGCGGCCCCCCGTGACGGTCGCCGGTAATCGACATCATGATCAGGTCTTCGCGATGTTTCTTCAGCGCGTCGTAGTCCATCCAGCCGCGCACGCGCAGATTGGTGAGAAAGATCCCCGCCTGCTCTCCCGGCGCGCAGATGAGCCGGGTCACCACCTCGCGGCCGCGTGGCGTCGCCATGTCAACCGCGATGCTGCGCTTGCCCTTGTTCAGGCCCTCCCAGAACAGGCTGCGGCCGCCCTCCGTCACCGGCCATCGCTGGTAATCGAGCCCGCCGATGATGCGATCGAAGCGAATCACTTCGGCGCCCATTTGCGCCAGTGTCATGCCCGCCAAAGGGGCGGCGACGAAGGCAGAGCCCTCCACGATCCGCAACCCTTCAAGAATCCTGACCACCATTCTCGCTTCCCCCGTCGTGTCTTCACGTCCAATGCATCGTCGCCTGCATGCAGACGGCCCCGTCGCCGGTCGCGGTAAAGATCTCGGTTGCGCCGTCGTCGCGCCGCCGCCCGTTCACCGTGGCGACGTCGAAGTCGAACAGCGGCCGCACCCCCCGGAAGTCGAACCGGGATGGGGTCCGGCCGGGCTCGCGCCGGCGCGCCGCCTCAAACAGCAGGACGGCCTGCAGCGGTCCGTGCACGACGAGGCCCGGATACTTCTCTACGTCCTTCGCGTAGGTCCGATCGTAGTGAATGCGATGTCCGTTGAACGTGACGGCCGAGAATCGGAACAGCATGACCGGATCGACCGGGACGGCTTCGCGCCAGTCGCACGGCGGCAATGCGATGGGCTCGGGCAGCCGGAACGTTTCCGGAATGCCCATGTAGACGATGTCCTGGTCCTCCTCGATCGCCGTCTTTCCGCCGACGCGGATCTCGTGATGGACGGTGATGAAGACCATGACGCCCGCCTTGCCGGACTTCTGCTCGATCTTCTGGATGGTCGAGATCTTCTCCGCCTCGTCGCCGACGCGGATGGGGGCGGAAAACTGGCATCGGCTCCCGGCCCACATGCGCCGCGGAAGCTCGATCGGCGGCAGAAACCCGCCCCGCCTGGGGTGCCCGTCCGGGCCGATCTCCGACATCGGCGCGAACTTGAGGAAGTAGAGCCAGTTGAACACGCCCGGCAGGACCGAGCCTGCGTCGGCCGGAAGATCGGCTGGTCGGTCGAGGGTCGCCGCTAGCGCGCGGGCGGGCGCGTCGCCGATTTGGTCACGGGCGACCTCCCGCTTGCCCACCCACGCCATCCACTGGTGCTCGTCCATAGCCCCTCCGCGCACCTGGCCGAACCTGGGCCCTTGCGGAATCGCATTTGCCCGTTGAGGCGGATACGTGACCGCACTGGATTGGATCACGCCGCCGCCTCATCGGCGAAACGGCGGCGCCGAAACGCGTGAGGGACTGTTGATCGCCGGAGGGCGCCAGGACGCTGGACGGCTACCGCGACGCGGGCCCCGTCGCGGTCGGTCTGGCGGCGGGGAGCAGGTCAGCCAGGAGCCGATTGGGGAACCGGCGCTTCTGAATGATCGCGTAGAATGACTCGTTGACCTCGGGAAGCCGGCAGTGCTCGACCAGAGCCCCAGTCTCCAGTTCGTCGCGCACGACGATCGGAGGCGCGAGAGCGACGGCTTGGCATTCGCGCGCGAGCAGACGCAGCATGGCCATGTCGTCGACCTCGGCGAGGATCGTCGGCCTGATCCCGGCCAACTCCATGACCCGGTCGAACGCCACGCGGATCTCGCTGTCGAGGCTGGGCAGAAGGATGGGCTCGGTGCGCAGATCATCCGGAAACCGAAACTTCCGCTTTCTCGTCCAGGGGTGGCCGACCAGACTTACGGGCTGCTCGTTGAGCAGGTGATTGCGCAATGAGGACCTTGCGTCGCGCGGGGCGGCGCTGTTGGCGAGGACAACGTCGATGGCATGGGCCTCCAGTTGCGCGAGCAGGTCCCGGATGGGGCCGGAACGAACGATCAGCTCGACATCGTCGCGCCCCACCAGAGGTCGAAGGAACTCGATCTGGAAGTTTCGCGACAGCGTCGTCAGGGCGCCGACCCTCAGGACCTGCCGGCTAGACGCCGGCCGTCCGCGCAGGGTGCTCATGAGCTCCTCGCCGGCCTTGAACACCGTGTCGGCGTAGTCGAGCGCGATCCGACCGGCCTCGGTGAGCGCCAGCTTCCTGCCGGCGCGCTCGAAAAGCGGATGGCCCATCTGATGCTCGAGTTTCTGGATCTGCACGGAGAGCGCGGACTGCGACAGGTTCATCAGCTGGGCGGCGCGAGTCAGGCTCCCTTGGTGCGCGACGGCCCAGAAGTAGCGCAGGTGGTTGAAGTTCAGGTCTCGCATGACGTTCACTTTTAGCGAACGATATGATCGAAACAATGAACTTCTCTAAAGCGAAGGACGTCCGTACGTTCCTCTTCGAGCCGAAATTCCGCTTGAGGGGGGCAATCCGTGCCGATCGATCTCGCGCCAGTGCGCGCGCCTTGTCACGCTGCCGGGCACGGCAGTCAGCGTCCGGAGCGCGGAGCTCAGGTCCTCGCGCATCCCGTGGCTCCGGAAGAACGCTGCGATCGCGCCCACGCCGTGAGCGTCCCGACGCCGCCGATGGCCGCCTTCACCGGACGGGCGTCCGTGCGCCGCCTCCGTGCGTCCCGCCGCTGAAGGGAGGCCATCGCCATGCCGACGCGAATTTTTCTGGTTCGACACGGGGCGACCCAACTCACGCAGGAAGACCGGTTCGCCGGCTCTTCGGACGTCACCTTGTCCGATGAGGGTCGTCGACAAGCGGCGAGCCTCGCCGAAAGACTGAAGAACGAGAAACTCGAAGCCATCTACACGAGCCCGCTCGCCCGCACTCGTGAAACGGCGCGCATTCTCGCCGCTCCCCACGGGCTCGAGCCCATCGCCGAGCCAAGCCTCAGGGAGATCGACTATGGGCGTTGGGAAGGTTTGCGGCGCGACGAGGTGGAGCGCGACTTCGAGGCCGAATATGCGATCTGGCAGGAGGATCCGTTCACGATCGCCCCGCAGGGCGGGGAGTCGGGATTGAATGCGCTCGATCGCATCCTGCCTGTTGTGCGGCGCATCGTCGAGACGCATCGCCATCGCAGCGTGGTGGTGGTTTCGCACAAGGGCGCCAACCGATTGGTGATCAGCAGCCTGCTGGGCTTCGACGTGCGCAGCTATCGCGATCGACTCGATCAAAGTCCAGCGGCTTTGAACATCCTCGATTTCATGAACGAGGTGCGTCCGCGCCTGCGCCTCTTCAACGACGTCTCTCACTACGAAGGAATTCCGGCCCGTGTGTTGAGCCATCGGCTCTCCAAGTGGTGGAGCCCACAGCCTCAGCCGCTCCAGTGATCGCCGCGAGCGCGCCGCCGCCGTTTCACGGTTCCGACGTCGCGCCCCCCGAAACCGCAAAGGGCTGCAGCGGAGCCTGTTCAATCCACCGGCGAGCGAGGCCGACTCTCGGCACTCGCCTCTTCCCCGCTGACGCATGAAGGAGGACGCAATGTCTCTGCAGACCATGATTTCACCAGCCAATAGATTGAAGGATCTCTACGACATCGGAGACATGCCGCCGCTCGGGCATGTTCCCGCCGAGATGCACGCCTGGCTGATCAGGTCGGAGCGCTTCGGCCAGCCGATGCAGGCTTTCCAGAAGGAGGTCGTGGCCGTGCCGGAGATCGGCGACGACGAGGTGCTCGTCTACGTGATGGCGGCGGGCATCAACTACAACAACGTCTGGGCGGGCCTCGGCATTCCGATCAACGTCATTGCCGCCCGCAACAAGGCCGGCGAGCCGGAGTCCTTCCACATCGGCGGCAGCGACGCTTCCGGCGTCGTCTACAAGGTCGGCAAGCGCGTCGCCAGCGTCAAGGTCGGCGACGAGGTGATCATTCATTGTGGGCAGTACAGCCGGGATTGCCCGTGGGTGAAGAGCGGCGGCGATCCCATGTATTCGCCGACGTTCAGAATCTGGGGCTACGAGACCAACTACGGCAGCTTCGCCCAGTTCACCCGGGTCCGGGAAGAACAGTGCATGCCGAAGCCCGGGCACATGACCTGGGAGGAATCGGCGTCCTACACCCTGGTGGCCGGGACCGCCTGGCGGATGCTGCACGGCTGGGGCGCCAACTCGGTGAAGAAGGGCGATGTCGTGCTGGTGTGGGGCGGCGCCGGGGGCCTGGGCTCGATGGCGATCCAGATCGCCAAAGCCGCCGGCGCGATCCCGGTCGCCGTCGTCTCGGGAGAGGACAAGTTCGAGTACTGCATGAAGCTCGGCGCCAAGGGCTGCATCAACCGCAACGACTTCGATCACTGGGGAATGCTGCCGCACTGGAAGGACATGGCCGGCTACGCAAAGTGGCTGAAGGGCGCCCGGAGCTTCGGAGCGAAGATCTGGGACGTGCTGGGTGAGAAGCGCGCCCCCAACATCGTGTTCGAGCATCCCGGCGAAACGACCATCCCGACCTCGATCTTCGTGTGCGAAAGCGGCGGGATGGTCGTCGTGTGCGCCGGCACCACGGGCTACAACGCCACTGTCGACCTGCGCTACCTGTGGATGCGGCAGAAGCGCCTGCAGGGCTCGCATTTCGCCAACACCGCGCAGTCCAACGAGATGAACCAGCTGGCGCTCGGCGGACAGCTGGACCCGTGCATGTCGCGCGCCTTCGCCTACGACGACGTGCCGCTCGTCCATCAACTGATGCACGACAACAAGCATCCGCACGGCAACATGGCGGTGCTCGTGGGGGCGCCGGAATTCGGTCTGGGCGCCGTCGGCTCGGCCCCGATCCGGCTCGAGCATCCGACCCTGCCGAAGGACGACGTCCATGGCGGCCCTCGTCCGTATCCTGCGTCCGTGCCGCTGCCAGGCGTCGCCGAGGCTGGGCCGGCGACCATCGCCGACGACGGCGCCACGGTCGCTGAAGCGATGCATCGCGGCCTCATCGCCTGCGCGCCGGCAGACAGCGTCGGCGAGGTGGCCCGGATCATGATTGACAACGACATCCATGCGGTCGTGGTCATGGAGGGCGCCAGGGCGCTCGGGGTAGTGTCGCAGACGGATGTTGCGCTCGCCCGGCAGGGCCGCACCGCGGAGCAAACCCGCGCCCTTCCCGTGCGGGACGTTATGTCGCCCGACTGCGCGACCTGCGATGCGGACATGCTGTTGAGCGAAGCTGTCAGCCTGATGACCGGGCGACGCATCCATCGCCTGGTGGTGACCGAGGACGATCATCCCGTCGGGATCCTGTCCATGACAGACGTTGTCCGCAGGCTTGTCGCTTGGTGAGGCGGTTCGGAGCCCTCGTCGTCCGCGCCTCGCCAGTACGGACGACGGGGTCCCGCGCGTTCGGGTCTCGCTCCCGGTGCTGCGGACGGCGCGGGCGCAGGGCGGCGGGCGCAGGGCGCCAGTCACGACCGGGATGCCCGATGGAACTTCGACGCGCCAATCGCGAAGTGCTTCTCGAAGGTCTCGTAGAATGGACAGGGCCGAAACTGCAGTCGAACGCGATCCTCACGACGGAACGGTCGGAGGCGATCAGCATGGACTGGGATATCGGCTTCACACCGTGGGATGCTACGTGCACCAGGACGGCCAATCGGTCGCCTTGTGACAGGGGCTTTTGATGCGCGCGTTTGCCGGTGTTGATGCGGCACCACTTTGCCTCCATTAATGCGTATTTTGAAGAGTAAAATAATGTAACCGACTGATAATGCAACATTATCGGACATCGTTTTCGCCCGACAGGTGGGGCGCTTTCGGCACTCTGTGGTGGCCGTAAGCGCCGCCGTCGGGTACGCTTCGCGGGATGATTCGCGCCGAGCCCGCCCCGTTTGACCTTCCCCGCGCGCCCCTCTGGGCGCGTCCGAGCGGGAATTTGCGCGAGATTTCCGAGGCCGAGGCCCTGTTTTTCGCCGGCGCCGCCCTCGCCGCGCTCGATTCCGTCGCCAAATCCGAGCCGCCGTGGGCCGGGGCCTGGCGGGCCCGCCTCGCCCTGAAGTCGGCCGCCGCGGTGGCCGCCAACCTGCTCAACCGCCGGGAGGACGAGGCGGCGCTGCGCGACGCAGTCGCCCTGGCGAAGCCCGGCCAGGATTTTGGCCCGGCCGGACGGGTCTACGCCGCGTACCGGGCGCTCGGCGGGCCCGGCGACCCGTTCCGCCCGGAAAAACTCGCCGCCGTCGCGGCCGACCTGCAGGCGCCGTTCGATCCGGGCAGGGCAGGGGAGCTCGTTGCCGCACTCGAGCAGGCCGTCGGGCGCGGCCGGCCGGCGCCGATCGTCGCGGCCGCGGCCGCGGAGGCGGCGACGAAGATCCGCGCCGACGCCGAGCCGCTCGCCCTCTGGGTCGCCGACGTCGTGCTGGCCCGGGCGCTGGGCTGGCCGGTCGCCGTGCCCCTCCTGGCCGGCGAGCTCTTTGTCCGCCGATCGGCGGGGGAGGGACGACGGCCGCACCCGGGCGAGCCGGGGTGGGGCCGGCTGCTCGCGCTTGCGTACGCCCGCGCCGCGTTCGCCGCTCTCGACGTCGCCCACGACCTGTCCCGCCGCGCGGAAAAGCTCGCCGATGCCGCGCCAAAACTTCGGGCGAAAGGGAAGGGGAGGGCGCTCACGAAGCTGCTCGGCGACGACGCCGTCGCGGCCGCCGCCCCGATCGCGGGGTTGAGTGATCGCGCCCGCCGGCGGCTGTTCGATCGCCTCGTCGCCCTCGGCGCCGCGCGCGAACTCACCGGCCGCGCGACCTTCCGACTCTACGGGCTGTGAGACGATGGCGCGGCGGCCGAACCAGGAGCCCGACTTCGACCGCGAGCTTGCCGACCTGCCGCCGGAGCTGCGCTGGCGCGAATGGAAATCGCGCGTGGAAGCGGTGCTGTTCGCCGCCGCGAAGCCGGTCAGCCGCGAAGTCCTTGCTCGCGTGGTCGGGCGCGATTGCGCGCTCGACCTCCTGCTCGACGACCTGCGCGAGGATCTGAGGGGCCGGCCGATCGAGCTCGTGCGGGCCGGGGAGTCCTACGCCCTCCACACCCGCCCGGCGTTCGGGCCGGCGGTGCGGGTCGCGTTCGACATCCCGGCCGACGCGAAGCAACTCACGAAGCTGGAGGCGGGGGTGCTGATCGCGATCGCGATGTTCCAGCCGGTCACGCGAAGCGAGCTCACGGAGACGTTCGGCAAGGAAATCTCGCGCGACCTGATCGCCGCGCTCCGCGACGAGGGGCTGATCGCCGCCGGGCCGCGCAGCCCGAAACTCGGGGCGCCCTACGCGTACGTGACGACCGAGAAATTCCTGCTCGAGTTCGGGTTAGAGTCTTTGCGCAACCTGCCCGACCTCGAGGCGCTGAAGGACGCGGGCCTAATCGCGGGCGACGGCAGGACGGGCGATGGCGACGTTGAAGGCGGCTCTCCAGACGCAAGCGACGGACGGCTGGAGCAGACAGGCCCCCCGGTTCGAGTCGTTTGACCGCTTCCAACCGCGAGCGTCGAGGTTGGCCGGCCGCGCGGACGACGACCGGCGTCGCCACGCGCCCGGAGCCCGAACGTCAGGGCAGCGGGTCGATGCGGATCTGCGCCTCCGCCGTGATCGTCAGTACGGAATTCACCAGCAGTTCCCGCGAACTATCTCCGCCCGCTTTGGCGAGATGCGCCACTACGAGATCGATGACTCGCTGCTCGTCCGCGAAAGGCGATTTCGCTCAGAAAAGGGTGAGCGCTCCGCCCTTCCGCGAGATGTCGGCTTCGATTTCCGCGGCGAGGTCGACGGGAAGTGCGCGCAATGGCAACCAGCGGGACGTCTTCCGCGCCATCGCCGACTACCCGACCGTCGCCTTGAACAACTCGTCCCTGTCCTGGTCAATGGTAGCCTCAGGCGGAATGAGCGTGTCGCGCATCAGTTTCCGTTTGCGGCTCAGGAGCGCGTCCAAGTTCTCGTCGAAAGACGCCGCCGCCCCGCCGAGCGTGGCTAGCGGAAGATGGACGAGGACTGGCTTGCTTTGTCCGATGCGATGGACGCGTCCGTTGCACTGATCCTCGACCGCCGGGTTCCACCAACGCGAGAGATGGATGACGTGATTGGCGCGGGTGAGGGTCAAGCCAACGCCGCCAGCGCGGGGCGACAGGATCATGGCGTCGAAACCGTCGTCGGACGCCTGAAAGGCGTCGACACGCGTTTGTCGTTTGCCGCCGGCGACCGTGCCGTTGATAAGCGCGGGGGGTGACGTCATGCGGTAGCGGCGCTGGAGAAGGCCGGCGAGCTTCGCCTGGAGATCGAGATCTTCAAGAAAGATAAGCGCCTTTTCTCTTGCGACGGCGATTTCGTCCAACGCCTCAATCGCGACCGACAGTCTGGCGGACGAGGCGATGAAGGCGTCGTCCGAGCTGGACGCCTCGGGATTCGGATGAAGCGAAACGGCGCGCAACTTCTGAAGCGCTTCGAGCATGGCGCCCGGCCGGTCCGCGCCGCGCGCGCCGGCGATCGCGGCCTCGTAGGTCTCGCGCTGTGCCGGCGGCATCTCGCGCTTCACAGGACGGACGGACGCGTTCGGCAGTTCCGGTAGTCTGTCCTCTTTCAGGCGGCGCAGCATGATCGACGGCCGCCCGCCCAATGGCCTTTCCAGCGTGCTCTTCAACCGTCGCAGTTTGTCGGTGTCCAGATCGCGCTCGTAGCGCAGGCTGAAGGTCTTCAGGTCGTCCAGCAACCCGGGATGGACGCCGTCCATGATGCACCAGAGATCGGCGAGCCTGTTTTCGACTGGGGTGCCCGTCAGCGCCACGCGGAACTCGCATTTCATCGCCTTGGCTGCGTCGGTGATGCGCACCCCCGGAGTCTTGATCTTCTGCGCTTCGTCGAAGAGCCCCACGGCGAAACCTATCTTGCCGAAATCGCGATCGTAGTCGCGCAGCGCCTCGTATGTCGTCAGCACCCAGTCGGCTTCGGCGAGCGCGTCCTCCTCGAGGCTCGGCTGGCCGTCGGCATTTCGGCGCTTGAGCGCCGCCAGCCCACGCCCGAAAGCCTCGGTGCAGCGGCCGAGTCCGTCGCCGGTCAAGTGTTTGTCGTGCTCGGCACGCCAATTCATCAGGAGGCCCGTCGGCGCGACGACGAGCAACGGAGCCCGGCGAAGTTCGCCCGACCGCATGCCCTCCTTCAGCCAAGCGAGGAAGGCTAGGCCCTGCAGGGTCTTTCCGAGCCCCATGTCGTCGGCCAGGAGCACGCCCGGCAGGCCGCTTGTCCACGCTTTCTGCAGCCAGCGGAGTCCTTCCTCCTGGTGAAGTTTGAGCTTCGTCGCGAGCGTAGATGGCGGTCCGGTTGCCGGCGCATCACGAGGGAGATGAACTCCTTCCTCGACGTCGATCGTCGCTTCGTTGGTCCCGATAATCAGCGATTCATACTCGGGTTTATCGCGGGGCTGCCGCGCGGCCTCGAGTTTCGCCAAGGCCGCAAGCGTCTCGTGCGTCGCTGGGACGCTGACCGGTCCGTCTGGCGCATCCGCTTCCACACCTTGCTGGCCAGTCGCAATGGCTCTCTCGACAGATCTCGCCAGGTCCCGGGCCTGTTCGGGATTTAGCGGCACATGGCGGTCGCCCACCATGAGGCCGGGAGGCTTCGGTGGCGGCTTCGGTTCCTGGGGGCTGGAGCCGAGCCAGTCCGTCGCCGGCAAAGGAAGCCAGGGGACGACGCGTGGCTTCCAGAGTCCGAGCCCGAGCACGCGATCGGCGTAGGCTTGCGTCTCGCGAAACACGCTGTCGAGCACGACGGCTTCGGCGTCCTCGCCGATCTCCTCGCGAAGGAAGGCTCTCGGGTTTGAAAGAAAGGAGCGCCGCGTCGCAGCCGAGGCGCCGTTGATTCGTCGGACGGTGGCGAGCGCGCGCCGCAGGAGCGGCTGTGGCACGACGTACCATTGCCCGCTCAGGGCATAGACCGGTCGGGCCGTCGAAGCCGAGTTGAAGCTCCTCTCGAAGGCCTCCTGTTGCGCCTGCGCGAGCAGCGGCGCCTCCGGGTTCCCGCCTCCGCCGTGCAGCACCGGCGCGAGACGATCGTCGTCCCCGCGCAGGTCGAGCGAAAAGGAATCGGCGATTGCGATGTTGATGCTACCGACGAGCCCGGACGCCTGCGCCAGGCCTTGCTCGGCGCCAGCTGGGAGGGCCTCGCGCAGCGCTGCGAGCGCGACGAGCTTGTCCTCAACCCGCTGTCCAGCTCCGTTGACCGCCTCCACGGCTTCGGCGATCGCGTAGAGAACGTCCGGAAGCCGGCGCAGCTGTCCGCCGAACCTAAGCCAAGCTCCGGTCCGCTCGGCTCCGACTATCGGCTGCCCGTTGGGACGAGTCCATTCGAGCGACAGCCGATAGTTCGGCTGCGTCATGAGGCCGGAGGCGGTTAGGCTGGCAACGACCTCGGCCGTCGGCGGCAAACCGAGGCGGGCAGCCTCCGCCGCCGTGAGGCCGGCGATCGTCGCGGAATTGATCAGCAACGCGTCATCGGCGGCGACCGCGCTCTCGGACGCGATCAACCGCTGCGCCAACTCCACGCCGGGAAGCAGGCTCTCGGGAGCATCGAGCGCCCATCGATCGAAGGGAACAGAGCCGCCGGGGCCGACGAGCCGGATCTCGGAGACGAGCACGTCGGGGTGAAGGTCGAAACCAAGTGTCATTTGGGCATCCAGTGCCGCTGGGTCAGCCGAACCCCGCATCGGCCGGCGATGAAATCTGCTGCGATCGACTGCCAGCGGCCGTTCTCGCTCCCTGCGTGCCACAAGCCCTTGCCTTGTTGGGCGCCCTCAGGGCCGTTCGGGAACGGCAGGCATTTGCCTGTCAGATCGAGCCTCGGATATTCGGGCAACCCAATACGCGGCGCATTTTTCCAGTCCTCGGGCCAAGCTCGCAGGCTGCCGCTGTGGCTCCACTCGGAAAAAATCACCGGCCCGACTTTGATCAGCAACACGGACTGGTTACTCGAGGCGCCTCGCAGCCTCGCGAAGCTCCCGTGTAGTTCTCTGATGCCCTTCGCTTCGGCATGAACATTGGCGCCGAGCGCAAGCCAGGAATCGTCTATCGCCTCGGCTTCCAGGTACGCGGTCCAGAAGGCCCGCCGATACTCGAAGTTCTCATCCGCATGGTTGGCGACAACATCGAAGAAGGCCTTCAGGCTCGCCCGCGAAAGCCATCGGCGCATCACGCCGATCTTGCCTTCCTCGACGTGCAGCCAGTTCGCCCGCCGGGTCCGAGGGTCGCCGAGGCGCGCGAGGAGAAAGCTCTGGACCTGCACGCGGACGCCGTCATTCGCCGAGAGTCGGCTCCCGGGCGCCCATGGGGTCAACAGCGAATTGGCGAGGGCGCCGCGCGCCTCGGGCTCCTCGAAGCGCAGCGCGGGACCGATGACGGCGAAGGCTCGTGAACGCTCGAACACAGTTTCGCCCCGGCTGCTTGCAAGCGGGGGCGGGAGTTCCTTCAGGAGTTGGGAGTTCACGAGTCGCGCATAACCACTCGCCGCACGAAGTGGCTCATCGAGTCCGGCCGCCTTCAGGATCTCCGCGACCGGCTCGGTCCCGTTCAGGATTGCGCTGGCCACGCGTCCCGGACCGGACTGGACTCGGAAAAATTGGAAGCGGGCTTGCGCTCCTCGCCACACTTCGATTCGAGCGTCGTCCGACTCGCCAAGCAGAAGCTCTAAGAGACTTCCGCAGGTCTCGACGGTCGGGTGGCTCGCGTCGCACTTCGCAATCCAGGACTCGATGAGACTGCGGCGAACGGATCCGAGGCGCTTGGCTTCCTGAAAGAGGATGTCGAACATTTCCGGAAGGCCCTCGATCCCGTCCGATCCTGTCCAAAGTAGCCAAGGCGCAAATTTGAGATCGCGCCGCTGAGCTGCGGCGAGGCCTCCCGAAGAGCCAGCGGCGGCGATGAGATTTCGACGCGCGCGATCCAGGACCGAAGCGTCCGGCGGGCGCACCGGTGGAACAGCCCCCAATCGCTCGATCACCCTCACCAACGCAGACGATTCGGGTAGCCCTCGCGCTTCACCGGTCAGCTTGATCGCAGCCCGCAGGCTTGCGAGCGCCTTCCTGGATTCGCTCTCGCCGGCAGCAACCTGAGTCACGGCGCGTCCCCCAGCGCCGTGATCTCATCGATCAACCTCTGAAGGTCTTCGGACGTTCTGGTCGACAGTAAGAAACGCAGGTCGATGCGTCGGTTCTTCTGGTAATCCTCTTCAGTTTTGCCCTCGGCGACTGGGCGGCGGTCGCCATAGGCCGAGACCGCCAGCAACCGTTTTCCATTCGCGTTCGTGATCTCGTCGAGCGACTTGCGCTGCTGCATTGCCTTGAAAACCGTCAACGCTCTCTCCACCGACAGATGGTCGTTGCGATCCTGGGACTCCTCCTTGCTCACCACGCGGCCGGCCTCGCGATAAGGCTGGCTGTCGGAATGCCCTTCGATCAGCACTCCTTCGAGCGTCGCCCGATCGCGCGCCTCACAGTGCGGCTTCTTCTCAGCGTTGGCGACATAACAGGGGAGTACGTACGCCAGCGCCTCGGAGACTTTATTCAATGCGCCTTGTGCGTCTTGCCGTTTCGCAAGCGGAGCGTTCGGCCCTCCGCCGAGCGTCGGTTGACCAATTTCGAACAACAGGCTCTCCGGCAATCGGAGCACCCCGGAGTCGGCGTCGAGGATCACCGGCACACCCTTGTCCTTCAAGGTCTGCCCAAGGCTCTCCAGAAGGCGACGACGCGCGTTCTGTCGGTCCTCGATATCCTGCTTCATCTGATCGACCGCTTTGTGCAGCAAGGTCCGCAAATCCGCGTTCTTGCGACGTTCGCCTTCGGCGGCCAGCTTTTCGCGATCGGCCTCGCGTTCCTTCTGCTCTGCGCGCTGCTCGGCTTCGGCCGCAGCTTTGCGCGTCGCATCCAGGTCGGCCACCGCCTTATCGTACTTCTCCCTCGCGACGTGCTCCTCGTCCTTGAAATTCAGCGCGAAGACCGTCAGCATCAGCAGGAACACGAACAGAATGCCGACCATGAGGTCGCTGATCGAGGCGAAATAGCCTTCGCCGTCTTCGTCCTGAGTTTCAGGCGCAGCCATCCCGCTATCTCCTCGCACCCGTTGGCTGCGGCTTCAGCGGACCCATATCCTCGATCGTGCTCTGCAGATCGCTGAGCAGACCCTGCAGCTGGCTGACGGCGCGCGCGAGTTGCCCGTCGGTCTCCTTGACGCAGCGCGACACTTCCTGCGCGAAGCCTTTCAAACCGTTCTGCAACTCCGAGAGCACAGCGGCGAGGTCGCGGTCGACCCCCGAGAAGCGCTCGGCTGCACCGCGGACGCCATCCGCCAACTGGCCAGCCTTTAGCTGGGTCGCTTCAAGGCGCTGCATGGAGCCGGACAATTGCTCGATCGCCCGACCCAACGCTTCCGCCGATGTGGTCAGCGGCTTTACGGTCTCTCGCAGGGCGGTACTCGCAGTTCTCAGATCGCCTGAAACATTTGCGAGCGGCGCAGCCGCGTCGCGCGTGGCGGCGTTGAGTTCACTGAGGCGTAGGACGACGCTTTCCGTCGTGCGGGTCAGAGCGTCAACCTGCGCCCCGAGGTTCTGGGCGCGGCCACCGAACGCGCCGCCCGCTTCGGTCAGGCGGGTAGCGGCTTCTTCGCCGCCGCGTCGGAGGGAACCTCCTGCCTGCTCGCCCGCCGAGGCGAGCGCGCCGGCAGCCTGCGCAAGGGAGGCGCCCATGGCGGAGCCGGCTTCGCCCAGCGTCCCTTTGATAAGGTCCGCGCCCTCCTTGCCCCCGCTGCGGAGAGTCTCGCCTACGGCCGTGGCTGAGGCGCGGAGGTCAGCGATGAGGGCCGCGAGCTCGGAGCGCATGCCTTCCGTGGCCGATGCGATTCGCTGCACCGCATCCTCGGCGCTCTTTCCAAACGCGCCGCCGGTCTTGGCGGCCGCCTCGTCGAGGAGATTGGAAATGCGCCCGGCCATCGCCTCGAAGGCGTCCGCCGAGGCGCCCACCTTGTCGGAGAGCGCGCGCAGGGATTCCGTTCCGGTTGCGCGGCTCGCCTCCGCGAGCCGCTGCAACTCGGCGACCATGGCCTCCAACTGTCTGTTGAGTCGCTCGGCGCTCGCCTGCGCCTGCTCGCCCATCTTCGCTTCGAGCCCTTTCGCGGCCCGCTCGAGACCGGCGGCGATTTCGCGCGACGCGGCCTGGAAGTCGGACGCGGCTGCGCCCAATTGCTGCGCGAGCTCCTTCCCGGCTTCCGCGCCGGCGCCGCGGGTCTGCTCGGCGACCGCGCGCAAGGATTCGGCGAGGCCGCCCATCTGATCGGTGATGCGAGTCAAAGCAGCTTCGGCGCCCTCGCCCATGCGCCGCGCCATCGTGTCGGCCGAGTCCGCCATGCGTGCAGCCGCTTCGCCAAGGCCCGTCTGCAAGCTCCCGAGGCTCTTCCCGAGATCCGCCAGATTTTCTGCGACATCCTGCATTCGGTCGCCGGCGCCTCCCTGCAGGCGAGACACGAAGGAATCGAGCATCGTCTTGATCGCGTCCTCGTTGCCTCCGGAGATCCGACTTGCAAGCGTCTCCATCGCCTCCCGCAACGGCTTGATATGCTCGCCGAGACGCTGGTCGAAGGCCTGATCGAAGGCCTGTTGCATGGCCAGGGACAGATCGTTCGCGAGCGACTCGGCGAACGTCAGCTGCCGCTCAAGCAGCGCGTTCGACTCCTGCTGCAAGGACACGGCCGTGACCGGCGGAACGCGCTCCTCGATGGCGTCGACGAACAACTCGATCGACTGCTCGACAGATCGCAGTTGCGATTTGTAAAAGACCGTGTAGACGATCGACAGAAAGAGACCGGCGAGCGACGTGATGAACTTGAAGGACGCGGTGTCGAGGAGTTGCCGCAGAGCGTCATTCCGCGCGCCCGAATTCCCATCCACGATCCCGCTGGCGCTACTCAGAGCGACCGCCAACCCGAAGAACGTGAACAACAGACCCGCGCCGACCAGCAGGTTGGGCAGAGCCGCGTGGTAGCGAGTGTTGAGGCCGATTTCCTTCGAGCCGAGGAGCCCAAGGTTGAACCACTGGTCAGGAGGCGACGTTGATTGCAGCGGCCTGCCGCGATCCCTCGGCACGACGAGGGAGTCGGCAAAATCGCGCCAGCGCGCCCTGAGAGTGGGTATCGCGAGTAGCCGAGCCCTGATGTCCTCATAGCGATTCCGAAACTCGATCGGACTCGCCGCCTCTGATATCGCCCTCGTGGCCGCTTCCAGCGCGCTCTTCAGCTTCCCTGTGGCCCGAAGCAGAAGGTAAGCGGAAATGGCTGCCCAGGCCGCCAAGAACGAAACGACAACCGCGATCGTCGCCCAGTGTGAAATGACGGGCGCGATCGCATGAAACAAATTCATCTCCAACCAACCCCGCAATCTTTTCCAGCCGTACAAGGCGGCTTTCCGAATGGCGCCAAGAAAAGATAGGCGTTAACCTAACGACATGCGCGTTACGGTCAACGATGGAGTGGAGTTCCTCGACGAGCGAGAATGTCGCATCGTCGTGTTGCCCGATGGCCGTCCGGGCGCCATTTGGCGCGGGCTCGCTTACCCCGTCGCCAACAGCATTATCGACGTTGGGGAACCGGGGATTCCGCCTGCGTTGTGCGGGGTGTCGGAACCGACGGAACCGACGACGCGCTATGCCCTGCGAGGGACGACCGATGGTCACTACGTGATGTTGCGCGGGTCTGTGGCCGAGGCGGAACTGGCGGCGAGTAAGCTGAAGAGCTGCGGGCTGTCGGTTGCGAGGCTCGGTCGATACGTCGGTGAGGACATACCAGGCTTCGATGCGGACTGGTTTCTCCGCCTGACCGCCGACCCAACGGAAGACGTGCAGGCAAAGATCGCTACGGTGCTCGGCGGGCCGCCTGCATGGCGTGATGAGCGTGGTCTCCGAGAACGGTTGCTTGCGGCCGAACTCGAGCGCGCCCTGGAAAGGAACGCCGAGGCCAAGGCCGCCTTGTCGCGCCTCGGGATGGAACGCGACGAGGCGGCTTCGCTGGGCGAAGCCGCCGCACAGAGCCGCACCGAGGCGGAGGCGGAGCGCCAACTGCGTGAAGTCGCAGAAGTGCACGCGAGGCAAGCGCAGCGACGCGTCATCGAACTCGAGGCAGAGCGTGCGGCCCTGCGCGGCAGCGCAACACCGGCCAGGCGGAGCGACCGGGTGGTCTCCGACGAATTTGACGTCGTACTTGAAGTTCTTCTGCCCCGTATAAAACTGTTGCGCGACTCGCGAGACATCGTGCTGTTCGGATACTCTTCTCGGCAGGGCGCTTATCAGGCGCTTTCGCAACTCGACCGCTCGACGCGCGAGATCCCCGGCGCGTGGAAATCCGTCCAAGGCGCGTCCCCTTGGATCGAACGGCATATCTCCGACGGACAGAACAACACCGGTCGAGCCTATGCGCGCCTGGACCGCACGGACCGAAGATGGGATGTACTAATTTCCTACAAGGCAGATCAGCCACAGGATATAGACTGGCTCAGACGGCAGTGAGTTCAAGACGACCAGGAGCACCGGTTTGTGGCGCTCGCGTGTTTTGTGCCGCTCACCGCCCCCACCGCCCGACCGGCAACGGCAGAGCTGAGACGCGTCTGTTCCGGTTGAGGTCGCTCAATCTGGCTGTCGTCACCGACAGAAATTTCACGTGCTCATCTCAACGACAATCGGCGATCCGTTTGGCTCAGAAATCCTCACTGCAAAGTCTCGTTCCTCCAATTCTCGAGCTTGCTTTGGCGCCGCTGCCGAGAAGTCATGGCGTATCGCATCGCATGTCCAGGCTCCAAAACCCTGATCGAGCAGGATCGAAACACGTCGGCCGTCCTTGAGGGCCAGAACGAGATTGCGTGCGTGCGACACGTCTCGGCGTCGCAATGTTTCAAGCCTTGATGCCGGCAGCAGCGCCGAGAGCACTTCGCTCCGGAGTTGGTCATCCCCGAAATCGTGATACACGAACAGGCGATCGAAGAGGCCCGACGAAAACTTTGCCGTCCGGATGTATCGGGGAGCGCGTTCGGCGAGGCCGGGAACAGCACTCTGCGGATTCCGACGAAGCCGGCCACGCATTCCAATCGGAAGCCGGCCACCGATTCCGATTTGAAGCCGGCCGGGGTTCCGATTTGATGTCGGCCACCTGGCGTCTGCTTCCGCGGATCTATGCGATGATGTTTTGGCCGGACGCGTTGGTCAAGCGGGTCTGGATTTAGGTCACCGCAAAAGGTGGAGTGGCGGTGGGTAACGGCGGGCGGAGCGCGCTTTCCATTGCGCCGTAGCGGAGCCCGCCGTTATCCACGGCCTTCGCGCCGAGGGCGCCGCGAGCCGCCCTCCGCGCGCATGTCGGTTTCAGGATGACGGCGGCCGCTTGCGCAAGCTCTCGCCGGCCAGTTCGATGCGGTAGGCGTTGTGAATGACGCGGTCGAGGATGGCGTCGGCGAGGGTTGGGACCCCGATCAGGTCATGCCAGCGGTCCACGGGAACCTGGCTGGTGATGATGATCGAGCCCTTGTCGTAGCGATCCTCGACGATTTCGAGCAGGTCGCGCGCCTGTTCGGGGGTGAGCGCTTCGGGCCCCCAATCGTCGAGGATGAGCAGTTTGACCCGCGCGAGCGAGCGCAGAAGCCTGGCG
>CAIZGR010000630.1 GCA_903932535.1 uncultured Hyphomicrobiales bacterium | reverse complement strand
CGCGATGGCGCGCCGAACGAGGGCGGCGCCCTCCTGCGCCAGGGTCTCGACGGCGGTCTCGGCCTTTTCGGCGATCGTCCCGACCGAGGCTCCGATTCGGGCGGCCTCGGCCGGATCGGGCCGCCCGAGGCCTCGCCTCAGCAGCGTCGCAAACTCCTGTCCGGGCGCTTCCGCCTCGGAATGCGGAGCCGCCCGCTCGCGCTCCCCGTCCCGGTGAAGGGACGCCACGACGATGACGGCGGCGACGGAAACGGCGGCGAAAACCGCGGCTGGCCTGATCCTCATGCGCTCGATCCTCTTCGGCGAGGATGGAACGACTTTGCTGATGAAGGGTTAACCGTATTCCCGGCGCCGCTTCCCCCTTTCGCGCGCGGCCCGCCGGGTCTATGTGTCCCGACGCGGCCGGCGTATCCGCGCTGGTCTGCCGAGAGACCCACGGACAAAATGACATGAGAGAACGGGCCAAGTTCCACGGATCGATTCCCGCGCTTGTCACGCCCTTCAAGGAAGGGGCGGTGGACGAGCAGACGTTCCGCGCCCTGATCGACTGGCAGATCGCGTCGGGATCGCACGGGCTCGTGCCCTGCGGCACAACCGGCGAGAGCCCCACCCTCACCCACGAGGAACACCGCCGCGTCATCGACATCTGCATCGACGAAGCGCGCGGGCGCGTGCCGGTGATCGCCGGGGCCGGCTCCAACAACACGGCCGAGGCGGTGGCGCTGGCGAGGCACGCCGAGCGCGCGGGCGCGGACGCCGTCCTGATCGTGACGCCCTATTACAACAAGCCGACGCAGGAAGGCCTCTACCTGCATTTCAAGGCGATCAACGACTCCGTCGGCATCCCGATCGTCATCTACAACATCCCTCCCCGCAGCGTGGTCGACATGTCGGTCGAAACGATGAAGCGGCTCGCGGACCTGCCCAACATCGTCGGCGTCAAGGACGCGACCGGCGACGTCGGCCGGGTGTCGCGCCAGCGCTACGCGATCGGACCCGACTTCATTCAGCTTTCCGGCGAAGATATGACGGCGCTGTCGGCCATGGCGGCGGGAGGGCACGGCTGCATCTCGGTGACGGCCAACGTCGCCCCGGAACTCTGCTCGGAGCAGATGGAGGCGGTGTTCAAAGGCGACTGGGATTACGCCCTCAAGCTCCAGGACCGGCTCGCGCCGCTCCACGCCGCGATCTTCGTCGAGCCGGGGGTCAACGGCACGAAATACGCGTTGAGCCTGCTCGGCCGCGCGCGCAACGAGACCCGCCTGCCGCTTGTCCCAGTGAAGGAGGCGACGGAGCTCGTCATCCGCCGCGCCTTGGTCCACGCCGGGCTGCTGAACGCCTGACCCGCGGCGCGGCGCTCCGAACGCCGCACACGAACGCGAATTGACATGGCCGAAAAAGAAAAGCCGAATTTCAAGGTTGTCGCAGACAATCGTCGCGCCCGGTTCGACTACGAGCTCGGCGAGACCTACGAGGCCGGCATCATGCTGACCGGCCCCGAGGTGAAGTCGCTGCGCACAGGCAAGGCGACGGTGGCGGAAAGCTACGCCTCGGTAAACCGAAACGGCGAGGTGATCCTCTACAACGCCAACATTCCAGAATACCTACAGGCCAACCGTTTCAACCACGAACCGAAACGGCCGCGCAAGCTCCTGCTGCACGCCAAAGAGATCGTCAAGCTCGCCAAGGGCGTCGAGCGCGAGGGCATGACGATCGTGCCGCTGCGCATCTATTTCAACGACAAGGGCCGCGCCAAGATCGCCATCGCGCTCGGGCGCGGCAAGAAACTGCACGACAAGCGCGAAACCGAGAAGGCGCGCGACTGGAACCGAGACAAGTCGCGGCTGATGCGGGATCGCGGCTGAGCCTCGTCGCCGCTCGCTGTAGCCGAAGCCGAGGGCGGGAGCCATGGTCGCCGACCAGAAGCGTGCACACATCTTTTCCTGGCCAAGACCGCAAATTTCGGATTCTCTCCGGGGCGACGGCGACCCGCGGCAAGCCGGGCACGCCGGCGGCATCCTCGGACTGGCGGACGCCAGCGTCCACAGCCGCAGGAAGGCGAAACCCCGCGGGCGCAAGGCGCGGCAGCGCAGGGTTCCCGGTCCGATCGCGACCAAGAAAAGCAGACGCTGGATCAGGGCCGTCGAACCGCTGGTCGAAATCCTGACCGCGAAGCGCGAAGGCAAGACGGGAACTCGAGCTCCATAACCCACACCCCAAGGGCTCGCTCGCGGGCCTGTCCTGGGTGCCGGCCGGCTCGGCGGCTGGGACGGCTACATGCCTCCCGGACCGATCACAATGGGAAGACGCCTGCTCCCCTTCGACGCCCTATGCGAGATCCGCCAAAATGAGGGAATCCCTCGGGTCGCCGACCGCGTCTGCAAGCCGGGGCGGCGTCTTGCCGTCCCGGCGCGCGAGACGCCGCCCTCAGATTTTCCCCTCGCGTCGCATCAGCCGGAGCACGGCGCTGAGAGTCGCCTTGAGCGAGGCCATCACGATGTTCGGGTCCATGCCGACGCCGTGCAACGGGCGATCGTCGGCGTCGTGGATCTCGACATAGCTCGCGGCGGTCGCGTTGGCGCCTCGGCCGACGGCGTGCTCCGAATAGTCGACGAACGAGAATTCCACCCCGAACGCCTTCTTCAGCGCGTCGACGAAGGCGTCGATCGGGCCGTTGCCCTCGCCGTCGATGGTCACGGTCGTCCCGTCGGCCTTGCGCAGGGTCGCCGACAGCTCGCGGTTGTCGGGGCTGGTGGGGACCGTCTGCTGCTTGACCAGCGTCATCGGCGCCTCGTCGAGCAGGAAGGACTCGCGGAACAGCGCCCACAATTCGGGCGAGGTCAGCTCCTTGCCCTCGGCGTCCATCAGTTCCTGGGCGATCCTGGAGAACTCGACCTGGAGCGTGCGCGGCAGGTCGAGCCCGTAGTCCGCCTTCAGGATATAGGCCATGCCGCCCTTGCCCGACTGGCTGTTGATGCGGATGACCGCCTCGTAGTCGCGCCCGACGTCCTTCGGGTCGATCGGCAGGTAGGGCACGAGGAACAGCGGATCGTTGCGCTTCGCCTGCGCCTCGAAACCCTTCTTGATCGCGTCCTGATGCGAGCCGGAGAAGGCGGTGTAGACGAGTTCGCCCACGTAAGGGTGGCGCTGGTGCACCGGCAGCTGGGTGCAGTACTCGGCGATCTCCTTGACTTTGTTCACGTCGCGCAGGTCGAGCCGCGGATCGACCCCCTGAGTGAACAGGTTCAGCGCCATTGTGACGATGTCGACGTTGCCGGTGCGCTCGCCGTTGCCGAACAGCGTCCCTTCCACGCGGTCGGCGCCGGCCATCAGCGCCAGTTCCGCCGCCGCGACCGCCGTGCCGCGGTCGTTGTGCGGGTGGACGGAGAGGAGGACGCTGTCGCGGTCCGAAATGTGGCGGCCAAACCACTCGAACTGGTCGGCGTAGGTGTTCGGCGTCGCCATCTCGACGGTCGCGGGCAGGTTGAGGATCAGCTTGTTCTCAGGGGTCGGCCGGATGACGTCCTTGACGGCCTCGCAGATCTCGAGGGCGAACTCGATCTCGGTTCCGGTGAAGCTCTCGGGCGAATACTCGAACTGGAATTCCGTCTCCGGATCGGCCGCGGCCAGCGCCTTCACCTGCGCGGCGGCGGCGACGGCGATCTCGGTCACGCCCTTCCGGTCGGTGCGGAAGACGACCTCGCGCTGCAGGGTCGAGGTCGAGTTGTAGAAGTGGACGATGGCCTTCTTCGCCCCTTTCACGGCTTCGTAGGTGCGCTCGATCAGCTCCGGCCGGCACTGGGTCAACACCTGGATCGCGACGCCCTCGGGGATCGCGCCACCCTCGATGATCGAGCGGACGAAGTCGAAGTCGGTCTGCGACGCCGAGGGAAAGGCGACCTCGATCTCCTTGAAGCCCATTTCGACGAGCAGGCGGAACATGCGGTTCTTGCGCTCGACGCCCATCGGCTCGATCAGCGCCTGGTTGCCGTCGCGCAGGTCCACCGAGCACCAGATCGGCGCGCGATCGATCACCCGAGAGGGCCACTGGCGATCGGAGAGGACGATCGGCTGGTACGAGCGGTACTTGGAAATGTTCATGACGGTCATGACGACCCCTGGATAGGTTTGCGCCGCGGCTTCATAGCCGCCGGCCGCGATTGACCCGTTGAGTTTTGGAGTGT
>CAIZGR010000629.1 GCA_903932535.1 uncultured Hyphomicrobiales bacterium | reverse complement strand
TCGAGCGTGTCAGGCTCGGCGCGTAGGCTTCGTTTTCCGATTGCGGATGGACCGGAACCGCCAGGTTGCGTCCGGGTAGGACCTCCACTGGTCATAGACCGATTTGCTTTTCTCCCTTCAGCGGCTCTCGGCTTCAGCGAAAGCGAGCACGCCCGCCCCCGACACGCGGCCCTATTCCGCGGCAATCAGGGCCTGCTCGCCCGGCAGGCTCCAGGTCACCCGATCAGGCTTCGCAAAGGCGATGCAGTTGTCGATCGCGACCGACGCCGGCAGGGTGAAGGGGTCCGATCCGGCCATCAGCGCCCTGAAGTCGTCGCTGCACCGCCACGTCCACTCGCCGGGCTTGATCGTCACCGTCGTCCCCACCGGCAGCGGGGGCGCGGCTTCGAGCGAGGCGCGGAACGCTTCGATCCGTGTGCGGTATGAGCCAGGAAGAGTCTGCTCCTCGGCGCCGAGGCTCCTCACGTAGTCGCCCACGATCCAATAGGCCCAGCCGGCGATCCGCCAGCTGCCGTCGGCGTCGCGCATGAGGATATTGTTCTCGTCCGCCCTGTACGCTTCAAGCTGGCGCACGGTGAACGCTCTCGCAGGCGTTGGGTTGTATCCGAGACTGGGAGCGGTCGTGCAGTCCAGGCAGGGACCGTCCTCGATGATCCGCCACGGGTGCACGATCTTGTCCGCCCAGAGCCGCGCCAGGGGTTTGGCGTAGGCGTGGAGATCGGGCGAAACCGTTTTTCCCTGCGCGACCTCGTCGGCGATGAAGCCGAAGCCGGCCTGATTGAAGACGTCTGCGCCCCGGGCGCATGTCTCGCTCGAGAAGGCGTTGGCGAATCCGTCGCCTGTCCTCAGTGTGACGCGGCGATCCGGCATCGCGTGGGGCGCCTTCATGAGCCTGAGCCAGTGGCCGATGTAGTTCTCCGGCAGGATCTGCCGCCTGGCCGGCCCGCAGAGCATTCCGCCTTCGCAAGAGCCGCCGAAGTCGAAGATGCGCTGGATGGCAGAGTCGAGCGTGCCGAAATGGATGCAACTCCAGCGCGGCGTCTTCGGCGACACGTTGCTCTCGTACGTCTTTTCGTAGAGGGCGAAATAGACGAGCCCGTCGGCGGCGCGAAACGCCGCGGCGTGCTTGCCGACCGTGATTGTCGATCCCATTGTCATCTCCGCTCGCAGGGCAGGATCGCCCGCGTCGTCCGGTCGCCTGGGGGGCGGCCGGACCGCGCTGACGCTCACGCTTTCGACGGCAGACGGTTTGAGGCGTGCGGCCCATCGGTCTGCGGCTCGCGCAGGGCCTGTGCACGGGTGACGGTTGAAGCGCCCGACGTGGGCGGGAGGTGGCAGACGCCGACGTCCCGTTCCCGATCAATTCCAGTCGGATTGGGTCATCTGGCCGCTTCCGGCCTCCGTGCAGCGAACGCTTCCGCGACGGTCCGCGGCGCGGTGACCTCCTCGAAGCCGAAGGACGCGACGATGAAGACCTGTCCGCTGTCCTCGGGGACGATGATGTCGCCGACGCTCATCGACGTGTGCTCGAGGCCCTTCGACCGGATCAGGCCGCGCGCCTCGCCCATGGGCGACCAGACCTCGCCCTGCATGGCGCGGTAGATCGCTTCGAGCGGGTTGGTTTCGGCGAACTCGTGCACGTCCTTGAGGTGGACGTGGGTCGCCTCGAGGTTCTTCGGGTCCGGCCGGGCGCCGGAGATCCCTTTCCGGAACCAATCGGGACGCATGTACCAGATCGAGTATTTCACGTCGCGCCTCCTCTCTGATGTCCGGCTCGGTTACGTCTTCGATTTCGATCGGCGTCCTCCGTCGCCCACGAACGTCGCGCCCTGGCCCGCCCGCAGGAGGCGGATCGCCTCGCGGAACTCCGTCTTCGTCAG
>CAIZGR010000628.1 GCA_903932535.1 uncultured Hyphomicrobiales bacterium | reverse complement strand
GGCCGAAGCGGGCGATGGTCGCGTCCTGCGTGTCGACCTTCGCCTGCGCGGCGTCGACCGCGATCTTGTAGTCGCCGTCGTCGATCTGGGCGAGCAGGTCGCCCTGACGCACGGTCTGGTTGTCGACGACCGGGACCTCGAGCAGGTGACCCGCCGCCTTGGCCGCGACGATGGCGGTGTTGGCGCCGACATAGGCGTCGTCGGTCGAGACCAGGAACCGCCCCTCGACGAAATAGTCGTAAGCAAACCTCGCGCCATAGCCGGCGACCGCGATGAGGACGAGCGGAAGGACGAACCGGCGCAGCCCGCTCTTCGGCTTCGGCGCGGCGGTCTCGACCGCGGCGCCGCCGGGCGCCGGCGCCGCCGGAATTCTCGCTGTCGGGGCGACCGCGGGAACGCTCGGAGCAGGCGGAGCCGTCACGGCGCGCGACGTGATCGCGGAATCGGGACTGTCGGCCATGGACCTCTACCTCTGAAAAGCGGCTGAACCGAACGGTTCGGTCATTTTCTGTTGACGTAGCCCAAAGCGCGGTCTAAGGCAACAGAAATCGAACCGAACGGTTCGGTCTGAGATAAGACGGACGGGGATCGCCTCGAGGCATGGACGCGGACATTCTCGAACAGGACGCCGGCCACCGCCCTGACGGCGGCGCCAAGCGCCGTCAGATCATGGACGGGGCGCGCTCGGCGTTCCTCGCCGCCGGGTTCGACGGGGCGAGCATGAACGACATCGCGCGCTCGGCCGGCGTCTCCAAGGGCACGCTCTATGCCTATTTCAGCTCCAAGGACGATCTGTTCGACGCGATCATCCGCGGGGAGTTCGCCCAGGCAGCGGAGCGCGTGTGCGCGTTCCGGCGCGAGGGCGACGTCCGCGCCATGCTGACCGATTTCGGCATCCGCCTGATCGGCCGGATGACCGAGCCGAGCGTGCTGGCGCTCGCCCGCGTCGTAGTCGCGGCGGTGGAGAAGTTTCCCAAGATCGGCCGCGCCTTTTACGAATCGGGGCCCCTCCTGGGCGCGACGCGCCTCGCAGGCGAACTGGTCGCTCTGGAGAAGGCCGGCGCCCTGCGGGTTCCCGATCCGCAACGCGCCGCTTGGCAGTTCATCGACCTGTGCCAGAGCACGGTCTACAAACGCATCCTGTTCGGCGTCGTCGACCGGGTGGCGCCGGAGGAGATCGAGGCGGCGGTCGTGGCCGCGGTGGACGTTTTTCTGAGGGCGTATGGGGCTTAGCGCGGAGGGAGCGCGTCTCGCGCTCCCGGGGCGGCGAGACGCCGCCCCTCCGGATGCAGCGCCTGCTCGAGCCGTTCCTTCAGCCCCGCCGAATCCTTCAGCTCGCATTCGTAGACCACGAGCGCGCGCCAGCCCATCGCGTCGAGCGCGGCGAGAGTCCGCTCGTCGCGGGCCTTGTTGCGGGCGATCTTGGCGCGCCAGTAGCCGGCGTTGGTCTTCGGCATGCGCGCGCCGCGGGCGCAGCCGTGCCCGTGCCAGAAGCAGCCGTGGACGAAGATCGCGAGCTTTCGCCGGCCGTAGGCGACGTCCGGCTTGCCGGGCAGGTCGGCGCGATGGAGCCGGTAGCCGGGCGCGATCGTGCGCAGCACGGCCCGCACCGCCCGTTCCGGCGCCGTGTCTCGCGACTTCACCGCCCGCATCACGGCGGAACGGTCGTAGGTCATGGCGCTTTTGCTCGCCGCACCGCCGACCATCTTATTCGTCGCCGGAGTCTCCCTCGATATCCTCGGCGAGCCGCAACAGCTCCCTGTGATATTTCTGGAGCCTTTGAAAGTGCGCCCTGATCGCCAAGGCGATCTCCTTCGAGTTCTTGACGGCCAGGAAATGGCCGACGATTTGACTGTATTGCTCGGCCTGCCGCGGGAGTCGAAGGGCGGGGTCCTTCTTTTCCCGGATTTCGTCGTCCGCCATGACCTGGATCTTTTGCGACGGAGCGGGAACCGCGACCAGGCGCGCCGAGGGCTTCGGGATCTTGCCGTTCATGAGCGCCGATTTGGGATGGAATTCGTGAAAGAGAGCCTCTTCGAGCGGATTGATTTCCACCTTGCTCTTCACAGGATACGTCCAAACCCAGGCGATCTCCCAGATATCGACCTGCCGATTTGCGATGATATCGCTTCTTGCAGATGTCAGATGCCGGTTTACCCGCGACCTGATGCCGTCCACGGATTGCCCGACGTAAATCGGCGCCTGGTCGAGGTCGCAAAGCACATAGCAACCGATTTCGTTGGTCAATTGCCGAACCGCTTTGCGGCGAAACGCGAGATCGATCGCCATGCGTCACTCGGCCGCCAGCAGCGCCTTGCCGCTCTTTTGTCCGAGCGCCGGCTCGAGAACCTTTTGCGCCAAGTGGCGCACGACGGGAACGCAGACGCCGTCGCCGCAGACATGGTAGGCGTCGTTATAGCGCGCGGGCAGACGATAATCGTCGTCGAGACCCATCAATCTTGCCGCCTCCCGCGGCGACAACAGTCGGGAGCGAATGGTCTTGCCTTTCACGATCAACAGCGTTTGCCGCGACGAACCGCCCGCGGGCGTTCGAAGGCACCCGGCCGTTTGATCGAAGCGAACCTCGGCCCGCTGGACTTTTCGACCATTTTCATCCGGGCGCGTTCGGCGATAAACCGTGCCGACAATTCGCCTGCCGCTGCTCATGGCGTCCGCGACTTTCTTTTTGTGGAGCGGGCTCATGAGACTGAGCAGGTACTTCGTGTGCTCCGGAGCGTGCCACGCCACGCCGGCCGGCGTTTCTTCGAGGACATCCTCGAAAGCCAATTCTCTCCGACCGGGTTCCGGGATGGCCCACCAAAGCCAATTTTTCTTCGTCTTCGAATCCAAACCTTCGTAGGCGGCGACAAGCGCCTGAGGATGCCACTGCGGCTGAGGCTCCTCGGCGACGAGATCGACGGGAATCGTCTCATTGCCGCCGATTGCGATAAAAAAAACCCGCGGACGAGACTGGGGAACAAAGTGAGACGCATTCACAACGACTGCGCCAAAGCGATAATTCGATTCCGACAGCGCGGCTGAAATGGCGGCAAAATCTCTTCCGCCATGGGAAGTCAGGCAGCCATACACGTTCTCCAGGACGATCGCTCTCGGCGGCCGGCTGCTTTGAGCAAGACCCTTCATCAGCTTCCAGAAGGGCCAAAACGTGCCGGAACGCGTTGAAGCCCTGTCCAACTCGCGCCCCAGGCCACGGTATTCGCCGGCGAGGGAAAGATCCTGGCACGGAAACGAAGCCCAGGCGAGATCAACCGTTTCAGTCGGCAGGTCCGCCAGAGTCAGCTTCGCGACGTCGCCGTTCCAGATATCGCCGGCGCCCCAGTTGGCTTCGTACGTCGAGACCTTCATATCATTGAAGTCGTTCGCGAAAAGGCAACGCCAAGCCGCGCCCAGCCCTGCGCGCGCCATCCCGCCGCCAGCGAAAAATTCCATGAACGTGTATCGCATCTCACTCGCGACTGATTCGAAGCCGTCCAGTTTAGCCACAAGACCCGAAATCATACACGCCGCCGGGCCATATCCGTTGTGGATGGCGCATGGGCCCAATGCTAAACAAACTCAATGTTCCGCATATGTTCCGAACTGTCAATCGCGGGCGGATAAACAGCCTCACGCCGCTTGACCGAAGCCCCGTCGATAAGCGTTTATGGGCGCCATGAGCGCCTTCGCCTTTCCCTTCCCTGTGCTGGTCTGCGACACCGGGGGCACCAACGTCCGGTTCGCTCTGTCGCCCGAGCCCGGCGCGGCGCTCGAGCCGATCGTCCATCTGATCACCGACGATTATCCGGGCCTCCCCGAGGCGATCGAGGCGGCGGCGCCGGCGCTCGGGGCGCGGCCGCATGCGATGATCGTCTGCGGCGCGGGGCCCGTCGTCGGGCGAAAACTCAAGCTCACCAACGCCCCCTGGGTGATGGACGGGCCGGAGACGGCGCGCCGCGCCGGGCTGTCGCAGGGCCTTCTGCTCAACGATTTCGAGGCGCAGGCCCTGTCGCTGCCGGCCATCCAGGCGGACTGGACGCGCCCCATCGGCCCGCACGCCTTCGATGCGCAGGGTCCCCAGGTCATCCTCGGGCCCGGCACCGGCCTCGGCATCGCGGCGCTGGTCGAGGCCGACGGCCGGTTCACGCCCGTCTCGTCGGAGGCCTGCCACATCGACTTCGGACCGGTGACAGACGAGGAATTCGCGCTCTGGCCGCATCTCGAGCGGGCGCACGGCCGCATCACCAGCGAGAGCGTCATCTCGGGCGCGGGGCTCGCGCGCGTCCACCGGGCGCGGATGATGGCCAAAGGCGAGTCCGATCCGAAGCTCGAGCCGCAGCAGGTGACGGCGGCGGCGGTTCTCCACCGCGACGGCGAGGCGGCGGCGAGCCTGAGGCTCTACTGGCGGATCGTGGCGCGGTTCGCGGGCGACATGGCGGTGACGTTCGTGGCGACCGGCGGCGTGACGCTCGCCGGCGGCGTCTTGCCGCGGGTGGTCGACTTTCTCGACGACGCCGCGTTCCGGGCGGCCTTCGAGGCCAAGGCGCCGGTCGACGCGCTCGCCCGGCGCATTCCCACCCGCCTCATCATGCGTTCCGACGCGGTTCTCGCCGGCATGGCGGCGATCGCCGCCGCCCCGGGCCGATACGGCATCGACTATGCGTCGCGAGGCTGGGTTTGACGCGACGCCTATTCAACGCCTCGGCAGAGAAATTGCGGCGACGGCCAAGCTTTCGCCTTTATCTCGAGGCTTCTCGGGCCGGTTCGGAGCAGCACGGCTTCGGACCTGCCAATCCATGGAGTTTGTTTGACGTGATGCGGACACGGGTCGCCTTGGCCTTGGCCTTCGCCGCGGCGTTCAGCGCGCCCGCCCTGGCCGATTGCGGGCAGGACATGCAGAAGCTCGCGCAGGCGCGCAACGTCGAGATGCAGAGGGTCAACGAATACGCCAAGGCGTTCAAGGGCAAGCCGATGGACCCGGCGGGCTTCTGCGCCAAGACGGCGGGCCTCCTGCACGCCGAAGACGCGCTGATCGCCTATATGACCAAGAACAAGGACTGGTGCTCGTTTCCCGACGAGGCGATCAACAACCTGAAGGCGGGCCACGTCAAGAACGCCGGCTTCAACGCCAAGGCCTGCCAGGTCGCCGCCCAGATCAAGAAGATGAAGGAGCAGGCGGCGCAGCAGGGCGCCGCCGCCGGACCCCAGGCGCAGCCGCTGCCGGCCGGACCGCTGTGAGCGCGACCCCGGAAAGCGCGGTTCTGCCGGACGCGAGGCCGGCGAGCCTCGTCCTGCGTCTCACGCCGGATTTCGCGCTGCCCTTCGTGCAGCTCGCCCGCCTCGACCGGCCGGCCGGCTGGCAGTTGCTGCTCGCGCCCTGCTGGCAGGGGGCGGCGCTCGCCGGCCTCGCCCTCCACCGCGGGCCGAACCTCTGGCATCTCGTCCTGTTCCTCGTCGGCGCGATCGTGATGCGGGGCGCGGGATGCGCCTACAACGACATCCTCGACCGCAAGCTCGACGCCGGAGTCGAGCGCACCCGCAACCGGCCGCTGGCCTCGGGCCGGGTCGGCGTCCTGGCGGCGGCGGTCTTCATGGTCGCGCTGTCGTTCGCGGGGCTCGCCGTTCTCCTGCAGTTCAACGCGTTCTCGATTCTGCTCGGGATCGCGTCGCTCGGGATCGTCGCGGTCTATCCCCTGATGAAGCGCGTCACGTCCTGGCCGCAGGCGGTGCTCGGTCTCGCCTTCTCCTGGGGCGCGCTGATGGGCTGGGCGGGAATTTTTGGCAGCCTCGCGCTCGCGCCTGTGCTGCTCTACTTTTCCGCGTTCGCATGGACCATCGGCTACGACACGATCTACGCGATGCAGGACTCGCGCGACGACGCCATCGTCGGCATCCGCTCGACGGCGCGCCTGTTCGAGGGTCACACGCGGCTCGGGGTCGGGCTCTTCTACGCGCTCGCGGCGGGCCTTTCGCTGGCCGCGATCCTGCTCGTCGGCGGCGGGACGATCGCGCTGATCGGCTGGGCCGCCTACGCCGCCCATCTCGGCTGGCAGCTTTCTCGGGTCGAAGGCGCGGACGCGGCGACCGCGCTCGGCCTCTTCCGCTCGAACCGCGACGCGGGGCTGCTGCTGTTCGCGGGGCTCGCGGCCCAGGGATGGGCGGGGTAGGGCGCTCAGGTGTTTGCATTCCCTTGCCGGGCCGTAGTCCGCTGGGTCAACCGGCAATGAGGTATGCCGACATTTTCACCCTCCACTCCGGGTGAAACGTTTGCGTGGGTTGTGGCAACCGAAGCGCGCGGTATGACAATCTCATCGAGATAAGCGTAATCGATTTTCGATTGTCCGCAAGCGTGGTGGTGCCTGTTCGATTTTGGACAAAGAGAAAGGGTGAGCGCTTTTCGACCGACATCTCCGTCGCCGTCGCCCGTCCACCTCTCCTTCAATGGACTGGAGTTTCGCTTGACGGAACCCACTCATTCGGGCGGACTGAGCGAGGAGGAGCAAAGAGATGCGATTTCCAGTTTGGATCAAAGATGCCGGGCTGAATTTTCTTGGCGTCGTCTTTGGGATCGTCGTCATCTTCGCCGGCTTCGGCGCCACCACCGTCGCTTGCGCTGTGGCCTATGGAATCGCGGCCTATGTCGGGGGCTATGCGGTCGGCGCCGCGTACGCAATGTTGTCCGTTCCGGCGTATGGTTTGTCTTGTGCCGGCGCCACGAGCTTCGGTTTCCAGGCTTTCAGAATCCCCGAGTATCGATCCTACTATTCGTTCCTGCAGGGCGGCCCGTGTCTGAGCCCGACGCTGGACGAGGCCCGCTATCGCATTGCTCAATCCTATTCCGGCCAAGCCCCGCCAGGAGCGCATGATTATGATATGCCGTTTTGGGGAAACGACATTATTAGCGAGCTCTTTCACGACATAACGTTGCTAGGCGTGAAGCAGTTCTGGGAGGGGACAAGGGCGGTTAGTCCTCTCATGCGGGAAATCGCTGACGCTCCGCTGTCCGAGGCCTTGTACTGGCTCGCCTACACGATTTTGGTATTCGTCGTTTCGCAGATGTTGATTCGAATGGTGGGCGAGCTTTTCAAGCAAATCCTTCGCTGATCTTCGGGTGAGCCGGCTGACATCAGCTTTTGTTCCGCCGAATGAGCGGCCAAGGATCGAGCGACGCCCGCGCCTGTCCCCGCAACGCCCCGACCAGATAGAGCGAGCCAGTCACCAGCAGCCATGCGCCGCAGCCCTCGGCAAGCTCGGATCCGCGCCGGAGCGCGCGATGCGGGTCGGGCTCGACCTCGGCGGCGATCCCGAGCGCGGCGGCGAGCGCCTGCAACTCCGCGGCGGGGCGGCCGCGGATCGCCGACGGCACGCTCGTGCAGACGATCGCCGAGGCGCGCTTTCCGAGCTCCGTCAGAAACCCCGTCGCGTCCTTGTCGCGGGCGAGCGCGACGACGGCGACGCAGGGGCCGGCGAAGTCCGGCTCGCGCGCGAGGTCGCCGAGCACCGCGGCGATGTTGAACGGCACATGCGCGCCGTCGAGCACGAGGGGCAGGGCGCGCCGCCCGCCGAGAAGCGTGAACCGCTCCATGCGGCCGGCGAGGCGCGCGCGGGCGCGGGTCTCGGCGTCGAGGAGCCGAGCGCTGAGCGGCGCGCCGGAGCGGGCCGCGACGCCTTTCCGTCCGAGCGCGTCGAGAACGGCGCCGGCGAGCGCGGCGTTGGCGTCCTCGATCGTCGCCCCGTCGCCGGCGTCGCTCCGCACGATTGCGCAGCCGAGTTTTCCCGCCCGCGCCCGGAGCACGCGGCCGGCCTCGTCGCCGGGCGCGAGCGTGGTCACCACGACCGCCCCGGGCTTCACGATCCCCGCCTTCTCGCCGGCGATTGCCCCCCGCGTCGGGCCGAGAATCTCGGTATGTTCGAGCGCGATGTTGGTTACGACCGCGATCTCGCCCTCGACGATGTTGGTCGAGTCGAGCCGCCCGCCCAGGCCCACTTCGACGACCGCCCATGCGACGCCGGCGTCGCGGAAGACGACGAAGGCGGCCAGGGTCAGAAGGTCGAACCAAGTGGCCTCGGCCGCCGCCGTGCCCTCGCGCCGCGCGGCCTCGTAGGCGTCGAGCGCCTGGGTCAGCCCGGCCGCGAGCGTCGCGGCTTCCACGTCGCGTCCCATGAGGCTCACGCGCTCGGTCACCCGCTCGACATGGGGCGAGCCGTAGCGGCCGGCGGCGACGCCGGCGCCGGCGAGCGCCGCCTCGATCAGCGCCGAAACCGACCCCTTGCCTTTGGTGCCCGCGACATGGACGGCGCGGAACGCCTTGTGCGGCTCGCCGAGCCGGCTGGCCAAGTCCTGCGCCGGCTCGAGCCCGACCCGCATCCGGCTGCGCGGGCGGCGCTCCCAGTCGGTCAGCGCGTCGAGGCGCGCCATCGCTGCGGCAAGATTCGGGTTCTCAGCCATCGCCATCAGGGAAACCGCTCGGACGCCGGCCCGCTCGGATCGCCGGGCCGAGGTCGCGAGAAAGGGCGCTCCGTTACGCCCAATCTCGAGCTTTTGTCAAAAGTCGCCGGCGTCGCCGGCCGGATCGATGCTCGCGGTTCCCCGGCCCCGCGGCCGTTCGTCGGTCGTGGCGACGCCCGTCACGAGATAGAGGACCGTCTCGGCGATATTCGTCGCGTGGTCCCCGATCCGCTCGAAGTTCTTCGACACGGTCATGATGCGTGCGCAGAAGCTGATCGCGCGCGGGTCTGCGAGCATTTCGCTCAGAAGGTCGCTGAAGACGGAGCCCTCGAGCGAGTCGAGATCCGCATCGCGTTCCCAGATCGCGCGTGCGCGCTCGACGTCCCGTTCGGCGTAGGCGTCGAGCGCGCTCTGCGCCAGATCGATCGCCAGGGCGCCCATGTGCCTGACGCCGACGATGGCGCGGGGAACGCGCGGCGCAAAGCCGATCTTCACCGTCTGGCTCGCGATTTTCTCGGCGTGGGCTGCGATCCGGCCGAGGTCGCCTGCGATGCGAATCGCGGCGACCACGTTCCGCAGGTCGACGGCGACCGGAGATCGGCGCACAATCGTCAGAACCGCCTCGGATTCGACCCGATGTTTCAGTTGGGCGACCCGTTCGCCGGTCGCGGCGACGGCGAGCGCCAGATCGACGTCGGCGCCGGCCAGCGAGGCGACCGCGTCCGCGACCATGGCGACGGCGAGGCCGCCCATTTCGGCGATGGCGCGGCCGAGCGCGTCGAGTTCCCGATCGTAGGCCTTGACGGTATGGCCGGCCATCGCAGCGCCCCCTTCGCGAACCCTGGTCGCGGCCTGAGTTGCCACGGGGGGGCTTGCATTTCAACCCGAAATGTCGCGGGCTGCGCCCGCGCCGCTCACGTCGCGGCGGCCGGTGCGGAGCGTCGCCGCCTCCGGGCGCCCTCGGTCGGCGTCCCCTTCGGCGCGGGCAAGTCGATCCGCCGGGCGAGATTGGGAAACGCGTCGGTCTTGTGGGGGATCGCCATGGCGGCCACGAACAGGGCCTGGAAATCCGGCTCGATCGCGGTCTCGACCTTCTCGATTCCGCGCACGACGCGCTCGATCTCGGCCCGCGCGGCGCGGTTGAGGAGAGCGATGCGCGCGCCGGTTCCGGCCGCGTTGCCGGCGCTCCCGACTCGATCGAGGTCGCAGTCGGGGATCAGACCGAGCGTCATCGCATAGAGCGGGTCGATGTGCGCGCCGAAGGCGCCGGCGAGGGTGATCCGCTCAGGCCGCGCGCCGCGGCGCTCGATCAGCAGTTTCGCGCCGGCGTAGAGCGCGGCCTTGGCGAGCTGGATGGCGCGCACGTCGGTCTGGTGGACGAGGAGCCGCGGCGGCCCTTCGTTCAGGACATAGGCGAAGGCGCGCCCCACCGGCTCGACGCGGGACGAGCGCGCCCCGAGCGCCCCGTCGATGACGCCGTCGGGCGTTATGACTCCGGCCAGATAGAGCTCCGTGATCGCCTCGATGATCCCCGAGCCGCAGACGCCGGTGACGCCAGTCAGCGCGCTCGCTTCCGAAAAACCCGGCTCGCCGGACCAGAGGTCGCAGCCGATCACCTTGAAGCGCGGCTCCAACGTCTCCCGGTCGACGCGCACCCGCTCGATCGCGCCGGGCGCGGCGCGCTGGCCGCAGGAAATCTGCGCCCCCTCGAAAGCCGGCCCCGTCGGCGAGGAGGCCGCGAGCAGGCGCTCGCGATTGCCGAACACGATCTCCGCGTTGGTGCCGACGTCGACGATCAGCCGCAATTCCTCGGACAGATAGGGCGCCTCGGCCAGCACGACGCCGGCCGCGTCCGCGCCGACATGGCCGGCGATGCAGGGGAGCGCGTAAACATAGGCGCCGGGCGCGACGTCGAGGCCGAGGTCGCGCGCCTTGACCTCGCAGGCGCCGTCGATCGCCAGCGCGAACGGCGCGCCGCCCAGCTCGGTCGGATCGAGCCCGAGCATGAGGTGGTGCATGACCGGATTGCCGGCCAGCGTGACCTCGACGATTTCGCTTCGCGCCACGCGGGCCTGCGACGCCGCCTCGCCGATCAGCGCGTCGACGCCAATGCGCACCGCGCGGGTCAGCTCCGCTTCGCCCCCCGGGTTCATCATCCCATAGGAAACGCGGCTCATCAGGTCTTCGCCGAACCGGATCTGCGGGTTCATCGCGCCGGCCGAGGCGAGCGCCGCGCCGCTCGCGAGATCGCAGAGATAGGCGGCGATCGTGGTCGAGCCGATGTCGACCGCGACGCCGTAAGCGTTGACCGCGAAGCCGGGCGTGACGGCGACGATCTCCCGCTCGTTGCGCAAGGCGACGGTCGCCGTCCAGCCGCCCGCGCGCAGCGCCTTCTGGAGCGTCTTCAGGACGGCGACGTCCGCGGTCGCGTCCGCCACGCCCCATTGCGCCGCAAGCGCCTCCTGGAGCCTTCGAAAGTCGCTCGCCGGATCGCGCATGTCCGGCTCCCGCACCTCGACCGCATGCAGCCGCACGACCGGATCGATCTCGATCGGGTGCTCTTCGGCTCGCTTGCGAACGACCTGCCGGTGGACCTGGCTCTCGGGCGGCACATCGACGACGAGGTCGCCGCAGATTTTCGCCTGGCAGCCGAGCCGCCGTCCGGGCGGGAACGGGCCGCGCGCGTCGGCCCAGCGCTGCTCGACCGCGCTCCACGGGCTCGCATGATCGCTGCGCGACTCGAGCGCGTGCTTTGCGAACGCCCCATCGGCGACCTTGATCTGGCACCGTCCGCAGATGCCGCGCCCGCCGCACACCGAGTCGAGGTCGACCCCGAGACGGCGGGCCGCGTCGAGCAGGCTCGTCCCTTCGGCGAAGTCGCCGCGCTTGCCGGACGGGGTGAAGACGACGCGATGTTCGGTCACGATTGTCCTTCGCGTCCGTCGTGCTTGGCGAGCTGGGCGAGCCGGCGCCTGTCGTATTCCGCCTCGAGCCGCGCGGCCGCGGTTTCCGCTTCCTTCTCGAGATCGTCGCCGCAGGCCATCGGCTCGCCGCGCCGCCAATCGGCGAGATAAGCGTCGTCCGACTGCGCGCCCGCATGCATCGCCGCTGCGTCGATGGCGCGAAGGAAGCGCTCGGAAAGCTCGCGCTTGGCCGTCCGCCGGCCGGACTTGACGATGACCTGACTCGGGATGTCGCGCCAAAAGAGGATGATCAGGCTGGCCATGGCGCCGCCGTTTTCTTGCCTTCGCCGCGCGTCGGCGCCTCGAGGAACGCCCCGATCCCGCCGAGTCCGGTGAAGCGGCGCTCGTAGGCGAGGCCGAGCCGTTCCGCGGCGGCGCGCGCCTTCGCCGCCGTCTCCGGATCGTCGAATTGCGCGAGATGCAGCACCCGCCGATAGGCGCCGAAATAGGCGTCGCGCAGTTGCGGGAAGCGGTCGAGGCCGAGACCCCGGACGACCAGCGCGTCGAAATGCCGGGCGAGGAAATCGGTGAGGTAGAAGGTTCCGGGCTCCTCCTCGGCGAGCGCGGCAAAGGCCGCTTCGCCTACGAAAAACGCGTAGCAATGCGCGCCGGCGATGCGCTCGGCGCCCTCCTCCCGCAGCACGTCGTCGAGCGCGCCGCCCGTTCCGCAGTCGCCGTAGAGACACAGGATCGCGTCGTAGGCGGCGCGGTTGGCGCGGATGCACGTCCGCATCGCCTCGGGGATGCGCTCCGGGCGGTTGTGCAGGCTCGCCGGCAGGCAGGTCACGTCGATCCAGTCGAGATCGAGCGCAAGGACCTCGCGCGCCAGGGCGCCGCAGGCGATGACCAGCGTCTTGCGTGCGCTCGCGCCGCCGCCCGGACAGGCCGCGGCCGAATCGACGCCGGTTTCGCGAGTCATGCGCCGCCGGACCTTCCGGACGGCGCGCCCGTCATGCGCGCTCATGCGCCAGAGCGCTTCCCTGCCGGCGGGCGAGGAGATTTCTGGCCGTCTCCACCGCCGACGCCGCGTCGCGGCAATAGGCGTCGGCGCCGATCGCCTCGGCGAAGGCCTCGTTGAGCGGCGCGCCGCCGACCAGCACGATATGGTCGTTGCGCAGGCCCTTCTCCTTCAGCGTGTCGATGACCACCTTCATGTAGGGCATGGTCGTCGTCAGCAGCGCCGACATGCCGATGATCTCCGGCTGATGCTCGGCGATGGCCTCGAGGTACTTCTCGACGCCGTTGTTGACGCCGAGGTCGACGACCTCGAAGCCCGCGCCCTCCATCATCATCCCGACGAGGTTCTTGCCGATGTCGTGGATGTCGCCCTTGACCGTGCCGATCACCATCTTGCCCATGCGCGGCGCGCCTGTCGCGGCGAGCAGCGGCCGAAGGATCGCCATGCCCGCCTTCATGGCGTTGGCCGCCATCAGCACCTCGGGCACGAACAGGATGCCGTCGCGGAAATCGACGCCCACGATGCGCATGCCTTCGACCAGCGATTTGGTGAGCACGTCGTAGGGCGTCCAACCGCGTTCGAGCAGGATGCGCACGCCCTCCTCGATCTCCTCCTTGAGGCCGTCGTAGAGGTCGTCGTGCATCTGGCCGGCGAGGTCGTCGTCGGAAAGCGTGCTGAGGTCGAGGTCGTCGTCGGCCATGCGTAAAATCCCGTTGCTGCCAGCCGGAGCGTAACACTTTAAGGGGCCGCCTTCGCGCGCCGGAAGCCTAATAATGCCGGACCGGCCCAAGTTTTTGCGGTTCGCCCCGCCCCGAAACGCCGGCGCCCGGACTCGGCGCCCGACTGAAGGGCTTTACGATGCGTGGAAGGCGCATTCCTCCCCCCTTGCGGGGCCGGCGCGCGCACGCATTCGATTCGGAGGGCGGCCAAGTCTTTCTTGCGACTGAGCGGGAGGAATGCCGAATTTTCCGCTTGCATGGCCAGAATCGCGTGCGATTCGCCATCTGCCGGCCTTGGCACGGAGAGGATCTCGGCGGCGATCGTCGCGCGCATGGTCTGGGGGCCGGGCCGCTTCTCCGGCATCCTCGCGGTCGTCTATATCCGTTTACGGGTCGGGCATAGGGCCGCCGACATCGCCGGTCGTCAGCCCTCGAGGCCGGCGGCGCTCGGGTTCTCCCAGTTCGTCGCGGTCGCGATCTTCGTCTCGCCGCTGTTCCGCCGAAAAAAGAAAACCCCTCTCCCGGGGGGTCATAGGAGAGGGGCCTTGTCCGCCCGGCGTCTTGAAAAAAACGTTCGGGCGTCGGCAGGCGCGCCAGGGGTATGGGACGCGCCTGTAACGGGTTACTTCGCCAGCGAAGGCTGCGGCGTCGCGTCGGTCCGCGTCGGCAGGACGGGGTATTGGATGGCCGGCAGCTCGCCGTTCAGCGCGGTCAGGAAGGCGACGATGTCGTCCTCCTCCTTGCCGGTGAGCTTGGCGCCGAGCTGCGAGGAGCCCATGACGCCGACCGCCTGCTTGAGGCTCCAGACCTGCCCCGAGTGGAAGTAGGGCGCGCGGAGCGCGACGTTGCGCAGGGGGGCGGCGCGGAACACGTATTCGTCGCTGGCCGTCTTGCTGACGTTGAACCGGCCCTTGTCCGCCGAGGGCAGGACTTCGGAACCCGGGTTCTCCACCACGCCGAACGGGAAGTAGCCCTGCCCGCCGACGTTGACCCCGTTGTGGCAGGCCACGCAGCCCTTCTCGAGGAACAGGGTGAGGCCCGCCTTCTCCTGCGCGTTCAGCGCGTTGGCGTTGCCCTCGAGATACTGGTCGAACCGGGAGGCGGGGGTGATCAGCGTCGCCTCGAACGCCTCGATCGCCCTGGCGAAATTGTCGAAGGTGATCGGCGCGGGCTCGTTCGGGAAGGCCTTCCGGAACAGCTCGACATACTCCGGCATCGAGGTCAGGACCTTCACGACATGGTCCGGCGTCGCGTTCATCTCCACGCTCGCCTGCACCGGCCCCTTGGCCTGCGCCTTGAGGTCGGCCGCTCGGCCGTCCCAGAACTGGGCGACGTTGAAGACGGCGTTGTAGACGGTCGGCGCGCGGCGCGGACCCTTCTGCCATCCGTGACCGACGGAGGTCGGGCCGGCGTCGACGCCGCCGGCGCCGAGGTTGTGGCAGGTGTTGCAACTGATGATCTCGCTCGCCGACAGGCGCGGATCGAAGAAGAGGAGCTTGCCGAGCTCGACCTTCTCGTGCGTGACGGCGTTGTCCTTGACCGCCGGGACCACGGAGGGGATCGGCTTGAAGTTCTGCTGCGCCTTGGTCAGGATGTCGTCAGCCGACGCCGGGGCCGCCGCGAGCGCCAAAATCGCAGCAAGCGCGCCGCCCAATACCATACGCATCAAAACCCTCCAGGAAGCCTTCGGATCGACGGGCAAGAACATTGCCCCGCCGCTGCTGGCCTCTTCCGCACCGTTAGACCGATTCCGTCGGACCGGACAGTGCGGCGGGTCGTCGCAAGCCGATCGTGACGCGTTCGCACGGATTCTGCCGCGCGCTTGCGCTGGATCAATGCAGGCATCGGAGGGGTCGCGTAGAAGCAGCTATCGCGACCACGAAAATCGTCGCGAGGCAGCGGTTCGGGGGCCTCCGCCGTTCCCCCTTGGCTCTTGGACCGCTGCTTGCGTCGATCCGGCGAACCGACAGGAGCGGCGCCGTCGGAGCGGAGCGATGGAGCGATCACGAAGCGGGTGGAGGAGCACGGCTTCGTGATCGTTTCGTCGTCTCTCGGCGCCGAGAGCGCGCGGGACGACGAGACGCGGTCCATCCGATTTCCTGCAATATCCGCGATGGCGTCCGACGGGTTTTTGCTCAGCGTCCGCCTGCGACGTCGAGGATCGCGCCGGTAACGTAGCGCGCCGCATCGCTCATGAGCCACACGACGGCCTCGGCGACCTCCTCTGGCGTTCCCGGGCGGCCGAGCGGCGTGGAACGGCCGAGCGTTCGAGCCCGGTCGGGCTCGCCGCTGGCGACGTGGATTTCGGTTTCGATCAGGCCGGGACGGATCGCGTTGACCCGAACGCCCTCGGGGCCGAGTTCCTTCGCAAGGCCGAGGGTCAGCGTGTCGATCGCACCCTTCGAGCCGGCGTAGTCGACGTAGAGATTGGGCGAACCGAGCCGGGCGGCCGCAGACGAGATGAGCACGAGCGAGCCGCCGGAGCCGCCCGCCGATTCCGACATCCGCCGCGCCGCCTCGCGGGCGGTGAGACAGGCGCCGAGCACGTTGACCTCGAACACGCGCCGCATCCGCTCGGCGCTCATTTCCACGAGCCGCGCCGCCGGCGCGACGACGCCTGCATTGGCGACGACCGCGGTCAACGGGCCGAGCGCCCGGGTCGCCGCGTCGAACATGCCGATGACGTCGGCCTCCAACGCGACGTCGCCCTTCAGCGCGACCGCGCGACCGCCGGCTCCGGCGATGGCGGCGACGACGTCGTCGGCGGAGCGGGCGTCCTCCCGATAATTGACGCCGACCGACCACCCCTCTCGGGCGGCGAGGAGGGCTACGGCGCGGCCGATGCCGCGCGAGCCGCCGGTGATCAGCACGACTTTGGACACGACGATCTCCTCCGGGCGCCGGCGCTCGGGCGAGCATAGCCGCACCGGGGCGCGGCGCCCATGGGCGGCAAACGCGCCGGCGATCTTTCGAGCGCGGGAGCCGGCCGGACGCCGCAGCGCGAGGGCCGGCTGGCCCTGTCCGGTCTCGTCCTGGTCTACGGCGCCCGCCTCAGGCGCACGTAAAGCGCGCCCGATCCGCCGTGCGCGCGGCCGGCCTCCTCGAAGCCGAGCACGACCGGGCGCAGGTCCGGCTCGCGGAGCCAGTGGGGGGTCAGGCGGCGCAGCACGCCGCGCTCGTCGCCGTACATCGCCGGCTCGCCGAGCGGGCCGCCCTTGCCGGTGACGACGATCACCAATCGCGCGCCGCGCGCCTGGGAATGGCGAAGGAAGCCGCGGAGCGCCTGATGCGCCTCGGCCTGAGTCATGCCGTGCAGGTCGATCGCGCCGTCTATCGCGCCGCGTCCGCGGGCGAGTTCCCGTTTCAGCCGCCGCTCGATCGGCGCGAGCGGCAGCGGGCGAGCCTTGACGGGCGTCGTTTCCGGCGCCGTCGCCACGGTCGCCGGCGTCTGCGCCGCGGGCTTGGGCGCGAAGGGCTCGGCCGGAGCGGGGAGGCTCGCGCCATGGCGGCGGGAAACGCTGCGCGCGACCTCGACCCACAGCGCGATCTCCTCGTCGCTGAGGCGTCTCAGGCGCTGGGGCGGCGGCCCTTCCCTCACGGCTCGCCTCCGATCGGCAAGAGCACGGTGAACGCTCCTCGATGGCGGATCGCGCCGGCGCGCGCGCCGGCCACATCGCCGATGCCGAAGAATATGTCGGCGCGGGCCGGTCCGACAATCGCTGTTCCTGTGTCCTGCGCGATCATGAGCCGCCGGAAGGGGGTCGGCGCGTCGCCCTCCCAAGGCAGCTCGGCCTCGATCCAGAAGGGCAGGCCGTAGCTCCACACGGTCCGGTCGACGGCGATCGAGCCGAGCGGCGTCAGCGGAACGCCTGCGCCGGCGACCGGCCCGAGCGCGAAATCGAACGCCGTGACGAGCCGGAAGAACACGAAGGAGCGGTTCCGCCGCATCAGCGCGAGCCCGGCTTCGCCTTCGCCTGCGCCCGCCGCGCGCAGCCACGCCTTCAGGCTCGCCAGCGACATGGCGGGCTCGGGTATGGCGCCGGTCTCGATCAGGATGCGGCCGATCGAGGCATAGGGCAGGCCGTTGCGGCCGTCATAGGCGAGCCGCGCGCGGGCGCCGTCGGGAAAGACGACCAGCGCCGAGCCCTGGACCTGGACGAGAAAGGCCTCGACCGAATCGCGGACCCAGATGATCGGATCGCTGCGGCGGCGCTCTATCGTCTCCCGGTCGTCGTAGGGGACGAGCGCGCCGTCGGGGAGGCGCCGCGCGCCGCTCACGCCTTCCGGGAAACCCGCCGGCGCGGCCCCCGGGGGAAAGGCCACGAGATCGCCGGGGCGGCGGAGGAGCGGCCAGGGAAAAGCCGGCGTCTCCGCACGCGAGCCGGCGATCACGGGCTCGTAGTAGCCGGTGAGAAAGCCTTCGCCGGTCTCGGGATTGACGCGAAACGGCCGGAACCAGCGCTGGAAAAAGGCGCGCGCCTCAGCGGGCTCCTCGACCGTCGCGGCGAGCGCCGCGCGCGCAGCGCAGGCCAGCGCAACCGAAGGCGCACGGGCCGTCCTTCCCTCGGCGCGGCCTTCGGCGATGGCGTGGGCCGAAACCGTAAAGCAGCGGAAAGCGGCGAGGGCGTCGTCGTCCGCGAAGCCGGCGAGGCTCGAAAACGGGCGCGGCTCCAGGCGGATCTGCGCCGGAACGGCGAGGCTCAACGCTCCGACTGGGTCGCGGTCAACCGCCAGTTGGGGTCGCGCGAGCGGACGTCGCGCACGAAGGTCCAGACGTCGATATGTTCGGCCACGTCGGTGGCCGAGCCGTCGACGACCTCTCCCGCCGTGTCGCGGGTGACCGACGCGAGCTGGCTCACGAATCGGACGCTGACCTGCGCCGTCGAGCCGACGAGCTGGGCCGCCGCGACCTTGACGCCGTCGATCGAGACGACTGTCGTCGTCATCACGTGGCCCGCCGAAGCCCGCGCCTGGATGGCGGCGTCGAAGTTAGCGAAGGCCTCCGGCGCCATCAGGCTCCGAAGCGTCGGACGATCGCCGGCCGCGAACGCCTGGACCACCATTTCGTATGCCGAGCGGGCGCCGGCGAGAAATGCGGCCGGAGCGAAGCTGCGGTCGGCCGCGGCGATGGCGTCGAGGCCGCTCCACGCCTCTGGCTCGGCGAAGGCCTGCAAACGCTCCGCCGGCGGCGCCGGATGGGCCGGGGCTGCGCTGACCGGTTCGGGGGCCATGCCAGCGGGGCCGGCGGGGCCGGCGGGCCCCGGCGCGCGGCGCAAGGGCGCGATCACGCCGCCGGGCGGCCGCTCGCCGTCGTTGCGCGTCCCGAGCACGGACCGCAGCTTGAAGGCGACGAACAGCGCCACCAAAGCGAAGATGACGGTCGAGATGTCGATGTCCGGCATCGGCGTTGAATTCCTCGTTGGCCCCGAGATTCGTCGGCGCAGTCGCGCGGTCCATAACTAGGCTCTGAACGGCGTTTTGGCTAGGCAGGATGGCCGGGCCTTGCGCAACGGCCCGAAATGGCTCCATGCCTCGCAAGCTCAATTGGAGGCGCGGCGTCTCGCCGCCAGGGGAGCGCGAGACGCGCTCTCTCCTTTTGGAGCGGGACCAGGAAACGGGACGTGCGAACGTGACGAGCGAGTCCATTGTCGGCGTGGCGGGCGCCGGAGCTTGGGGGATGGCGCTCGCCAACGCGGCCGCCGCGGCAGGCTCGGCCGTGGTGCTGTGGGGCCGCGACGCCGGACGGATGGGCGCGCTGGAGGCGACGCGGCTCAGCGGCAAGCTGCCGGGCGTGCGGCTTTCGGGGCGCGTCGCGGCCACCGGCGACCTCGCCGCGCTCGCGCGCTGCGAGGCGATGCTGGTCGCGACGCCCGCGCAGGCGACCCGCGAAACCGCCGGCCGGCTCGCGGGGCTGCCCGGCTCGGCGCCGCTCGTGACCTGCGCCAAGGGCATCGAACGGGGCTCCCACGCCTTCATGACGGAGGTGTTGAGCGAGGCGGCCCCGGGCCGCGCCGCGGCCATTCTGTCCGGTCCGTCCTTCGCCGCGGACGTCGCGGCCGGACTGCCCACCGCGGTGACGCTCGCCGCATCCGACGAAGCGCTCGCCCGCGGGCTCTGCCGGCTCCTGCATGGGCCGAACCTGCGGCTTTATCATTCGACCGACGTGCGCGGCGTCGAGATCGGCGGCGCGGCCAAGAACGTCCTGGCGATCGCCTGCGGCGTCGCCGCCGGGCGGGGCCTCGGC
>CAIZGR010000627.1 GCA_903932535.1 uncultured Hyphomicrobiales bacterium | reverse complement strand
GGGTGTTCGGCCATGTTCAAGTGGATCGTCGCGCTGCTCTGGCCCAAGGCGCCGCCGCCGCGCGTCCTCGTCGAAGTGATGCTGGACGGCCACGTCATGCGGCCGGGACGGTTCTCGCGTCCTGGTATGGCGGCGCGAAAGGCGAAAAACTCACGCGCCGCACCGCCAGCGGCGAAATTTTCAGACCCGGCGCGCTGACCTGCGCGCATCGAAGCCTGCCGTTCGGCGCGCGGCTGCGCGTCGGCTTTCGCGGGCGCTCCGTCGTCGTGCGCGTCACCGATCGCGGCCCGGCCCCGCGCACGGGCCGAAGCCTCGATCTGTCGCGCGGCGCCGCCGCGCTCCTTGGCCTGACGCGGGTCGGCGTCGGGCGCGTCTCCATCGAAAGGATCTGACCATGGGCAACTTCTACACCGATGTCATCCGCAAAGACCCGCGATTCCGGCTGCCGAATCTCAACAAGGATTTGAACCTGCTTGAGCCGAACTTTCGCGCCCGCGTGCTGAAGTTCAAGGAATTCGCCGAGCATCAAGGTCACGTCGTCACGATCCTTGAAACCTACCGCTCGCCCGCGCGCCAGTCCGCGCTTTTCAAAAAGGGCGCGACGCAACTGAAAAATGTCGGCGTCCACGGTTACGGCCTGGCTGTCGATTTCGCGCTTTACATCAACGGGAAATACGATCCGAACGGCCACGATTATCTGTTTTTCGCCGCGCTGGCGAAACAGGCCGGCGTCGTCTCCGGGATCGATTGGGGCGATCCGGGCAAGCCTCACAGCTTCCGCGACTTCGATCACATTCAAGGAGTCCCGGTCTTCAGGCAGGCTGATCTTTTCGCTGGCCGATGGTATCCCGGCGCGAATTATGACGTGGCGGCCGATCTGAGGGCGCACGGCGTCAAGGTGGCGTGAATAAAGCGCAATAATATTTGCGTAAACCGATGGGCGAACCTGCGTGAGGCGACGAACGCGCAAAACAATTCCAATCGCCGGGTCCAGTCGAACAACAAGATCGGGCTCAAGGGCGTCTCTTTCTGCCTATCGACGAAGAAGTATCGGGCGACGATCACGGCTGACGGCAAGCAACGGACGCTGGGCCGCTTCGACTGCCCTGCCGCCGCGCACTTCGCATATGTCATCGCCGCCGATCAACTGCACGGCGAATTTGCCAGAGCGTCTTGATGGAGATTTTCATGAACATCAAAGCCATGAGCGGCGACGTCCAATGGTTCCGCTACGTGCGCCACGCCGAGCGCGCGGCCTATGAGGCGCGCGGCTGGGTCTTCGTCGCCGACCTCGGCCTGCCGCATGGCGCCTATAGCCTCCTGATGGAATGGCGCGGCGAGGGCGAGCCGAAATGAGCGCGGGCCGCGTCGCCAAACAGGAATCCCTGATCTGAAAATGGAGAGCGATCCATGATTGATGTTCTGATCACCGCCGTCATCCTCGCCGCCGTCCTCGGCCTCGGCGAGTTGCTCTATCACGTCCTGGGCCGGGGGTGAGCCATGGCGTC
>CAIZGR010000626.1 GCA_903932535.1 uncultured Hyphomicrobiales bacterium | reverse complement strand
TCGCGGCGTTCGAGGGGCTGCGCCTCGTCCTGACCGTGCGCGGCGACGTGCCGCGCCTGCCGGGCGCCGGCGCGGTGACGCTGCGCGACGTCGAGCGGCTGAGCGCGCCGGACGACCGCGCGCTGTTCCTCCGCCATGCCGGCGACCACTTCGCCGAGGACGCCGCGCTTCCCGGCCTGCTCGGCGTGCTCGACGGCCATCCGCTGTCGATCGAGCTTCTGGCCGCCAACGCGGCCGGCAAGGCGAATCTCGCCGGACTGGCCGCGGACTGGGGCCGGCGGCGCGCCAGATTGCTGAAGATCGGCCCGGCCGACGACCGGCTGTGCAGCCTGCGCGTGTCGCTGGAGATTTCGCTCGACGCGCTCGGGCCGGGCGGCGCGGCGCATCGGCTGGTTCGCCTGATGGCGCTCCTGCCCGACGGCCTGTCCGACGCCGACAGCCGGGACCTCCTCGCCGGCGGCGCGCCGAGCGACGAGGAGGCCGAGGCGGCGAGCGTGCTCGAGAACGCCCGGCTCGCCGGCCGCCCCGACGGCCGCTGGCGCCTGCTCGCGCCGATCCGCGAAGCGCTCCTGTCCAACTTCCCGCCCGAGGCCGAGGACAGGGATCGGCTGATCGCGGCGTTCCTGGCGCGCGCGGCGAAAGGGGGGCGGGCCGGAACGAACGGTTGGACGGACGTCAAGGACGACGTGATCGCGGAAGCCGGCAATCTCGATACGGCCGTCGGTCTGGCGCTGCGGTCGCCGGACCGGACGGCGGACCTGTCCGCGGCGGTCCAGGGCCTTGCAGAGTTCCATCGCTTCACCGGGCTCGGCGCGACGGCGTCCCTCCCGGCGGTCGCGGAGCGGCTTCATGACCGCGGCGATGCGCTCGGCGAGGCCATTTGCCTAAAGAGCCTCGGCGACATCGCCCTTCGCCGCTCCGACCCCGAGGGCGCGCGCCAGCGCTACGAGGCGGCGCTGGCGCTCTACCGACAAGTCGGCGACGTGCTCGGCGAGGCCAATTGCATATTCGGCCTCGGCGACATCGCCCTTGTCCGCTCCGACCCCGAGGGCGCGCGCCAGCGCTGGGAGGCGGCGCTGCCGCTCTACCGACAAGTCGGCGACGTGCTCGGCGAGGCCAATTGCATCAAGGGCCTCGGCGACATCGCGCTTCGCCGCTCCGACCCCGAGGGCGCGCGCCAGCGCTACGAGGCGGCGCTGCCGCTCTACCGACAAGTCGGCGACGGGCTCGGCGAGGCCAATTTCATCGCTCGCCTCGGCGACATCGCCCTCGCCCGCTCCGATCCCGAGGGCGCGCGCCAGCGCTATGAGGCGGCGCTGCCGCTCTACCGACAAGTCGGATCCGTGCTCGGCGAGGCCAATTGCATCCAAGGCCTCGGCGACGTCGCCGCGGCGAAAGGCGAGACCGGCGCGGCCAGCGCGCGCTGGCGCGAGGCGCTGGCGCTGTATGCGCGAATCTCCGAGCCTTATTCGATCGGGGCTACTCACAACCGGCTTCGCCGCCGCGCCGAGACGCCCGAGCAGGCGGCCGAGCATCGCGAAGCGGCGCGGCGGGCGTGGGCGTCGATCGATCGGCGGGACCTGATCGAGGAATACCTCGACGAGAGCGCGTGAACGACGAGCCCAAGACGGCCGAGCGCTCAAATTTCTGCATTCCGCCTTACTCGAAAGAGACGACGTCTTCGCCGCGCATCTGCGCCGCCTCAATCAGCCGCTTGTCGAAGCTCGCCAGTCGGGCGCCGGCGTGGATGGCGCCGGCGAGGTGCAGCGCATCGGCGGCAGCCAGCTTGGTCGCGAAGTCGCGCGCCAAACGCGTCGCAAGATCGAAGTCCGCAACGCTCAGCGGCGCGGCGACCGTTGAAAACGTTCGCCATTCGTCGAAGTCGGCCAGGGCTTCGCGCGCCTCCCGCTCCGTCAGTCGCCCCGTACGAACGCCGCGAGAAACGCAGGCGGCGAATTCCAGCGCACACAGCTCGCCGACTATCGCGTCCTCGCGCAAACTGGCGATCAACCGGTCCGCCGCGCCGGTATGAACGTCGGCGATGAACAGCGAGACGACGACGCTGGCGTCGAGATCAATCGTCACGGCTCGCGGTCGCGCATTGCGCGAACGAGCGAGACCGAGTCCTGGTCGAGCGATCCTCGCGCCGCGCGCCGCGCCCTCAGCCGCCGCCACTCGGCCTCGCCGAGCGGTCGTGGCGCCGCCTGCCGGGCGCTCGGCCGAAGCTCCACCGCCGCCTCGCCGTCGCGCGTCAGGGTCACGTCTTCGCCGGCAAGCGCCCTGTCGACGAGCGCCGTCAGGCATTCCTTCGCTTCGGCGATCGAATAGCGCGTCATGGCCGCCGAGTGCTCCCTTCGACGACGCCAACATACGCGCTCGGCCGGAGGCTTGCAATTTTCCGTCGCCCTCTCGCCGCAAATCGGCGAGCGCAGACGCGCCGCCCCGCCGCCCTCGGACGCCCGCGGCGACCGCGAAACGCCGCTCCGCCGCGGGCCTCGTGCTCACGCCGCCTTGCGGTTCACGCTCTGTGTGGCGAGCTTGGTCAGAAGCTGGTCGGTCTCGATCTCCTCCTGGAGCGTCTGGTCGAGCAGCTTCGCCGCCTCGTCGAGGCCCAGCTCCTTCGCCCAGGTCTCGAGCGTGCCGTAGCGGGTGATCTCGTAATGCTCGACGGTCTGGGCGGAGGCGACCAGCGCCGGGTCGAGCGCGCCGGTTCCCTTGAAGTCGTCGATGAACGCCTTGGCTTCGTCGATGACGCCGAGGATCGCCTCGCAGGTCTTCCCGCGCGCCGGCCGGCCCATGTGCTCGAAAATCTGCTCGAGCCGGTCGATCTGGCCCTCGGTCTCGTCGCGGTGGGTCTGGAAGGCCTCCTTCATCTCCGGCGTCGCCGCCTCCTTCGCCATCTTCGGCAGGGCGCGAAGGTTCTGCTTCTCGGCGAAATAGACCTCCTTCAGCGTTTCGGTGAAGAGCTCCTCGCGCGGGTTGGACGATTTGCCGCGACCGGGCGTGTCCGGCTCGCTTGGGGTTGCGACCGAAGCCACAACCTCTTGAAACCGCCATTGGTTCCCGGACGCTTTGACGCCGCGGATCGAAATTTGGCCTTCTCAGCGTCCGCGCGACAGACCACAATCGCGGGATAGACGGCCGGCGCGACATCGACGCTCCGGAAACGCTTGCTGCGGACGAGGGAGAAGAGGAACCCATGGACAGCGCGACGCACGACAAGATTCTCGCCATCCTCGGGGGCGGAAAGGAGATGACGCTCGCGACCGTGCGCCACGACGGCTTTCCGCAGGCGACGACTGTGAGCTACGTCCACGACGGCGTGACGCTCTATTTCGGCGCCTCGGCGGACTCGCAGAAGGCGCGCAACATCGCGCTCGACGACAAGGTCTCCCTCACCGTCAACCTGCCTTACGACCGGACGGAGGAGATTCTGGGCCTCTCGATGGGCGCCCGGGCCAAGCGCGTCACCGACCGGGCGGAGATCGCGCGGGTCGGCGAGCTGATGCTCAGGCGCTTTCCCGAAGGGGCGGATTTCGGTCCCGACGAGGCCGACGCCATCGCGATCTTCTCGGTCTCGCCGGTCGTGATCTCGGTGCTCGACTACCGCAACGGGATCGGCCACACGGAGCTGGTGACGATTTAGCAGCCGCGGCCGGAGCGCGCCGCTTTCGCGCTTTCCGGTTGCGGCGATTTCCTGCGCTGCTACGGGATGCTCGACGAAGTCGCGGGATCAGGAGGCGCGGCCGCGAGGCCGCCGGGCGCCGGCGGTCGAACCGGGTGAAGACGATCGAAGCGCCTTTCCGAATCGGGCCTGCCCCGCAGGCGGCGCAATTTGCGCTGCCCGCCTCGGGCGGTCTCGATCGTGGCGCGGCGACGGGCTCGTCGCTGGCGGATCCAGGGGATTGGACGACGTCCGCGCGCACAGGCTCGCGTGCCCGCGAAAAAGACCGCGCGATTCCGAACCTCCATTCGCCTGCGAACGCCGCCCGTCTTCATCCTCGTGCGCTCCTGGGAAGGCGCCTCCGAGACTGCGGGTTTCGACGCGTGCAGCCCCGGTCGCCACGATCAACGCCAAAATGAGAATCCCCGCCGCGCCTCGCCCGCGGCCGGCGCCGTCGGCGAGCGGCGCGGATCGGCCGTGCCGGGCGCGCGCAATGGAAACGGCGACAATAGTCAGGGGATCAAGACCAGAGCCAATACTTTCGGGTTGAAGTATCAACGAAGAAATGTTGTCGTATGACATCGCCTCTTCTCCTGTGGCGAAATGACGCGAAAACTGCGATTGCCGTTGCGCACAAACGTTATCGGCCGTACATCGTTCACAGGCGGTGAACCCGTATCGCTGTTGGTGCCGTTCGGGGAATCTGAAATAGAAGGCGGTGATCAGGCTGCGCACCGGTCTTAGGGGTGAGCGGACGCGGATATAACGGTGTTCACTTGCTGTTCTTATAAACAAGAGATCCGATAAATCCGGAATATCTGATGATGCGTCCGTCGGCGCAATTGCTGGCGCTTACGCTCGATCTTACCTGGGGACAACCATGTATACGTCTGTTGAGCTTCAGTTGCTTCGCAACATCGTTCCTGGAGTGCAGCTGCCGGGTATCGACACATCGGCCGGGAACCAGCTCTCGGCGACCGCGTTCCGGCCTCTCGGCGCTATGACCACCGATGCGTCCGCGCCGATCTATTACAATCCCGCAGCCAATCTCGTTGTCATCAATCGGGCCGGCGCGACGCTGATCGGATACGATCTCGGCAGCGCCAGCGTCTACGTCAAGGCCAACAATGTCGCCGTCGAGGACTGCAATTTCACGGCAACGACCGGATTTTGGGCGATCGAGACCCAGAGCGGCTATGGAAACACGACCATATCCAACAACACCTTCAACGGCGGAGGGGTCCCCTCGCAGCTTGCTTGCTGGGTGAGCTCGCAAGGCGAGGTCAACATCACGGGCAACGTTTTCATCGACACGCCTTCCGACGCGGTCGACGTCACCGGCGGCGGCCTCATATCCGGGAATTATTTCTCCGGCGCCGGCTACACCTCCAACGGCGGGCATCCGGACGCGATCTGGATCACCAACAGCACCGCGCCGATGTCCATCACCGACAACTTCATCGACTGGACGACCAATCCGGATTCGAATTCCGGCGCCAACGATTGTGTCCGCATCACCTCCGACGTCGGCTCGGTCAGCAACGTGACGGTGAGCGGCAATTACCTGATCGGCGGATCCTTCGGCATCGACGCTGGCAATTTAACAAGGAGCGGGACGTACAGCAACATCGCGGTCTTCAACAACTACTTGGGCTTTTCGGTGTTTCAGGACGTATATCCCGGTCCGATGACCGGGGTGACGATGAGCAACAACGTCATTTTTGACTACACGAATATGTCTTATTCGGCCAACGCTTGGGCGCGCTATAAGGCGGGCGGCCTGCCGACCCCGAACCTGCTCGTCTCGACCAATGGCGCCAACATCAGTTCCTCGTCTTCGACCGGCCCGACGACGCTCTACGGCAGCGTGAAGGCGCATCTGTTCGGAGGCGCGTATGAAAACAATGTCGTCGGCGGCTTCGGCACGCAGTACATCTGGTGCTCCACGGGCGCCAATATCTTCACCTATCTGTCGCCGGCCGATTCGACGCAGTCAGCGAAGGACTTCATCACCAACTTCGATCCGGCCAAGGACGTCATCGACCTCAGCGCCATCGACGCGAACGTTTCGCCGAGCGTCTGTCAGACCTTCACGTTCATCGGGTCGAGCGCCTTCACCAGCGCGGGCGCTCAGGTGCGCTACCAGCAGAATGCGTCGATCGGCACGACCACGATCCAGGTGGCGCTCGCCGGCGACGCCGCGGCCGACATGAGCATCGTCATCGAAGCCCTCGTGACGCCGACCGCCGCCAACTTCGCGCTCACGGCCGCGCAGTCGGCGTCGGCCATGGCCAACGGCGCCGCGCTTGCGCTCCCGACGATCGCCTACGGCAACAACGGCGCGCTCATGCGCTCGTACGCGTACACGGGTGTCCGCGGCCGGAGCTTCTCGTCCGACACGGCCGTCTATTCCTCGGGCGCCCTGGTCGCCGACGCGCTGAACCTCAGCGCCTCGAAGGGCGAGCTCGACCTCATGAGCGTCGCCAACGTGTCCGCCGGCAGCGTCACGGTCACCCGCGGGAATGGCCAGGAATCGATGACCGGGCAAGGCAGCGCCCTCGGCCTCGTCTTTCACGCGAACGAAACGATCCAGGCCGGCAATGCCGGAACGCCGGAGACTTTCGCCTTCAGCTCCGGCTTCGGTAACGAGACGATCAACGGTTTCGCGCTGTCGGGCGCGAACGCCGACACGCTTCAGCTTTCGGCCGCGGCGTTCTCCTACCTGACGCCGGCCATGACGCAGGCCCAGGACCTCGCAGCGGTGCTCGCCACCGCGACCTGCGGGGCGAACGCGACCACGATCGCCGACAGCCATGGCGACAGCCTGTCGCTCATGGGCGTCACCGCCGCGATGCTCGCCGCAAGCCCGAGTGTGGTGAAGTTCGTCTGAGGGAGGTCGCCCGCCCGCTCGACCGGCGTCGCCCTGCCAGCCGAGCGGTCGCCGGATGACCCGCGGGTCCCCTTCGGACGCGACGCCGGCCGCTTCGCAGCGGCCGGCGTCTGTTTTGGCGCGCCCGCAGAGGACCATCGGACTTGCGCAATCGGTTCGAAGCGTTAGCCTGCCGGCTCGAGGCGACGCGCTTTCCGCGGACCGGGTCCATCCCGGCGACGAGGGGAGAGCCGTCCGACAGACGTCGAGAAAAGGGAGGGAGGTCGAATGACCGCAGCGCTTGCCCGGTCGGAGGCCTCGCTAGAGGACCGCTGGACCGCGCCCGAAGGCTGGTTCTACATGACCGGCATGCAGGCGCTGGTCCGCCTGCCCATCCAGCAGCGCCTGCGCGACGCCGCGGCGGGGCTCAACACGGGCGGATACATCTCCGGCTACCGCGGCTCGCCGATGGGCCGCTACGACATCGAGCTCTGGCGCGCCGAACCGATCCTCAGGCCGCTGAACATCGTCTTCCGCCCAGGACTCAACGAGGACCTCGCCGCGACTGCGATCTGGGGCGCGCAGCATGTCGCGAGCTTCCCCGGCGCGACGGTCGAGGGCGTGTTCGGGATCTGGTACGGCAAGGGGCCGGGGGTCGACCGCTCCGGCGACGCCCTGCGGCACGCCAACTTCACCGGGACCTCGCCCAAAGGCGGCGCGCTCGCGCTCGCCGGCGACGACCACGGCGCGAAATCCTCGACGGCGGTCAATTTCTCCGACACCTCCTTCATCGCGCTCGGCATTCCGGTCCTCTATCCGTCGAACACCCAGGAGCTGATCGACTTCGGCCTCCATGGCCTTGCGATGTCGCGCTTCTCGGGCTGCTGGGTCGGCATGAAGGTCGTCACCGACGTGGCCGAGGGGGGCGGAACGGTCCATGTCGGCCCCGGCGAGCCGGCCATCGTGATCCCCGACCGGCCGAGCAACCCGCCGGGCGGGGTCGGGGCGCGGGCGATCGACATGCCGCTCATGCAGGAGGAGCGGCTCTACCATCACAAGCTTCCCGCGGCGCTGGCCTACGCGCGCGCCAACGGCCTCGACCGGATCGTGCCCGGTCCGGCTGGCGCGCGGGTCGGCGTGGTCGCGGCCGGCAAGGCGTGGCAGGACCTCATGCAGGCGCTCGGCAACCTCGGGCTCGGCGAGAACGGGGCAGGGCAGGGGCTGCGGCTCCTCAAGGTCGGCATGGTCTGGCCGCTCGATGCGGTCGTCGTCCGGGAATTCGCCGAAGGCCTCGACCTCGTCGTGGTCGTCGAGGAAAAGCGCCCGCTGCTCGAGGACCAGATCCGCACGATCCTCTACGGGACGGCGCATGCGCCGAAGATCGTCGGCAAATATTTCGACGGACCTGCGTTCGATCCGGGCCACGGCGCCCTCGCCATCCCGAACTTCGGCGAGACCTCGCCCGAACTCGTCGCCGAAACGCTCGTCAAGGCCCTCGTGCGACACGACCCGGGCTGCGCGCTAACCGTCCCGTCCGCGCCCGCGAAGATGCTCGGCAACCGGCCCGCGCCGGTGCGCAGCCCCGGCTTCTGCGCCGGCTGCCCGCACAACCGCTCGACCCGCGTGCCGGAGGGCAGCCGCGCGCTCGCGGGCATCGGCTGCCACACCATGGCGATGTTCGTGAGCCCGATGCAGACCACCACCGTCTCGCATATGGGCGGCGAGGGGGCGATGTGGCTCGGCCAGCAGCCCTTCACCACCCAGAAACACGTCTTCGCCAATCTCGGCGACGGCACCTACGCCCATTCCGGGATGCTCGCGATCCGGCAGGCGGTCGCGGCCGGCGTGCCGATCACCTACAAGATCCTCTACAACGGCTTTGTCTCGATGACCGGCGGCCAGCCGATCGAAGCCGGCATGACGCCGGCGCAGATTCTCGCCGAGCTTGCGGCGGAGGGCGTCAAAAAGCTGGCGCTCGTCGTCGACGATCCCGATCGCTACCTCGGCGTCTCCCTGCCCGCGGGCGCGATCCTGCGGCATCGCGACCGGATGGACGAGACGCAGCGCGAATTTCGCGAATTCAAGGGCGTGTCCGTCATCGTCTACGACCAGCCCTGCGCCACCGAGCGGCGCCGTCTGCGCAAACGCGGCAAATGGGCCGACCCGGCGATCCGCACCTTCATCCACCCGGAGGTCTGCGAGGGCTGCGGCGACTGCGGCAAGGTCTCGAACTGCATGGCGATCGAGCCGCTCGAGACCGAATGGGGCCGCAAGCGGCGGATCAACCAGTCGAGCTGCAACAAAGATTTTTCCTGCATCGAGGGCTTCTGCCCGAGCTTCGTGACCGTCCGCGGCGGGAAGCTGCGCAAGCCCGAGGCCGCGGCGCCGCGCGACCTGCCGCCTATCCCCGAACCTTCGCTGCCCGAGATGGGCGAGCGGTGGAGCGTCCTGGTCGCCGGAATCGGCGGCTCGGGCGTGGTCACGGTGAGCCAGACGCTGGCGGTCGCGGCTTGGCTCGACGGGCTCTTCAGCTCGAACCTCGATCTCACCGGCCTCTCCCAGAAATACGGCGCCGTCTCCGCCCATGTGCGATTTGCCCGGAAGCCCGAGGCGCTGCACGCGACGCGCATCGCCTCGGGCGAGGCCGACGCGCTGATCGGCTGCGACCTGATCGTGGCGGCCGGGGACGAGTGCCTGTCGAAGATCGGCCCGGCGACGCGCGCCGTGATCGACGCCGACCTGATCCCGACCTCCGAATTCGCCCGCAATCCCAACTGGAGCGTCGACCGGGAGGCGATGATCGAGCGCCTGACGTCGGCGCTCGGCGACCGGGCGCTGGTGCTCGACGCGCAGCGCCTCGCCAGAGACCTGCTCGGCGACGTGATCGCCGCCAACCTCTTCATGCTCGGCGCCGCTTGGCAGAAGGGCCTCGTGCCGGTCAGCCGCGCCGCGATCGAGCGCGCGATCGAGTTGAACGGCGTCGCGATCGAGGCCAACAAACGGGCTTTCGCTTGGGGCCGGCGCGCGGCGCACGACCTCGCCTCGGTCGAGGCGCTCGGCCGCCGGAGCGCGCCCGCGCCTGCGGCGCCGCCCGCGCTCGACGCGCTGATCGGGCGCCGCGCCGAGCATCTCGAGACGGCGCGCGGCGTCAAGGACGCGAAACGCTATCGCGCCCTCGTCGAGCGGGTGCGGGCGGCCGAGCGGAGCGGGGGCTTGGGCGAGGCGCTGACCGCCGCGGTCGCACGGTCCTATCACAAGCTTTTGGCGGTGAAGGACGAGTGGGAAGTCGCCCGGCTCTTCGCCGCGCCCGAATTCGCCCAGGCGCTCGGCGAGACGTTCGAAGGCCCCTTCAAGCTCCATATCCATATCGGCGCCTGGCCTTTCGCGAGGCCCGATCCGCAAACCGGGGTCACGGGCAAGGCGGAAGCCGGTCCATGGGCGTTGACGGCCTTCCGCCTCATGGCGAAGCTCCGGTTCCTGCGCGGAACGGGACTCGACCCGTTCCGCAACAGCGACGAGCGCAGGCTCGAAGCGCGGCTTCTCGCTGAATTCGAGGGCGACGTAGGCGACGTGCTGTCGCGGCTGACCGCCGCGAATCACGCGGCGGCGATTCACCTTCTCAGCCTGCCGGAAACGATCAAGGGTTATGGCCGGGTGAAGGCGGCGAGCGCGGCGGAGGCGGCGAAGGCGCGCGCCGCCGCGCTCAGGCAGTTCAACGCGCAGAAGGCGCCGATGGAGAGGGCGGCATGACGGTGAAAGGGAAAATCGTTGTCGTGACCGGCGCGTTCGGCGCGCTGGGAAGCGCCGTCGCCGAGGCGGCGGCAAAAGCGGGCGCGTTGGTCGCGGCGCTCGATTACGCCGCATCGCCGCCGTCCGGCCTCGGGGAGCGGCTCGGGCCGGACGCGCTGCTCGCCGGCGGAATCGACCTCGTCGCGCCCGATGCCGCGAAACGCGCATTGGAGACGGTCAAGGCGCGGTTCGGCCGCATCGACGCCCTCCTCAACATCGCCGGCGGCTTCCGCTGGGAGAAGATCGCGGACGCCGGGAGCGACGACGCCTGGGAGCGCATGTTCGCGATGAACCTGAAGACCGCGCTCAACGCCTCGCGCGCCGCGATTCCGCATCTGCTGGCGTCGGGCGCGGGCCGGATCGTCAACGTCGGCGCCGAGGCGGCAATCCATGCGGCGGAGGGCATGGGCGCTTACGCCGCGAGCAAGGCCGCCGTCCATCGGCTGACCGAGAGCCTCGCCGAGGAGCTGAAGCTCGCGGGGGTTACGGTCAACGCGGTGCTGCCCTCGACGATCGACACGGCCGCCAACCGCAAGGATATGCCGCAGGCGGACTTCAGCCGCTGGGTCGCCCCGGCCGATCTCGCCGCGGTCATGCTGTTCCTGGCGTCCGACGAGGCGCGGGCCGTGACGGGCGCCCTGATCCGGGTGTCAGGGCGGGTCTGAAGTCTTCCGCCCTGTCCGCGCCGAGGGACCCAAAGCGTTTCAGGCGGTTTGATCCAATCCCGTGATCGCCGCGTTGCGGCCCGCGATCGCCTGATCGAGGTCCCCGTTCATGAGAGCCGCGATCATTTCGGCCGCGCCCTCTTCGACGCAGCTTGCGATGCGTCGGCGGTGATCGTGACGGTCCACGACGATCCACGGGCCATCCTTGATGCGGACAATCGAAAAGCGCATTTCCATCTCCATCGTCGTCTGGTTCCCTGCGCCCTTCGCAGCAAAGGGGGCGCCACGACGATCTGGGCCGCGAACGGCCCTTCGGCTCGCATTCCGCTCTCCAGACGCGGCGCCTAAGACTTTTTTTGCGCGACGCAAATCCCGGCGCCGCATTTTGCAAAACGACGCGCGGTCCCGTGCTTCGAACCGCCCCTATTCCGCCCCGCGCGCGAACTTCAGCGGCTCCCCGGCCTCGTCCTCGCGGGAAAAATCCATCGATTCGATCCGATCGCCGCGCCGGACGATGCGGGCGCTCGCGGCGCCGAGGCCGGCGAGGTCCTCCTGCGCCTGACGGAAGTGGATCTCGAGCTTTGCGGCGCGTTCGGTCAGCATGCGCACGTCGTTGACCAGCTTGCCGACCTCGGCCTGGATCGCGTGCGCCTCGTCGCGGACGCGCGCGTCCCGCAGGACGCCCTGGGCGACGCTGATCGCCATCATCATCAAGGTCGGCGAGACGATCATCACACGGGCGCGGTGCGCCTTCTGCACCACGTCGTCGAAATGCTCGACGAGGTCGGAATAGATCGCCTCCGACGGCACGAACATCAGCGCCACGTCCTGCGTCTCTCCGGGCAGGAGATAGCGCTCGGCGATGTCCTTGACGTGCCGCATCACGTCGCCGCGCACGCGGGCGCCGGCCGCCTTCCGCGTCTCCGGGTCGCGCGCGACGCGCAGGGCGGAAAAGCCTTCGAGCGGGAACTTGGCGTCGACCGCGAGCAGGCGGCTGTCGCCGGGCAGGCGGACGACGCAGTCGGGACGGGCGTGGTTCGAGAGGGTGAACTGGAAATCGTAGGCGCCCGGCGGCAGGCCGTCGCGCACGATCGCCTCCATCCGCCCCTGGCCGAAGGCGCCGCGCGCCTGCTTGTTGCCGAGGATGTCTTTGAGCGACACGACCTCGCGCGTCATTTCGGTGAGCCGCGCCTGCGCCGCGTCGATCACGGCGAGGCGCTCGTTGAGCTTGCCGAGGTTCTCGCCCGTCCGCCGCGCCTGATGCTCGATCCCCGCGCCCAGCCAGTCGGCCATGCCGGAGAGACGGCCGGAGAGCTCCGCGTTCGACCGCGCGAGCGCCGAGAAGCGCGCCTCGATCGCCTCCTGCCGCTCGTCCGCCATCTCCCGCTCGCGGCTGCGGCCGGCCGCCGCGCGCCAGAGCGCGATCAGGGTCAGGAGCAGCAAAAGGCCGAGCGCCGCCAGGGCCGCCGCGAGCGCCTCGGGCAGGAAGATCGGCGCGCCGTTGACGACGACGATGGGGAGGTTCGGGCTCAGCACAGGCGTTTCAGCGAGACGGTTCGAACAAAAGTAGAACACGTTTGACGGCGGCCGTCCAGATCGATCGACACGGCGGGCGAGGGGTCATCGGGTCGCCATGCATGCGGCGCGGGAGGGGGCGCGCCCGCATGCCGCTTCGCTATTTCGGGGGAGGGGCTTGCGTCCCGGGTCGGCGGCGTGTTTTTTCTGTCGATCTCTCGAATCTTGTCCGCGCCCCGAGCCCCGCATGTCCCTACGCCACATCATCACCCTGAACGACCCGAAACTCCGCCTCGTCAGCACGCCGATCGAGCGTATCGACGACCTGTTGACCCGGCTCATCGACGACATGATCGAGACGATGCACGGCGCGCCCGGCATCGGCCTCGCTGCAATCCAGGTCGCCGAGCCGATCCGCCTGCTGGTCGTGGACGTCGCCGGCAAGGAGGACCCGCCTGCGCCGCTGGTCTTCGTCAATCCCGAGATCCTCTGGCAGTCGGACGACCGCAACGTTTACGAGGAAGGCTGCCTGTCGATCCCCGAATACTACGCCGACGTCGAGCGGCCCGCTTCCGTTCGCGTGCGCGCCCTCGACCGCGACGGCAAAGAGCGCGAGGTCCTGGCCAAGGGGCTGCTCGCGACGGTTCTCCAGCACGAGATCGACCACCTCGACGGCCTCCTGTTCATCGACCACATCTCGAAGCTCAAGCGCGACCGGGTGATCAAGAAGTTCCAGAAGGCGGCCAAGCGAGCCGGCGAGGGTTCGCACGTGCTGTGAAGCCGGCCTCCGACGGGGGCGGCGTTCGCGCCGGCTCGGACGTCCGGAGTCAGGCGGCTTCGAGTTCCGCTGTCCGAAGGGCGGAACGGCCGTTATCGGGGTGGAGTCGCCCCATCGCCTCCTGCGCTGGACCGAGGACCGCGCCTGCGTCTGCGTCCGCCCGGCGTGCGAGAACGGGCGGCTTCGGGTTCGCGCGGCGGATCGCCGCCTCGCCCGAAGAGATTCCCGTTCCCGGAATGCAATGCACGCCCGGATCGCCCCTTGCGATTCGCATCCCCGACCTTCGCGTGTTGCAAAGGCGCCTTCCCCGGCGCGCCTGCCCGTCGCCGCGATGGGCGCCAGTGCGCTTGGCGCCGGATTTGCTTTACAGAGATCGAGCGGCGCGTCGAGCGCCGCGGATCGGAGCCGTCTCCCCGCGGCGCGGACGCTGGTTTTGCGCTTCGCCGCGGCAGCCCTCCCTCCCTGACCGAGGCGAACGCGCTCGGCGCCCCGCGGGGAGCGGTCCGATCTTCTTCGAGTCCGGCGGTCGCGCGCACGGCGCGAAGGGCATGCCGGCGTCCGGTGTTGCGTTGCGCGGGCGGGGATCGGCAGCGCGAGGGGCCGCCTTCGGGCGGCCCCTTTTCTCCCGCGAGGCCTCTTGATTGGCCGCACGGCGGACCCGCCCCCCTACAGCAGAAACGCCAGCGCCGCCTCGCAAGGCGCCTCGACCTTGAGCGCGATCAGCGCGTCCGCGCGGGTGCGGCCGAGGTTGACGGCGGCGATCGGCTTGGCCGAGGCTGCGGCGCGCTCGACGAAGCGGTAGCCGGAATAGACCATCAGCGAGGAGCCGACGACGAGCATGGCGTCGGCCGCGTCGAGATGGGCGTAGGCCCTCTCGACCCGCTCGCGCGGCACGCTCTCGCCGAAGAACACCACGTCGGGCTTCAGCACCCCGCCGCAGCGCCGGCAGGGCGGGACGACGAAAGTCGAGAAGTCGGCGCCGTCGAGATCGGCGTCGCCGTCGGGCGCCTCCCTCGCTTCGAGGGCGAGCCATCCGGGATTGAGGCGGGCGAGGTCGTCCTGCAGGTCCGCGCGCGGCGTCCGCGCCTCGCAGCCCATGCAGCGCACGGCGTCGAGCCGTCCGTGCAGGTCGATCACCTGCGCGCTGCCGGCGGCCTGATGCAGCCGGTCCACGTTCTGGGTCAAGAGAAGCTCGGTCTTGCCCGCGGCCTCGAGGCGCGCCAGCGCATGGTGGGCGGCGTTCGGGGCGGCTGCGCGAAAGCGCCGCCAGCCGGCGAGGCCGCGCGCCCAATAGCGCCGTCGCGTCGCCTCGTCCTGCATGAAGGCCTGGTAATCGATCGGCTGGGCGCGCTTCCACTGGCCGTCGGCGTCGCGATAGTCGGGAATGCCCGATGGCGCGCTGCACCCCGCCCCGGTGAGCACGAACAGCCGCCGATGCCGGCCGATGAAGGTGTCGAGATCGCCGAGCCCCGCCATGGGTCGAAACTTAGGATCGCGCTGCGCCCGGCGCCAGAGGGGCCGGCCTGCGGCTCTCTCTCGCGCCGGCTCGGAGGCGATTTCGCCGGCCTGCAGCGGCATGTTACACTTCTCCGGGGGAGACGGTCCGGCAGAGGAGCGCGCAATGGCGTACAAGGATATTCTCGTTTACCTCGATCCCACCGCCGAGTCGGTCGAGCGGCTGAAGCTCGCGGTCGCGCTCGCCAAGACTCACGGCGCGCGGCTCATCGCCGTCGACGCGAGCGCGGCGACCGGCGCCGAAGAGGCCGACAACGCCGCCGTGACTCGGAACGGCTTCGACGGCGTGGTTCGCGACGCCGGCCTGAAGACCCTGTTCGTCCCGGCCGACAAGCCCGGCGAGGGCGACGCCTTCACCCATTGCGTCGACCTCGTCGTCGCGCCTGCGCCGGCCGGGTCGTCGCGCGAGGTGGTGCGGCGCGGCGCGCTCGACCGGGCGCTGGTCGAATCGGGCGCCCCTATGCTGATCCTGCCGCCGGACTGGACGGGCGGGACGCTCGGCGACAAGATCGTCATCGCCTGGAACGGCGGACGCGAGGCTTTGCGCGCGGTTCACGACGCCATGCCGTTCCTCGAAAAGGCGCGCAAGGTGACGGTGTTCTGCTTCTCCTCGCGCCCGAGCGACCTCCGCGCGTCGGCGGCGATGCTGGTCGAGCATCTCGCAGTCCACGGCGTCGCCGCGCACGTCTCCGACTGGACCAACACCGGCGACCTGACCGCGATCGAGGCCCTGTTCGCGAGCCTCGACACGCAGGACGCCGACCTCGTCGTCGCCGGCGCCTTCGGCCATTCCCGGCTCTACGAGGGCCTGTTCGGCGGCGTGAGCCTCGACCTCATGCGCCAGCAGTCGCTGCCGGTGCTGATGTCGCACTGATCGCCTGTTTCTCTCCCGCGCAGAGGCCTCCGGCGGTCGTCATGGCGGCGATTTCGCCGTCGGGATGATCGAGGGCCAGGGTGCGAACCCGCGCGCCGAACGCCGTCGCGTGGCGAACGGCGTCGGTTCGGCGGCGAAGCGACCGCGTTGGTTTCCGTCTCGCCGCCCTGCCGGCACGCGTGCAGGTTGGCGACCTCGGGATCCGGCCCTTCGAAATCGATGGCAGGCAAACGGAGCGAGTCTGCCGATGTCTCGGACAGGTAGACGCGCTGGCGGTCGACGCGCAAACGCGCGGCGCCGTCGATCCGCCGGCGAACGCTTCTCCTGCGGGATTGGTCCAGGAACAAGATTGACGGCAGCCTCGGCGCGCGGCGTTTCGCCGCGTCCCACGACCGCGCCCGCCCCGACCGCCGCCCCCCTCAAAACCTCGGCATGCGGAACGGCAGCATCAGGCGCACGACGGGATTGGCGAAGCGGTCGAGCGACAGGCTCTCATGAACCGATTCGATCGTCTCGCCGAAGACCCTGTGCGCGACCAGCCCGCGGGCGTAAAAAGGCGTGTCCTCGAAAGCCCGCAGGGTTTTCGCGCAGCCGTCGTCCGAGCGGGTCGCTCGCGCGAGCCCCCAGCGCGACCGCGGCAACTCCGCCGGAACCGGCGCAGGCAGAAACTCGAAGCCGCCCCTGCGGTCGAAGCTCAGGGCGAGCGACAGTGGGGACGCGCGCCGCCGGTCGGCGTCGTAGAGGATCGCCGACCCGCGGCTGGTCGCCGCGCGCGACCAGGTCCAGCGCGAAAACCCGCGCTCCAGCGGTTCGGCGCCGGCGTTCTGGTCGAGGTAACCTGCGCCGCGCCAGCGAAGCGAGGGCTGCTCCAGGGCGACCTCGACCTCGGCGCAGGGCATGAGCGGGCGCCACCAGTGCCCGCCCGATTCGTCCAGGGTGAAGCGGCGCGGATTGAGCGCCTCGGCGCGCACCTCGATCCGGCCGCGGATGCGGCGCGGGATCGGCCCCGCCCGTTCGTCGATGTCGAGGGTGAGCCCGCCGCCCGTCCAGACCGCCCGCGAGGGGCCGATCTGAAGCGAATCGGCGCTCCGCGACACGGCGCCGCGTTTGCGCTCGGTCATGGCCCAGAGCGAGCCGCGCGGCCCGTAGAGCGCGACGTTGACGGCGCAGTGGTCGAGCGGATCGCGCCGCCCCGCCCAGGCGTAGTAGGGGGAAAAGACGCTGCCGACGAAGACGATGACGGTCAGTCCGAATTGTCCGTCCTCGCTCAGCGCGTCGACATACCACCACGCGTAGCCGCCGGGCTCGACCGCCCGATCGAAGCCAGGTCCTTCATCGCCCGAAGCGCCGCCTGCCGCCCCGACAGCGCCGCCATCGGCGCGCCCGGCCCCGGATGGACGCTCCCGCCCGCGAGGTAGAGGCCGGGCAGTTTCGTCGCCGCCCCCTCCCGCGCGAAGGTCGCCTTCCATCCGTGCGTCGCCGGGCCGTAGAGCGCGCCCTGCGTGGACGGATAGGCCGTCGCGAAGTCCGCAGGCGTCGTCCGAACCGTCGTGCCTGCGTCCCAATCCATCGTCAGCCCGCAACGCTCCAGGAGTCTGAACGCCGTGCTCTCGCATATCTCCATCTCCGCTGCGGTCAGGGGTCTGTTCGCCGGTCTCGCCGGCGCGTTGACAAGACAAAAGACGCGTTCGGGTCCGGACGGTTCCTCGGCTCCCGAGTCGTCGCGGTCCTGAGCGCACACATACACGGTCGGGCCGGCCGGCAGGCGGGCGCGGGCGAAGAGGTCGTCGAACTCCGCCTGGGAGTCGCGCGAGAAGAAGACGTTGTGGCGGACGAGCGGAAACCCGCCGGCCCGCGCGCTCATCGCCCAGGTCATCGCCGACAGGGACCGTTCCGCGGCCGGCGCGGCGACGGCGCGCCGGGCTTCCGGCCCGAGGCCGCCGTCGGCGAGCGCGCCGACGTCGCCGTTCCAGACGACCGCGTCCGCCGCGAGCCGCTCCCCGCGGTCGGTCACGACCCCTGCGACGCGGCCGCCCTCGACCAGAATCCGGGCGACCTTCTGCTCGAACCGGAACTCGACGCCTCGGGCCTCGGCGAGCCGGCGCATCGCCTCCGCGAGTTCGGCCATGCCGCCTTCGACCAGCCACACGCCCTCCCGTTCGACGTGGGCGACGAGCATCAGGGTCGCGGGCGCGAGAAACGGCGACGACCCGCAATAGGTGGCGTAGCGCCCGAACAGCTGGCGCAGGCGGGGATCGGCGAAGTGGTCGCCCAGCGCCTGCCACATCGTCGTGAACGGCGAGATTCGGGCGATCGCGCCGACGCGGGAGAGGCCGATCCGGCCCGCGAGCTCGATCGGGCCGACGCGCGAGCCGGTGATGAAACTGTCGCGCAGCGTCTCGTAGATCCCCTGCGCGCGCTTGCAGAAACGCCGGTAGCCCTCGGCGTCGCGCGCGCCGGCGAACCGGCCGACGGCGTCGGCGCTCCGGTCGACGTCGGAAAAGAGATCGAGACGCGAGCCGTCCGCCCAGGCGTGACGGGCGAGCCGCTCGGCCCGAACGAGGCTCACCCAGTCCGAAACCGACGCGCCCGCCTCGTCGAACATGCGGTCGAACACCCAGCGCATGGTGAGCACGGTCGGTCCGACGTCGATCGGGCGCCCGGCCACCGCGATCGCGCGCATCTTTCCGCCGGGCCTGTCGGCGGCCTCGATCACGGTCGTGCGGAAACCGCGCGCCGAAAGCGCGACGGCCGCGGCGAGGCCGCCCATTCCCGCTCCGGCGATGACGACGCGACGTTCCGTCATAGCGCTTCTCCTGTTTCCGTCGTTGATCGCGCGCATGAGATGTGTCATGATAACTTGACAGTCGATAAAGACAATGTTTGTTGACATGAAGGAGGCTGGCGTGCCGAGCTTGGATCGCATCGAGCAAACGCTGGAGCGCGTCGTCGATTGCGCCCGCGGCTCCGGGGCGCCCCCGATCCTCGCATCCGCGATGCACTACGCGGTGTTTCCGGGCGGGCACCGCATCCGGCCGCACCTCGCGGTCGCGGTCGCCAAGGCCTGCGGCGACGCCTCGCCCCGGTCCACGAACGCCGCCGCCGCCGCGATCGAGCTGCTCCATTGCGCCTCGCTCGTCCACGACGACCTTCCGTGCTTCGACGACGCCGCCCTGCGCCGGGGCAAGCCCTCGGTGCACGCGGAGTTCGGCGAGCCGATCGCCGTGCTGACCGGCGACGCGCTGATCGTGCTCGCGTTCGAGGCGCTGGCGCGCGAGGCGGCGCCGGCGCAGCTCGCCCCCCTGGTCGCGATCGTCGCGGCCGCGGTCGGCGCGCCGAACGGCATCGTAGCCGGACAGGCCTGGGAATGTGAAGCCGCCGTTCCGCTGACCGACTATCAGCAGGCCAAGACCGGGGCGCTGTTCGTCGCCGCGACCATGGCCGGGGCCGCGGCGGCGGGCGCCGATCCGGAGCCCTGGCGGACGCTGGGCGAGAAGATCGGCGAAGCCTATCAGGTCGCGGACGATTTGCGCGACGTGCTCTGCACCGCCGACGAGCTCGGCAAGCCGATCGGGCAGGACGCGGCGCGCTACCGGCCGAACGCCGCAGCCCAGCTCGGAATCGCGGGCGCGAAGGCTCGGCTCGAGCAATTGGTCGAGGCCGCATCGACTTCGATTCCGCCCTGCCCGGGACGCGCCGAGCTTCGCGCCGCGATCGACGCGCAGACGCGGCAGTTGTTCCCCAAGCAGCTCTCGCTCGTGGCGGCTTGACCCGTCGGCGCGATGGCGCGCTCGGGCCTCGGCCTTGCGGGCTCGGCGCTCGCGCAGAGCCTCAGCGACTGGCGGGATCGGCTGATCACCGACCCTGAATTTCAGCGCTGGGTCGCGCGATCGCCGTTCACGCGCTGGTTCGCGCGCCGAAGGGCGCGTGCGCTGTTCGATATCTGCGCCGGGTTCGTCTATTCCCAGATCCTGAGCGCCTGCGTCGCGCTCGACCTCTTCGAGATTTTCCGCTCCGGCCCGAAGGACTGCGAAACCGTCGCCGAGCGCACGGGGCTCGACTGCGAGGCCGCGCTGCGCCTTCTGAAGGCTGCGGCGTCGCTGCGCCTGCTGAAGGAGCGGCCCGACGGCCGCTTTGCGCTCGACGACCTGGGCGCCGCCATGATCGGCAATCCCGGCGTCGCCGCCTTCGTCGCCCATCACGACCTTCTCTACGCCGACCTCGCCGACCCGGTGGCGCTCCTGCGCGGCGAACGGGAGACGCGGCTGTCGCGGTTCTGGTCCTATTCCGGGAACCGGCCCGGAGCGGACGGCCGCTCCGGCGCCGCCGGCGGCCACACCGCCGCCTACAGCAGCCTCATGAGCCGCACGCAGGCGATGGTCGCCGAGGCCGTCCTCGACGCCTATCCGTTCGCCCGCCATCGAGGCCTCCTCGACGTCGCCGGCGGCGAGGGCGCCTTCGTCGCCGCCGCGGCGCGCCGCGCGCCCGCGCTGGCGCTGACGCTCTTCGATCTTCCCTCGGTCGCCGAACGCGCGAGCCAGAGAATCGCCACGCTCGGGCTGTCGCGACGCGTGACGATCGTCGGCGGCGACATGCTGCGCGACCCGCTGCCGAAGGGCGCCGACGTCGTGTCGCTGGTGCGGGTCCTGCACGATCACGACGACGAGTCGGCCCGCGCGATCCTGGCGGCGGTCCGCGACGCATTGCCGCAGAACGGGACCCTCGTCGTCGCCGAGCCGATGGCCGGCGTCCGCGGAACCGAGCCGATGGCGGACGCCTATTTCGGCTTCTACCTCCTTGCGATGGGCCGCGGCCGGCCGCGATCCGCCGACGAAATCGCAGCGCTTCTCAGGGCTGCCGGATTCGGCGCCGAGCGGCGCTTCAGAACGCCGACCCCGCTTGTCGTGAGCGTCGTCGCGGGACGCCGAGTGTAAATTTAGCTTGACGCTTTTTAGTGGCCGGCTACAGTTACACATGAAGAGTCTCGTCCCAGGAGCGCCGGGCATGCTGAGTTCCCTGGCCGTCGTTTTGGAGCAGCCGAAGCGTTTGACGCTGACGACGCTCCCGATCGACGCCCCCGCCGCCGCCGATGTCGTGGTCGAGACGTTGTGGACCGGGGTCAGCGCCGGAACCGAGCGTCTGCTGTTCACAGGCCGGATGCCGGACTTCCCCGGCATGGGCTACCCGCTCGTTCCCGGTTACGAGAGCGTCGGCCGCGTGGTCGAAGCCGGCCCCGAGGCGCAGGTGGCGGTGGGCGAGCAGGTGTTCGTCCCCGGCGCGCGCTGCTTCGGCCCGGTGCGCGGCATTCACGGCGGCGCGGCCTCCCGGCTCGTCGCGGCCGGCTCCCGCGTCGTTCCCGTTTCCACCGCGCTCGGCGAAAACGCGGTCCTGCTCGCGCTCGCAGCGACCGCGTTGCACGCCCTCTCGGGCTCGGCGACCCAGAAGGGCGCGCTGATTGTCGGCCACGGCGTGCTCGGCCGCCTGCTGGCGCGGCTCGCGGTCCTCGCCGGCGGCGAGCCGCCGGTCGTCTGGGAGAAGAACCCGCTGCGCAGCGACGGCGCGGCCGGCTACGCGGTCACGACCCCCGAGGAAGACGCCCGGAAGGCCTACCCCGTCATCATCGACGTCAGCGGCGACGCTGCCGCTCTCGACACGCTCGTTCAGCGCCTCGCCCCGGGCGGGGAGATCGTGCTCGCCGGATTCTACGATCGCGTGGCCTTCGCCTTCCCGCCCGCCTTCATGCGGGAGGCGCGCTTCCGCATCGCCGCCCAGTGGCGCGAGGGCGACCTCGCCAAGATCGCGCAGCTCGTCGAAGCGGGCGACCTTTCGCTCGACGGGCTCATCACCCATCGCGCTCCGGCGAGCGCTGCGCCCGAGGCCTACCCGGTCGCGTTCGAGGATCCTGGATGTCTGAAGATGGTGCTCGATTGGAGAACTCAGTCATGACGCTCGGCGAGGGCTTCCTGACCGTCGACGAACTGGCGAACCCGCCCGCGCATCTCGAGGTCGCCGAGAGCGAGCCCGCGCCCGCCGCCAAGACCACGCAGATCATCGCGATCTACGGCAAGGGCGGGATCGGCAAGAGCTTCACCCTCGCCAACCTCTCCTACATGTTGGCCCAGCAGGGCCGGAAGGTGCTGCTGATCGGGTGCGATCCCAAGAGCGACACGACCTCGCTGCTGTTCGGCGGCCGGGCCTGCCCGACCATCATCGAAACCTCGACGAAAAAGAAGCTCGCGGGCGACCAGGTCGCGATCGGCGACGTCTGCTTCAAGCGCGACGGCGTCTACGCGATGGAGCTGGGCGGCCCGGAAGTCGGCCGCGGCTGCGGCGGACGCGGGATCATCCACGGTTTCGAGCTTCTGGAGAAGCTCGGCTTCCACGAGTGGGGGTTCGACTTCGTGCTGCTCGACTTCCTCGGCGACGTCGTCTGCGGCGGCTTCGGCCTGCCGATCGCGCGCGACATGTGCCAGAAGGTCATCGTCGTCGGCTCGAACGACCTCCAGTCGCTCTACGTCGCCAACAACGTCTGCTCGGCGGTGGAATATTTCCGCAAGCTGGGCGGCAACGTCGGCGTCGGCGGCCTCGTGATCAACAAGGACGACGGAACCGGCGAGGCGCAAGCCTTCGCCGCCGCGGCCGGCATTCCCGTGCTCGCGTCGATCCCGGCCGACGACGACATCCGTAAGAAGAGCGCGAACTACGAGATCATCGGCAGGCCGGGCGGTCGCTGGGCGGGGCTGTTCGAAGAGCTCGCGACGAATGTCGCCGAAGCGCTGCCGAACCGGCCCAAGCCGCTGACCCAGGACGCGCTTCTCAGCCTGTTCGCGGGCGACGTGGTCGGGCGGCACGTCACGCTCGAGCCCGCCACCATGGAAGACATGTGCGGCGCGTCCCTGAAGCCGAAGCCTTCGCTCGAAGTCGTCTACGACGCCACCGTCTGAGGTCGCCAAACCCCGATCATGACCGACCTTCTCGACATCCGCTCCCCGAACGACAGCGCCGCCGGCGCGACGGGCGACATGGGAATCGGCTCGGTCGCGCAAGCGTCGTGCCATTCCGAAAAAGCCGCCCTGCGCGAGGCGGCGAAGGCCGCCGGATCGGGTGAGACGCTGGCGCGCTACGCCCGCGACTATCCGGTCGGTCCCCACGACCAGCCGCAGAGCATGTGTCCCGCCTTCGGCGCGCTGCGCGTCGGGCTTCGGATGCGGCGGACCGCGAGCGTGCTGTGCGGCTCGGCCTGCTGCGTCTACGGGCTCACCTTCACCTCGCATTTCTACGGGGCGAAGCGAACCGTCGGCTATGTTCCGTTCAACTCCGAGACCCTCGTCACCGGCAAGCTCTTCGAGGACATCCGCGAGGCGGTGTTCTCGCTCGCCGACCCCGACCGTTACGACGCGATCGTCGTCATCAATCTCTGCGTCCCGACCGCCTCGGGCGTGCCCCTCCGTCTGCTCCCCCGGGAGATCCAGGGCGTGCGCGTGATCGGTATCGACGTGCCGGGCTTCGGCGTGCCGACCCATGCCGAGGCGAAGGACGTGCTCGCGGGGGCGATGCTGCGTTACGCCCGGCTCGAGGCCGAGCAGGGCCCGGTTCAGGCGCCGCGGCTTCCCCGCGCGGAAAAGCCGTCCATCACGCTGCTCGGCGAGATGTTCCCGGTCGATCCGGTCCAGATCGGCGCCATGCTCGACCTGATGGACCTCTCGGCCGGCCCGGTCGTGCCGACCCGCGAATGGCGCGAGCTCTATGGGGCGCTCGACTGCGCCGCGGTCGCCGCGGTGCATCCGTTCTACGCGGCTTCCGTGCGCGAGTTCGAACTCGCCGGACGCCCGGTCGTGGGCTCGGCGCCCGTCGGCGTCGACGGCACGGCGGCTTGGCTCGAGGGGATCGGCGCAGCCTGCAACGTTCCGGCCGGCCGGATCGACGCGGCCAAGGCGAAGCTCCTGCCCGCGATCGGGGCCGCGCTCGCGGCGACCCCGATTTCCGGCCGGATCACCCTCTCCGGCTACGAGGGCTCGGAGCTGCTGGTCGCGCGACTGATGGTCGAGAGCGGCGCCGACGTGCGCTACGTCGGCACCGCCTGCCCGAAGACGCGCTTCTCGGCGCAGGACCGCGAATGGCTCGAAGCCAAGGGCGTGCAGGTCAAGTTCCGCGCCTCGCTCGAAGACGACTGCGCCGCGCTCGCAGAATACGAGCCCGACCTCGCGATCGGCACCACGCCCGTCGTGCAGAAGGCCAAGGAGCGCGCGATTCCGGCGCTCTACTTCACCAACCTGATTTCCGCGCGTCCGCTCATGGGCGTCGCCGGCGCGAGCTCGCTCGCCAAGGTCGTCAACGCGTCGCTCGCCAACAAAGGCCGCTTCGAGGCCATGCGCGCCTTCTTCGAAGGCGTCGGCGAGGGCCACGCGGCGGGCGTCTGGGAGACGGTCCCGCGCGACCGGCCGGAGTTCAAGACGAAGCGCCGCGCCAAGGCCGCCAAGCCTCCTGTCGAGGAGATGGGCTCATGCTAGTCCTCGACCACGATCGGGCCGGCGGCTACTGGGGCGCGGTCTACGTCTTCGCCGCGATCAAGGGCCTGCAGGTCGTCATCGACGGGCCGGTCGGCTGCGAGAACCTGCCGGTGACCGCGGTCCTGCACTACACCGACGCCTTGCCGCCGCACGAGTTGCCGATCGTCGTCACCGGCCTCTCCGAGGAGGAGCTCGGCCGGCACGGCACCGAGGGCGCTATGAAACGCGCTCACGCGACGCTCGATCCCGATCTCCCGAGCGTCGTCGTGACCGGCTCGATCGCCGAGATGATCGGCGGCGGCGTGACGCCCGAGGGCACGGGCCTCCAGCGCTTCCTGCCGCGCACGATCGACGAGGACCAGTGGCAGAGCGCGAACCGCGCGATGGCTTGGCTCTGGAGCGAGTTCGGCCCGAAGAAGGGCCGGGCGGCGAAGCAAAAGCCGCGCGCTGCGGGCGCCAAGCCCAAGGTCAACATCATCGGCCCGATCTACGGCGTCTTCAACCAGCCCTCCGACCTCGCCGAGATCCGGCGGCTCATCGAGGGGATCGGCGCCGAGGTCCATATGGTTTTCCCGCTCGGAAGCCATATCGAGGACGTGCCGCGCCTCGCCGACGCCGAGGTCAACGTCTGCCTCTATCGCGAGTTCGGGCGGCTCCTCTGCGAAACGCTCGACCGCCCCTATCTGCAGGCGCCGATCGGCATCCACAGCACGACGAAGTTCCTGCGCGCGCTCGGCGAACTCACGGGCCTCGATCCCGAGCCCTTCATCGCGCGCGAGAAGCACACGACGATCAAGCCGGTCTGGGATCTCTGGCGCTCGGTGACGCAGGACTTCTTCGGCACGGCCACCTTCGGCATCGTCGCGACGGAGACCTACGCGCGCGGAATCCGCCATTTCCTCGAGGAGGAGATGGGGTTGCCGTGCCAGTTCGCCATTGCCCGGCGGCCGGGCGAGAAGACGGACAAC
>CAIZGR010000625.1 GCA_903932535.1 uncultured Hyphomicrobiales bacterium | reverse complement strand
GAAGGCATTTCACCACCCGCCGCGCATTTGTCGGTGCGATGGGATTTGGCGCTCTCGGTCTTTATGGGACCTGGGCGGCGATCGGCGCTTCTCCGCTCCCCTTCGGCGCAGACGGCGCTCATCCTTCCCATGCGGGCCACGACGGGCATTCCGATCCTCAGATGCACGAGGCGCACGGGGCCTCGGCGATGTCGCCAGAGGAGTTCGAACGACGGCACGCCGGCTTCCTCAAGCAGTTTCGGCAACCGGACGGTTCGATTCGTCCGACCTTCGCAAGCACGCAACCCGGCGGGATGAGCGGTATGGACGACACGCCGGGCATGGAAAGCATGCCGGGCATGAATCACGCCGAACACGCCGGTCCGATGACGCATGAGCACGGAGCCTCCACCATGGCCGACATGCCGGACATGGCGGACATGCATCACGACGACATGCTGGGCATGGACCACACCGCTCAGGGCGTGCCGGATAGCAAACCTGCTCCTCTACCGCACGGCGCGGATTCGCACGCGATGACGCATGGCTCGGCCTCGCCCGGGCATGACGGCGACAAGCCCGTGGAGGTGTTCCTCGCGGCGACCCGCTGGTCGTTCGAACCGGATAATATGCAACTCGAGGTCGGCCGCCCATACAGGTTCTACATGATGGCGACCGATATCGCTCACGGCGCTTCGATCGCCTTCGGGCCGGCGAGCCGGATCGTCCGACTCCGACCAGGAACCGTCACCACCCTCGATCTCACATTCCTGACGACCGGACGCAGGCTGGTCTACTGCACCGTCTATTGCGGACCCGGTCACGACGCCATGCACGGCGCAATCACCGTCGCCTGAGGACACCCGATGACCGATCTCGCGCTTTCCGGCGCCCTGCTGCGCCAAGAATCCGCCCTGCCGCCGCGTCTCTCCGTAAGGCTCGCGGCCCTGCCGGCCGTCGACCGGCGGCTGATCCTCGCGTTCGTCACGCTCTCGCTCGCGCCTTTGGCGCTCGGCCTCGCCTTCGGTCTGGTCTTCGCGCTCGCCCGGGGAGGCTTCGTGACGCTGGACGCGGAGACGGCCTACCGCGTGCTCACGCTCCACGGCACATCGGCCTTCTTCTGGTGGCTCTATCTCGCACAGGTCGCGCTGATGCTGGGTTTCGCCGCCGGCGAGCGCTCCGAGGGACTCCTGGCGCGGCCGTTCGTCATCCTGGCTCTCGCGACGCTCATCAGCGGTTTCGCGGTCTCGGAGTACGCGGCCCTGATGAAGACGCCCTTGCTCTATGACGCCAACCCCGAACTCGGTCAGGAGGACCCGGTCGCTGTCGCCGCGATGGCGGGAGGATATCTCTTGCTGGCGCTGGGGCTCGCATTCGCGAGTTTCGCAGCGATTGCGACCACGCTTGGCGCGCGCGATGACCGAGACGGCGATATGTCCGCCATGGGCTTCGGGGTGCTGGCCTGGGCGGGTTTCCTCATCGTGTCCGGCATCGCCGCAATCAACGCATTCCTGCCGAACCTCCTGTGGGCGCTAGGCCTTGCGAGCTTTCCGACCCGGGCGGCGACCGACTGGCACATCCTCTTCCACAACCTGCACTACCTGCCGCTGATGGCCGCGGTCCTCACCTGGTACGTTCTGGCGCGGGAAACGACAGGGACCACATCGAGTTTCGGAACGGGGTTTTCCAAGCTGGTGTTTGCGTCCTACCTGATCTTCGTCCCGCCGACCTCGCTCTATCACATGTTCCTCGAGCCGAACCTGCCCGACAGTATGCGCGTCGTCGGCACCCTCCTGTCGCTCTTCGTCTCGGTTCCGACTCTCACCGCCTTCCTGATCATCGTGTCGTCGCTCGAGCTGTCCACCCGCGCCAAGGGCGCGCCCGCGAGCCTGTTCGGATGGATCGGCTGGCTCCCGTGGCGCAACCCGGCCTTCGCCGCGATGGGCGTCGCCATGATCGCGACCCTGGTCGGTCTGGTGTTCGCCTTCGTCCTCATCCAGGAGAAGTTCGCCCCGCTGCTCTCGGACACGATGTTCGTGCCCGGCTATTTCCACTTCTTCGCGGTCGGGGCCGTCACCCAGTCGTTCCTCGCCGGCTTCCTCGTCCTGATCCCGGCGCTGACGGGGCGGAGCGTCTGGCGTCCTCGACTGCTCGCGTGGATGCCCTGGATCATCTTTGCCGGGCTGATCGTCTTCGGGGCGAGCGGCATCGCTGCTGGCTTCGAGGGTGTGCCGCGCCGGACGGTCGACATTGCTTATGAGGGGGCGGCGCCTTCGTCCTGGCGTCCGCTCATGCAAGGGCTCGCTGTCGGCGCAATCATCTTCGCCACGGGGTTGGTGGTCCAGGTGTTCGGCGTCCTGCTCACCTTGATCGGTCGCGCCGACGTTCCGATCGCGAAAAATGACGTCGCGCTCGACCGTGAGCTGCTGATTCCGCCGCTGGCCCGCGCGTGGACCGGACCGATCGCCGTCGTCGTGCTGGTCGTCGCGATGAGCGGCGCGACCATCGGCGCTTTCGAACTCATGCGTTCGCTTCCGGTCGTCGCGGCCGGCGGCCACTCGGGCCACTAAGGGAGGATGAGATGACCAAACGAGCGCTACCGGTCGAAGCCGTCTTGCTGCTGTCGATTGCTGCGATCTGGGCGCTTCTCGCGGCGATCTATCAGTTCTCGCCGTCGCTCGGCATGCCGGGCTACGTGCGGGTCTGGGGCGGCGGCGCCGTCGTCTTCGTGGTGCTGGCCGTTCCCTTCGTCCTCAAGCGCCCGCGACGGTGCTGAAGAGCCGCGGCGCGCCTGAAGGTGATCTACGGTTTCAACCCTCGGACTGCCGACCGGACGGCCATCCGCCGATTCAGGGCATCCCTATTCTCAAACTCCCGGTTTGCAACCGAAGGACACAATAAACGCAGGCGGCTCAGGGCAAGTTCGGCTGAGCGCCTCGCTCAACCGGGCACGACCGCACCTAGCGTCATGGCGCGCTGGGAGCGAACGGGAAGGGCGGCAAAGGGGTGGATACGACACGTTCGCCGAGCAGTCGGTGAAAGCCCGCTCTGTTGAAGGGTTTCGGACGCCGGCCCCTTGCACGATGGTTGGTCGCGCCGCGGGGGCCGGCGTTCGAAAGCCTCACAAGGAGGAAACCGCGGGAAGGATGGGGCCGGGTCGGAGCGCGCCGCTATGGGGATTTGAGGGTCGCGGACTGGACGCGTCGGCTGAGGATGAGGCTTGAGGCCGCGGATGGCTTTGATCGGCGAGACGATGACGAGCGGAGCGGATCGCGCGAACGCGGGGGACGAGCTCGCATACGGCGCGTGATCGGGGTCTCTCGACGTTTTGAGGCCATTGCGGTCGTGGTCTGCCGATTCCGACGAAGCCGCCCGTCTGTAACGGGATGATTGCGCCCAGGGATTCCTGGATGATGCCGCCCCCCTGTAACGAGATGATCCCGCCCGGGGCGCCGCGCTTGTTGGCCGAGTGAGTTTCTTCCTCCGACTTGGTTTTCCGTCAAGCCGCTTTCGACGGCTTGCCGCGGGTCCGACGCAGGCTTTCGCCGGTCAGCTCGATGCGATGCGCGTTGTGGACAAGGCGGTCGAGGATGGCGTCGGCGTAAGTGGGGTCGCCGACGACCTCGTGCCAGGCGGACAGCGGGAGCTGGGAGGTGACGATCGTCGACCGGCGGCCGTACCGCTCCTCGAGGATTTCGAGGAGGTCGTGCCGGGCGCCGGCGTCGAGGGGCTCGAGGCCGAAGTCGTCGAGGATGAGGAGATCGGCGCGGCCGAGCGCTCTGATCAGGCGCGGATGGCGCCCGTCGCCGCGGGCGAGCGCGAGGTCGCCGCAGAGCTTCGGCCAGCGATGATAGAGGACGGAGCGATTGTCGCGGCAGGCTCGGTGGCCGATGGCGCAGGCGAGCCAGCTCTTGCCCACGCCGGCGGGGCCGACGAGAGCGAGATTGTCGTGGGCGTCGATCCATTCGCCTGTCGAGAGCTTCTGGAAGAGCGTGCGATCGAGCCCTCGGGCGGCGCGATAGTCGACGTCTTCAACGCTCGCCTGCTGGCGGAGTTTCGCCGCGCGCAGCCGCGTCGTCAGCCGCTTGTCCCGGCGCCATGACGTCTCCCTGTCGAGGAGCAAGGCGAGCCAGTCGGCGTGGGCGAGGTCCCTGGCCTCGTCGGCGTCGGCGAGCTCGTCGAAGGCCTTGGCCATTCCCTGGAGGCCAAGGGCGTGAAGCTGGTCGAGGGTGGGATGTCTGAGCACGTTGGCGTTCTCCTCAATGGTAATAGCGGGGCCCGCGGATGTTGGGATGGCGGATCGGAGCGGTGTCCGCGGGGCGCCTGGGCGCCGGCCTCCGATCGAGCTTGGTGTCGAGGATGGATTTGACGGAGCCGTAGGTCCGGGCGCCGATCTCGATCGCCCGCTCGGCGGCGGCCTCGACGCGCGCCGCGCCGTAGGAGCCGGCGAGACGGACGATGCCGAGGCAGGCGCGATAGCCCTGCTCTGGATGAGGCCGGGACTCGAGGATCTGCTCGCACAGCGCCGCGGTCGCCTTGCCGATCTTGCGGGCGTCTTCCCGGATACGCTCGACCGTCCAGCCGGCGTAACGCCGGTGGCTCGAGGGCATGTGCTCGGAAACGGTGGTGTGCTTCCGGTTGCCGCTGGACCTCAGGTGGACGGCGATGCGCTCGCCCTTGTGGAAGATCTCGACGCCGCGGGCGGTGATGCGCGCATCGACCTCGGCGCGGGCGAAGCGGTACGGGACGGAGTAATAGTGGGCGTCGACGTCGATATGATAGTCGATCCCGACCCGGCAGCCGCGCCACTCGCTGTACTCGTACGGCTCCCCCGGCAGCGCTTTCAGCGCCGGGCGGTCGACCTCCTCGAGCAGTTGGCGGCGTGTGACGCCGAGCCTGCGCAGGGGCTGGCGTTCGTTGAGCTGCGCCATGAGCTCGCCGAGCGCGGCGTCGACGTCGGCGAGACTGTGGAAGATCCGTCGCCGAAGCCGGCCGAGGAGCCAGCGCTCGACGATCAGCACCGCCTGCTCGACCTTGGCCTTGTCGCGTGGGCGTCTCGGCCTCGCGGGCAGGATGGCGATTCCGTAATGCGCCGCCATCTCGGCGTAGGTGCGATTGACCTCGGGCTCGTAGAAGCACGCCTTCACGATCGCGGTCTTCGCGTTGTCCGGCACGACGAGTTCGGGAACGCCGCCGACCGCCTCGAAGGCGCGGACGTGGGCGGCGATCCAGTCCGGCAGCGCCTGCGTCCAGGTCGCCTTGGCGAAGGTGAAGCTCGACGCGCCCAGCACCGCGACGAAGATCTGCGCCATGCGGATCTCGCCGGTGAGCCGGTCGATGACCACCGGGACGCCGTCGCCGGCATAATCGACGAACAGCCGCTCGCCGGCGGCGTGCGTCTGCCGCATCGTCACCGACAGCGTCTTCTCGAACGCCCGGTAGAGCTCGCAGAACCGCGAGTAGCTGTAGCCGCCCGGGTCGGCGGCGATGTACTCGTCCCACAGGATCAAGAGGGTGACGTGCTTGCGCTTCAGTTCGCGATGCAGGCCGGCCCAATCGGGCTCCTCGATGCGCCGGTGGCCGCGCTTGCTGCGCCGGCTGGAGTAGAGCGCCGCCTCCAGCGCCGCGTCGGTCATGTCGTCCGGCAGCGGCCAGGCGAGCCCCGCGGCCTCCGCCCGCCTCAACGTCTCCCGCACCGTCGAGCGCGCCAAGCCCAGCCGCCGGGCGATCTCGTGCGTCGATACCGACGCAGACTTCAGCCGAATAACCTCGCGCGCATCGCGCATCCCAATCCGCTCCGCTGGCATCGATCCTCCTTTGGGCTTGCCAAAGGGGCGACCTGATCAGGCCAACGGCGGCGCCCGCCAATCCCGGAAGACCCCGGGCGGGATCATTCCCGTTATGGAGGGCGCGATCATCTCGGAATCGGGGGGGCGGCATCATCCCGTTACAGGGGGGCGGCATCATTCCGTTATCGGGGGCGGCTTCGGCAGGAATCAGCACGTGGTCCGGGGCGCGGCCGCGAGCGAATGCGATCGATGATGTTGGAGGGCAGGCGGTGCGTCGACGGTCATGAGGTGTCGATCCTGATCGGGCTCGGTTGGCGCTGCCGCGCTGGGCGCGCGCCTTCGAACGTTTCGACGATGATCATCCGGCCGCCGCAACACGGGCAGCGGCGCGCAGGCGAAACATCATCGGCCCAACTGTCGGCCTCAGCGGGCGAGGGGCGGGGCGCATTCTGCGCGGCGGCGAGCGATTGCCGGACGAACTCGATGTTGCGGGCTCGGACCGCGCTGGCGAACAGGCCGTAGTGGCGGATGCGGTGGAAGCCGGCTGGCAGCACGTGCAGGAGAAAGCGGCGGATGAACTCGGCGGCGTCGAGCGTCATGGTCTTGAGCCGGTCGCGTCCTTTGATGCGGTAGTCCTTCCATCGGAAGGTGATGCCCTTCTCGTCGAGCGCGATGAGCCGGGAGTTCGAGATCGCGACGCGATGGATGTAGCGGGCGAGATAGGCGAGGACGGCCTTCGGCCCGGCGAATGGCCGCTTGGCGTACACGACCCATTCTGAACGGCGCAGGGGCGCGAGCGCGGCGTCGAAGGCGGGCTTGTCGGCGAGCGGCGCAAGGTCGGCGAACAGGGCCAGTCGGCCGGCTGCATGCAGGTCGGCGAGCCCTTCGAGGAAGAGGCGGCGGAACAGGCGCGACAGCACACGCACCGGCAGGAAGAAACCCGGCTTGCAGGCGATCCAGCGCGACCCGTCCGGCGACAGGCCGCCACCCGGAACGATGACGTGGACGTGGGGGTGGTGGGTCAGCGCCGAGCCCCAGGTGTGGAGCACGGCGGTGAGACCGATGCGGGGCGCCGAGATGCTTCGGGTCGGCGGCGATGGTGGTCAGCGTCTCGGCGGCGGTCCGGAACAAGAGGTCGTAGACTGCGGCCTTGTTCTGGAACGCGATCGCGCCGATCGCGGCCGGCAGGGTGAAGACGACGTGGTAGTAGGGAACCGGCAGGAGCTCGGCCTCGCGGTCTTCGAGCCATTGCCGCGCCGCCGCGGCCTGACACTTCGGGCAATGCCGGTTGCGGCAGGAATTGTAGGCGATCCGCTCGTGCGCGCAGTCCTCGAAGCGCTCGACGTGTCCGCCGAGCGCGGCCGTGCGACAGGTCTCGATCGCCGACATGACCTTCAACTGGGCGAGGTTCACGTGTCCGGCGTTGGCCTCGCGCCACGCCGCCCCGTGAGCGTGAAAGACGTCGGCGACCTCAAGGGGAGGCAGCGGCACGCGACCGTCAGGCGGGCGGCGTTTTCTTCGTCAGCTTGACGTCGAGCCGGTCCAGCGGACTCTTGATGTCGCGGACCGCGCGAGCGGTTTAGTCCTCGTGCGGATTGTGTTCTCTAGTCTCTTATGTTCGCGGTCAAGAGGTCGGACGCGGGTGAACGCCCTCCGGCGGAACGCCGTCGGTGTGGAAGGTTTGGCTGCGCAGAGCTGGGAGCGGAGCGAGAGACGACGGTTGATCAGGCTCTTATCCGCGGGTTGGTTACCGCCTTCCGTGTCTTCGTCTCGGGGCTTTCCTCGGTCTAGAGGACGGGCGTCAGGCGTGAGCCTGGCCACATAACTAGCGACGGGAGTTCCCCACCTGCGTGCTCCGCTCCCGGCTCCGGGCAGCGTATGGAAACCGCCTGCGCTACGCCGGCTCGACCTCCCGGCCGATTGCCCACAGGAACGCGGCCATCTCGCGGGCGATGGCGGCCACGACGACAGGCAGCTTCTTGCCCGTCGCGCTGAGGCGGCGATAGCGGGCGCACAGGCGAACCTGCGCCTTCCAGGCGATGTCGCGCACGGGCTTCGGCAGTCCCTCAAGGCGGGCTCTCAAGGTCTCACTGACCCGTGCGGGGTAGCGATAGGTCCAGGCCGCCTCGACCAGCGCCCGCCGGGCGCGACGGTTGCCCGCCAAGGTGAGACCTTTGCGCCGGATCGTGTCGCCGGTCGAACTCTCCGCGGGGACGAGGCCGAGGAACGACATCAGCTGCCGCGGCGTATCGAAGCGTCGGACGTCGCCAATCTCCGCGGCGAAGGTCACGGCGACGAGGAACGAAGCGCCGCGCATTGCCTGGTAGGCCTCCACGACGGGCGCCATGGACCACTCCGGCACGATGACGGCGAGCTGCTTCTCGAGGCGGCGCAGGCGCTGAAGGGCGTCGTCGATCGTGTCGATCCCCTCCTGAAAGACGATCTGCTGCGCCGCGTGCTCGAACTTCTGGCTGGCGAGCCAGCGCCGGTGCGCCAGCGTCCAATGGCCGCCGCCGCTGTAGATCCGGCTGTGGCGCAGCATGAAGGAGAGCAACTGCTGGCGTTTGCGGCGAAGGTCGTCCGCCGCCGCCTCGCGGGACCGCACGAGATCGCGCACCGCCTCGTGCGCCGCGTCCGGCGTCCAGACTCCCGTCAGTTCGCCGGCCCGGTGCAGTCGCGCCAGCGTGACGGCGTCGCGCCGGTTCGTCTTGATCCGCTCGCCCGACCGTTTCGGGATCAGGGCCGGAGCGACCACCATGCAATCGTGGCCGAGAGCCCGAACCTGACGATAAAGCCCGTATCCCGTCGGCCCAGCTTCGAAGCAGACGTGCAGCCGCTCGTATCGGTCCGCCAACCTCCGGATCGTCCGCTCGATCGGCAGCGGACTGTTCTCGACATCGCCGAGAAAGCGCACCTCGCCTGTGCGGCCGCCTTCCGCAATGGCCACGGCGTGCTTCTTCTTGGCGACGTCAAAAGCGACGAAAACTTCGCTATGCTTTTCCATGGTCCGCCCTCCGTGCATGAGGCTCGGCCCGGCTTGCCCGAGCAACCCTCGTTCTTACTGCACGAAAGGGCGGGCCACCGGCTCAGCCCGCGAACATGACGTCTAAGGGGTCAATGGCGGGAGGAGGCTTCCCGAGTTTCGACACAATGGGATGGCTGTGTTCTCCTGCGCCCTGGATGGCGCTTGATAGGGTAAGTTGGGTGCAAGGCAGCTAGGTTGAAAATGCAGTCGACCAGTTGTTGGCCGTTGGTACAGAATCCGCGCCGTGTGCACGGCGTAACAATTTGATTTATTTGATATATATTCATGGCGCACAAAATCTTGCATTAGCACTGTGCTAGGCTCCCGAGAAGGATGCTCTTACCCTCTTCGGCCTATTCGCAGTTTCGGCAATGCTGGTGTGCTACGCGCTGGAAAACCGCAGCCATTGGTTTGTGCTGCTGTTTGCCTTCTCGTGTGTGCTCGGTTCGGCCTACGGCTTTTTACAAGGTGCTTGGCCGTTCGGACTGGTTGAAGGCGTCTGGTCGCTCGTTGCCCTTCGGCGCTGGCTGATCGTGCGAAAATTCTTGATTCATCTAACCCGCCACTCGCTGTCATAACCTTGTATAGGATAGGGGGGTATGCGATAAGAAGCTATGACGCACACAATCCGCGAAAACGCGAAATTGCTGGCGCGGGTGCGCCGCATCCGAGGTCAGGTCGAGGCTATTGAGCGGGCCCTCGATACCGAGGCTGGTTGCGAACAGGTGATGCACCTGATCGCCGGAGCGCGGGGCGCTATGGCCGGTCTTATGGCCGAAGTCGTTGAGGATCACGTTCGGACGCATCTGGTCGATGAGGAGAAACACCCGAACGCGCTGAATACCGAAGCGGCAGAGCAACTGCTCGAAGTTGTTCGCACCTATCTGAAATGAGAACGGCCATGAACGACACCAACGGCGCAGCAGAAGCTTTTCACAGCCATGTGTTCCTCGGCGAGGGACACGAAAAAAGCGAGCGCAAGACCTGGGCAGTGATCTGGCTCTGCGGTGCCATGATGATCGCGGAAATCGTCGGCGGCCTGATGTTTGGCTCCATCGCGCTCGTTGCGGACGGTATGCACATGAGCACCCATGCAGGTGCTCTCCTGCTCGCGGCGCTCGCCTACACCTACGCGCGCAAATTCGCCAATGATCCGCGTTTCACTTTCGGCACGGGCAAGCTGGGCGATCTCGCCGGATTCACTAGCGCCATCATCCTCGCCATGATCGCGCTGCTGATCGGCTACGAGTCCGTCGCCCGCCTATTCGCGCCGGTGCCGATCCACTTCGCAGAGGCGATTCCGATTGCTTGCGTCGGCTTGGCGGTCAACATCGCCAGCGCGTGGCTGCTAAGCGGCGGCGACCATCATCACGGCCATACCCACGGCCACGATCATGGACACGGGCACGGGCACGGCGCGCATGACGATCACGCTGACCACGACGAAGCCCACGACATCACGACGGCCTCCGGTTCCGTGCGCCTCGAAGTGTTCGAGGATGGCGTTCCGCCGCGCTTCCGCCTTCGCGCACAGTCCGGCCAAACCCTGACCGCGCAAGCGGCGACGATTGAAACCGTGCGCCCTGACGGGGCGCGACAGGTTTTCGTGATGCGCGATCAGGACGGCTATCTGGAATCGCTCGCCGAAATCCCGGAGCTACACGCCTTCACAGCCAATGTGCGGATCGGGCAAAACAACTATCCGGTCACTTTTGAGGAGCACGAACACGCCCAAGGCGCTGCGAGCCGCGACAACAACATGCGTGCTGCCGTTGTCCACGTTATCGCGGACGCCGCCGTATCTGTGCTGGTGATCGTCGGACTTCTGTTGGCGCGAGCGTTTGGCTGGTTATGGATGGACCCGCTTGCGGGTATCGTCGGCGCGTTCGTCATTGCCAGTTGGGCGGTAAGCTTAGTCCGCGACACCGGCGCGATTCTGCTCGACATGAACCCCGACCGGAACATGGCGGGCAAGCTAAGGCAGGCCGTCGAAGGAGACGGTGACCAACTCGCCGATTTGCACCTGTGGCGCTTGGGGCCGGGACACCTCGGCGCGATTGTCTCCGTCGTGACCGCACAGGCCCACGAAGCGGGTTACTACAAGAGCCGCCTTGCCCGCTTCACATCGCTGTCCCACCTCACCGTCGAGGTGACGCACAAATCGTGATTCAATGCCTACCCGGATTCCAATTTCCGCAGCTACATCGCTAGATCGCGCTTCATTTGGTTGTACTGCTCCTTGGTGATTTCGCCCGCCGCATAACGGTGGTCGAGGATCGCGCGCGGCGTCGGCGCATCAGCGCCGCTGGTTCGGCGGTTGAAGTAATAGAACACGACGCCCGCAAGAATGATGAGCGCCAATGGTCCGCCGAACACGGGCATTCCCCATCCCCCTCCGTCGCCCAACATCATGACTTTCCTCCATCGTCAATTACACAGTTTGTTAATCAAGCCGTACCTTAGACTCCAGCGCGCCCTCAGAGCTTGAGCGTCCGCAAACGCAGGGCATTACCGATCACGGAAACGGAACTGAGCGACATGGCGAGCGCGCCGATGATTGGGCTAAGAAGAATGCCGAAGGCCGGGTAGAGGACACCGGCGGCAATCGGGATGCCAATGGCGTTGTAGGCGAAGGCGAAAATCAGATTTTCGCGGATGTTGCGCATCGTCGCTCGGCTTAAAATAATCGCCCGCGCGATGCCCGCGAGATCGCCTTTCACCAGAGTGATGCCTGCGCTCTGAATGGCGACTTCGGTTCCCGTTCCCATCGCAATCCCCACCGAGGCTGCGGCCAGCGCTGGAGCGTCGTTCACGCCGTCGCCCGCCATGGCAACGATGCGTCCCTCGCTCGATAATTTCTTGATGATGCGATTCTTGTCCTGCGGCAAAACATCGGCTTCGATTTCCTTGATGCCGAGCTTACGTGCGACCGCCTCAGCCGTCGTCTTGTTGTCGCCGGTTAGCATCACGATTCGTATGTCGTCGTTCCGAAGCGTATCGAGCGCCGCTCGCGTCGTCGCCTTGATCGGGTCGGCAATGGCGATCACGCCGCCTGGTTTGTGGTCGATTGCGAGAAACAAGGCGGTCGCGCCGTCGCTGCGCAGCTCGTCGGCTTTGCGGTCGAGATCGCCGAACTTTATGCCGAGGTCCGCCATCAACTTAGTGTTGCCCAGCGCCACGGGCCTGCCGTCGATCTTGCCGGTAACGCCCTTGCCGGTCACAGAGGCAAACTCCGTCGGCTCTTTGGTCGCCATGCCGCGATCTTTCGCGGCCATGACAATCGCGGCGGCAAGGGGATGTTCGCTCGACCGCTCAAGGCTTGCCGCCAAAGGCAAGATCTCGGCCTCGGACAGACCAGGTGCGGCGACAATGACCGTCACTCTCGGCTTGCCTTCGGTCAGCGTTCCAGTCTTGTCGACGACCAGAGTATTGACCTTCTCCATGCGCTCAAGAGCTTCAGCCGACCTGATGAGGACGCCTGCGCCCGCACCCTTGCCGATAGCCACGCCAATCGACATCGGGGTGGCTAGGCCGAGTGCGCAGGGACAAGCGATGATGACGACGGAGACCGCCGCGATCAGCGCGTAGGAAAGTGCGGGCGCTGGCCCCCAGGCCGCCCACGCCACGAAAGCAAGAACCGCCACACCCAGAACCGCTGGGACGAAATAGCCCGACACCTTGTCCGCCAACGCCTGAATCGGCGCTCGGCTGTGCTGCGCCTCGCTGACCATCGTGACGATGCGCGCGAGCATCGTGTCCGCGCCGATCTTGTCGGCGCGCATGACGAGTGAGCCTGTACCGTTCACCGTCCCGCCGATGAGCTTGTCGCCGGAACTCTTGGCGACGGGCATCGACTCGCCGGTGACCATGGACTCGTCCACGGCTCCCTTGCCTTCAAGCACTTCGCCATCGACAGGTACGCCGTCACCTGGCCGAACTCTCAAACGGTCGCCGACCTGAATCAGCTCAAGGGGGACTTCCTCGTCCTGCCCGTCTGCTTTCAAGCGGTGCGCGGTCTTAGGGGCCAATTTCAGCAAAGCGCGGATCGCGCCGCCGGTCTGCTCGCGGGCGCGCAATTCCAGAACCTGCCCCAGCAGCACGAGAACCGTAATCACCGCCGCGGCTTCGAAATAAACGGGGACTGTGCCGCCCATGCCGTGAAATCCGGCGGGGAATAGATCAGGCGCGAAGGTCGCAAACAGGCTGTAGAGGTAAGCCGAGCCCGTGCCGAGGGCGATCAGGCTGAACATGTTCAGGCTGCGATGCAGGACCGACGCCCAGGCGCGTTGGAAAAATGGCCATCCCGCCCATAGGACGACCGGCGTGGATAGCGCGAACTGAATCCATGTCGAGAGCTGCGGCGAAACGAGGTCGTGCATTTCAAGGCCGGGAATGTGGCTGCCCATTTCGAGGACGAACACCGGCAAGGCGAGGGCGAGCCCGACCCAAAAGCGTCGCGTCATGTCGGTCAGTTCGTGGTTCTCGCCGAACTCGGCCGTCGCCGTGACCGGCTCCAGCGTCATGCCGCATATGAGGCAATTCCCTGGCCCTACCTGGCGGATTTGGGGATGCATCGGGCAAGTATAAATCGCCCCCTCGGCCCGAGGTGCAGGAGGCGGCGCTACAGGCGTATCCGCGTCGGACATATAGCGCGCAGGGCTGGCCTCGAATTTCGTTTTGCATCCCGCCGAGCAGAAATGGAAGGTTTTGTCGCGGTACGCCGCTTGGTGTTTCGCGGTGAGCGGATTGACCTTCATTCCACACACGGGGTCCCTGACGGCCGCGTCGGTGGCGTCTCGATTTTCGTGCGTGTGGCCGTCCATGCTTACATCCTCGCGGGCTGACACGCCAAGGTAGCAGGGCTTGTTCGATATACCTATATGGGGTATATACTCACACATGCAGAAAGACACGAAAGCGTCGTGCCTGAAACGCCTCAAACGCATCGAAGGGCAAGTGCGTGGCCTCATCGGTATGGTTGGAGAAGAGCGGTACTGCATCGATGTAATCACGCAGGTGACGGCGGTGCGGGCGGCCTTGAAGCGCGTCGAAGACGAAGTGCTCAAAGATCATGTTGCGCATTGCGTCGAACACGCGATTTCGGCGGGGGACCGTAATGAACAGCGCGAAAAGATCGCCGAACTCATGCGAGTCCTCGGCAAGATGTGACAGTTAGGGATGCAACAATGAAATTGCGGGTTGCTATATGTATCGCATCGCTGCTGGCGATACCCACGTTTGCGCTAGCCGACGACATGGCGGGCATGAACATGGGCGATAGCCCCTCCGACAAGGCTTTTATGGATTCGATGCAGACGATGATGAAGGACATGCATACCAAGCCCACCGGCGATGCGGACAAGGACTTTGTCAACATGATGCTTCCGCATCATCAAGGCGCGGTCGATATGGCCCAGGTTGAGCTAAAATACGGAAAAGACCCTATACTGCATGAGCTTGCGACCTCCATCATCGCAGCCCAAGAGAAAGAAATCGCGATTATGAAAGCTTGGCAGGCCAAACACGAAAAGTGAGCCTGCCGACGCCGGGCGTTCGTGCGCCGCGTCTCTTAAAAAGTGAGTTACATTTCCTTCGAGCGGATTCGGATTTTCGCTTGGATGTCGATCTCGAGATCGGAGTTCAGAGGGAACTTAGCCTCTCCCGCAAAGCGCAACACGCGCTCGCCCTCGTCGCGCCCCTTCCTTCCACCGAGAACGGGCCTGTGCGGCCCCGCGCCCCAGGGTGACGGCGCAACAGAGCCGGGATCGACGTCGAAGCCCTCGAGGCGCTCGCTCAATTGCGCGATGATCCGTTCCTGAATCGGTCGCCATCGATCGGCGGCGGACATCAAAGCCAGATTGTACTTGAGGATCGCAAGCTGGTCCTTGTCGTCGACGATCAGTTTTTCATGATCAGCGTTCACCGTGACACTGATTTGAAAGGCCCCGGCGATACGGCGCTGGCTGGTGTACTGCTGCCCGACGCAACGGAATATCTGGCCATGGCGGATGCCGCGCGGGAGCCGAAGGGTCAGGAGACCGGACAGCGCGCGGTCGCGCACGGCGGGTGGCAACGGCAGGAACGCGACGTCGCCGAGCGCTGCGCAGCGCAGCGTGTGGTCATCGAGAATTCGCCAGACCGGCGCATGGGCGGGCGGATTGAGCGCGAGCGCCTCGCGCGCATGGACTCCTGGCAGATAGACATCGGCGACGGTTCCCTTGGGCAACTCGCCCCACCAGAAGACGAGCGCATCGATCCCCTGCGCTTCGCGGACCGCCGCCCGTACTGCGGATGAGGCGATGCCGATCGTCTTGGCGTCGGTCGG
>CAIZGR010000624.1 GCA_903932535.1 uncultured Hyphomicrobiales bacterium | reverse complement strand
GGATTCCCCATCGCCTGTACCCAGTAGCAGTCACCCCGGAACCGCTCGCCGTGAGCGAGATCAAAGCTTTATGCGCAGCGGAAGAAAGAAGCTCCGGCTAGCGAACCCGCGGACGGCCCGGCCGTCATCGCTCGAGCGCCGAAGGAGCGCAATCGGCATGGCGGCGACTCGCAGACACGTCCTCGGCCTCGCAGCGGTGGCCGCCGTGGCCGGCGCGCGTTCCGGCCGCGCCGAAGACCGGCGGTCGCCCGCGGCCGATCTCGCTGCCTTCGATAAGCTTTGGGGGCTGGCGCGCGACCGTTTCTACGCCCCTGCGCTGCACGGCGTCGACAGACCGGCGACGCGGGGCCGTTATCGTCCGCAGGCGGAGCCGGCGCATTCGCCCGCCGAAGGCGCCGGCGCGATCAACGCGATGCTCGCCATGACGAAAGCCTACCATACGCCCGGCCGAGCCGGCCTTCTGTCAGCTCGCCGGCATTTTCGCCGGCGCGCTCGAGCGGCAAGGCCTCGAGCGCGTCTTTCCGGGCGGCGAAGTGCGCTAACCGGGGATCGGGATTTTCACCGAGACCGACCAACCGGGCCGGCTGCTCGCGGTCGAGGACGTGCTCATCGACGGCCGGCGGCTCGGGGGCGTGGGCGTCGAGCCGGCGATTCCGCGCCCTTCGACCGCCGCCATGCGGCCGGCGCCGACCCGCAGCTCGACCGCGCGGTCGAGGCGCTGTCATCGTAGCCGCAATCGCGTGATCACGGCGGACGCGGTCCAAGGGGAGTCCGAAAGGACGCCCATCTGTCGACGGGCTATGGACTGTGTCTACATGGCTTCGGCTCGGCGGCGGCGGGCGTGATAGGCCGCCACGGTGACGCCTGCAAACCCGAGCGCCACGAGCGCCGAGGGCGAGGGCTCGGGAACGGCCGACGGGTCGAAGGCGGCGGCGGTCGCGGCATCGACGAAGCGGTCGCCGGCCAAGCGCAGGCCGTGGCCCCTAACCACGTCGAGGATCAGGCTGCCGGTCTCGATGACCTCCTGGAGATAGAGGCCGCGCAGGTTCGAGCAGCTCCAGACGTCCGCCGCATGGACCGAGCATCCGACGCCGTCGAGCGAGAGCGCGCCGAAATCTCCGCCGGCGCCGGCGAAGGTTATGAGATCGAAACGGTCGCCCGCGCCGAGCGTGAAGCCGTTCGCAAGGTCGAGCGCGAGCGCGCCGCCGAGCGTCGCGCGCTTCGTCACGGCGAGCGAGCCGTAGTCTCCGGCGCCGGCGCCGGCGATCACGGAATCGAACGCGCCCGAGGCGGTCTGGACGAAGGCGCCGGTGATCGTTTCGAGCGCTGCAAGCCGCAACGCGCCCGCGTTGGTCACGTTGCCCGCGCCGCCATTGACGGCGACGCTGTCTGCGAGGACGGTATTGCCGCTGGCGAAGGTCAGATCGCCGGCGCTTATCGTGATGACGCCGCCCGCGAGGCTGCCGAACGACGCTCCCGACCCACCCGTGACGATCACGAGGGCCTGCTTGTCGATCTCGACGTTGCCGGCGATCTGGCCGGTGTTGGCGATCGTCCCGATCGAGCCGCTGCTGTCGATCGCGTCACCGGCGGCCCCGGTTCCGGCGGGGCCTGTTCCGGCCGCGCCGCCTGCGATCACGCCGCTGTTGGTCAGCGCCGCGATCACGCCGGTG
>CAIZGR010000623.1 GCA_903932535.1 uncultured Hyphomicrobiales bacterium | reverse complement strand
GCTCCCCGGCGTCGCAGGCCGCGCGCGCGTGAATTAGCATCAGCGTCCGTTTGCCCTCGTAGAGATCGCCGTGCAGTTCCTTGCCGTAGGCCCGGTCGGCGACCATGTTGAGCAGATCGTCCTGGATCTGGAAGGCGGCGCCGAGGAAGAAGCCGAAGCGGACGACACGGTCCGGATCGACGGCCCCGCGGGCGCCGATCAGCACGCCGGCCTGCGCGGGCCATATCGTCGCCAGCCAAGCCGTTTTCTTCAGAACCATGGTCAGGTAGTCGCCGACGCCGACGTCGACCACGTCGCGGTCCCGCCATCCCAGCTCCAGGGCTTGGCCCTCGGCTGTCTCGCGCGCCATGGCGTAGGTCTGCTCGAGAAGCCGCTGCGACGTGATCGGCCCCAGCCACGGCAGGCTTTCCGTCAGGATGCGCATCGCGAGCATGATCGTCGCGTCGCCCGCGTTGATCGCCAGCGACACGCCGTGCGTCGTATGCAGGGTCGGGCGGCTGCGACGCATGACGCTGCCGTCCTGAATGTCGTCATGGATCAAGAGGCCGCTGTGCAAAATCTCGATCGCCGCCGCTACGTCCGCCGCGTTCTCGAGCGGCGCGCCGAACGCCCGCGCATTGGCGATGCAAATGCTGGAGCGCATCATCTTTCCGCGGCGCCGCGGATAGTCGGCCACAAGATCGCGCAGGTAGGGAGCCGGCCGCTCGCGATCCAGGTAATATTCCATAGCCCGACGGGTCGCGTCGCCGTATTCGCGCAGCAGTTCCGGCGTCACCGCGGGCGTTCTGCCCAGCGGCTCGCCGCGACGACCCGCAGACGCCGATTCGCGCCTTTCTTCGCAAAGCCGCGTCACCGCAAGACCGTGATCGTCATCACGCCGAGCACATGGTGGGATTTCGAGTCGCACACGGCGCCGCTGTAGACGCCGGGGGGCTGGCCGTCGGGAATGTCGATGCGCGCCACGACGCCGAGCCCATCCGGCGCGGCCGAGAAAGTGATCCCCCGCAGCGGCGGCGCATCGGGGGCCGGCGAATGCAGACCGGCATGCACCGGCATCGCCATTTCGTCGGGCTGCCGCAACCAGGCCGGCTCGGCGTCGGCGCGCCCCCCGCCGGCGAACGCGTAGGTCAACCGGAGGTCCCGCTTCGCCCGGTCGCTCGACGAGGCGCCGGGCCGCGAAGGCTTCGCGGCGGGTTTATGCGCGTCGAACCCGGTGGAGCCTCCGGACCCGGCCCGCGCCTGGGATCGGCGACTGAAGGCGGTCCGGAGGCCCGGGTCGCGCAGGATTGCGCCCATGACGTCGAACGCCGTAACGCTCATTTCGCGACCCAGATGGAGCAAGCGCGCCGCCAGCTCGCCCAGATCGTCCGGCACGTCCTCGACGCCGTAGTCGCCCTGGCTGAAGCGGCCGGCCGCCGCGCGGCCCTGCTCGATATTGTCCCCGATCACGCGATAGCCGAGGCGCACGGCGTGGGCGATGACCTCGTCGACGCCCGCCTCCGATCCGGGCGGATCGGTCGGGCCGGCGGCGTCGGAGGCCCACGGATTCCGAATGGGCTCGTCACGCTCGGGCTCGGGTCGTTTGATGCGTTCGGACTGGGTCATGGAGGCTGGCTCTTCGAAGAGGGCGTCAGGGGTGATCGAAGCCGACGATCCGGTCGAGCGGCGGGGCGCCGCTGAGCGCGTGCGCGGCGAGGAGGCCGGACATCACCGCCGCCTCGACGCAGCCGGTATTGAAGCCGCATTTGGTCCAGTCCCCGGCGATCGTGAGATTGTCGTAGGTCATGTCGAGCGGCGAGATCCGGTGGCGGAAACTGCCGGGCGTCTGCAGAACGTAGCGGTCGGACGGGTTCACGTTCGCTCGCCAGTATTGCGTCGAAAACCGCGCCGAACCCGAAGTCGCCTCGTCGCTCGCCAGTATCTCCCAACGGAAATCGCCGTTCGGACCGTAGGCCTGCGGCCATAGGTGTCGAACGGGACCGCGCAGGAAATCGGCGGCGGATCGGCGCACCTCCTCCGTGCGGCGGGACGGATAGTCTTCGTCGTCGTCGGCCGGCGGGGCCGGAGGATCCTGGAGGACGCCGCAAAAATAGACCACGGTAAGCGGCCTGCGGCTCCAGGCCTCCTCGGGCACGACCTGCGCCATGTCGCACCACGTGTCGAAGGGCTTGACGAAGGCCGAGACGATGTAAGGCGGCCCTCTCCACCCGAGCTGATCGACGTCCTCGTCGAGCCAGATCTGGAACGCCTGGGTCGCGACCGTCTGGACCTCGCGCGTCATGCGGCGCCAGCGCTCGTCGCGCTCCAGGATTTCCCGGCAGACGTGCGGAACGGCGCCGATGCTGACGCCCAGCACGACGAAGTCGAAATCTTCGGTCACCTTCAGCGTTTTCTCGCCGGCGCGGCGGCGATCCCAGTGAGACTCGAAGCTCCAGTCCTCGCGTTGGTATCGCTCGCCGTCCCGCAACAGGTCGTAACGCGGCCGGGAGGGCCAGCAGGGCCGACCGGAGACCTCCAGGAGCGGCTGGTAATCCATTCCGTCGACGGTTTCGGCCTGGACGTCGAAGGTCAGCGACTCGACGTGCGAGCGCATGCCGGGCGCGATTTCGCCGCCCTCGGCGAGACCCACGTTGGTCAGGCGATGAAAGAACGCGAAGCGGACGCCTCGGCGGCGCAAGACGTCGTAGAGCGGCGCGAAGACGACGTCGCCCATGCCCGCGCGCATGCGCCAGAAGATGGCGCCGCGGTAGGTGAAGAACATGCGCAACCCCGCGCGCACCCCCTGACCCGCCGACAGGCTCGGCCGCTCCGGATCGCCGCCCTCGAAGGCGAGGACCAAGTCGTAGAGTCCGCAGACGAATGGCGACTGCAGCGCGCGCTCGGAAGCGCCGTTCGTGCGCAGCCATTCGCGACAGTCGTAATCCTCGATGGCGTCCAACCCTCGAGGGTCGGTCAGCAAACCGAAGCGAACGACGCCTGCCAGATAGGCCACCACGAGGTCGACGATTTCCCAAACGTACTGGTGGCGATCGCCGAGCAGCGTGTTCGCCTCCAGCCAATCCCGCAATCCCTTGACGCTCCGCTCCATCAAGCGCACGACCGCGGAATCGAACGCCTCGGGCGTCGCTGCGAGCGCCGCCCCGAGAACCCCCAGCGCCTCGACCAGAACGGCGGCGCCGGCGAACGCGCCGCGATCCAGCAAGATACGGCAGGCCGAGAGGATTCGGTCGATCGTGGAGAGGTCGGCGAAGTCCGGCTCGGGACCGGCGGGCGTCTCCTTGGACTCCACCACGCAATCCAGGAGCAGCGTCCGCAGAAGACCTATGGTTCGGGCGGTGTAGCCGACCAGCGACAGCAACTCGCCGGGACGGCGCGGGTCGCCCGGCAATCCCGGCGCCGGCGGGAAACGGGCGGCCCAGCGTTGCCAGACGCCGCGTTCGCCGAGGCCGAAGAGGCCGATATCCGCCTCCGGCGTGAAGGCCTCGCGCCAATGGCCGTAGGGCGACCGTCCGCCCGCGGCGCCGGCGAGATCGGCGTAGCATTCGCGCATCATTCTGAAGGCGTTGTCGTAATACCCGAGCCAGATGTGCAGTCCATGCTCCTCGATCCGCCCGGACGAGCCGCGTCCCGAGGCGCCCTTGCCGCCGAGACGCCAACCTTCCTGATACACGGTGATCGCAAAGCGGCCATCGTGTTCCGGACGCGAAAGCTCATAAGCGGCGGTCAATGCCCCGCAGCCGCCGCCGATCACAGCCACCTTGATCGGCCTAACCATGGGTCTGCGGTCCTTTGATCGAGCGCGTCGCGACGGCGCGCTCGAGACAAGTCCTGTCCTTCGCGCCGCCATGCCGTCGAGCGCTCGTGTCCGATCGCAGGCTGTCGCCCGCGGTCGCCGGGCTTCGCCAGCCTCTCGGGTACGGCAGCCGCCATCTGCGCCACGCGTGCGGCCCCGCCGATTTGCGGTCGACGAATTGGCCAAGGTCGACGTCGAACGCTTCGCCGGTTTTCCGGACGGCTTCCGTCAGAGCGAACGCTTCGCCAAACGCCCCCACGCCGCCGCGGGGCATCGCCTCCCCCGTCGTTTTGTCGGCCGCCATGATCCCGCTCCACAACAACCCGCCTCGCGCGGCGGATGAGCGCCGCCCGCCAATAGTTTTGTCGCCGGTTTGTTCGAGAGTTTGCCGGATTTTGCCGCCAGTCAAGGGCGCTTCACGGACATTCTCAATCACACGTTTGCGGTTGCAGGAAAACAATAATAATGACAATATGATGTGTTATACTGTGTTTAGAATTCCTGTGCGGATGCAACTTTCTCGAACCTGACGGACCGCGATCACGACCTCCAGTCCCGGTCCGGTGAGGAGCCAATCCATGGGAACGCGGGACGCCCTGCGACATCCGGATCGCGGCGCTCCCCTCACGGCGACGGCGCAAACTGCGCCCCACAACGGATCACACGTCGCGCCTATGCAATCGCCTGAAAACGAAAGCGGGGCGCGAGGCCCCGCTTCGCGTCACAGATTCATCGTGTCTTTCAGCTCGCGGAGGCGGTCCAGCTTCTCCTGCGCCGCCTGCTTCTGGTCCTCGGTCGCGTCGACGACATCCTCTTCCGCGTTCTTGATCTCCTGATCGAGATGCGCGGCGTTGAGATCCTCGAACGGGATCGCGGTCTCGGCGAGGATGGTCAGCCCGAGCGGGTTGACGTCGGCGAAGCCGCCGCGCACGAAGACGCGGTGGTGCTTGCCGTTCGCGTCGTCGACGCCGACGACGCCGGGACGGATGGCGGACATGGTGGGAGCGTGGTCGCTCAGCACCTGGAAGTCGCCCTCGTGTCCCGGAATGACCACCGCCTGAGCCGGGCCGCTGAACAAAACCTTGTCCGGCGAGACGAGTTCAAATGGAAATACCGCCATGGTCTCGAGCCTCGGCTTTCTGCTTTACGTCAGGCCGCTTCCGCGGCGAGCTTCTTCGCCTTGTCGACGGCCTGCTCGATCGTGCCGACCATGTAGAAGGCGGCCTCCGGCAGGTTGTCGTACTTGCCTTCGACGATGCCCTTGAAGCCCTTGACCGTGTCCTCGATCTTGACCTGGACGCCGGGCGATCCGGTGAACACCGCGGCCACGTCGAACGGCTGCGACAGGAAGCGCTCGATCTTGCGGGCGCGCGCGACGATCAGCTTGTCTTCTTCGGAAAGCTCATCCATGCCGAGGATCGCGATGATGTCCTGCAACGCCTTGTAGCGCTGGAGCACCTGCTGAACCTGACGGGCGACGCCGTAATGCTCTTCGCCGACGACGGCCGGGGTCAGCATGCGCGAGGTCGAGTCGAGCGGATCGACCGCCGGATAGATGCCCTTTTCCGCGATCGAGCGCGAGAGCACCGTCGTCGCGTCCAGGTGGGCGAACGAGGTCGCCGGCGCCGGGTCGGTCAGGTCGTCGGCCGGCACGTAGATCGCCTGCACCGAAGTGATCGAGCCCTTGGTCGTGGTGGTGATGCGCTCCTGCAGCGCGCCCATGTCGGTGGCGAGCGTCGGCTGGTAGCCGACCGCCGAGGGGATGCGGCCGAGCAGCGCGGAGACTTCCGAGCCTGCCTGGGTGAAGCGGAAGATGTTGTCGACGAAGAACAGCACGTCCTGGCCCTGGTCGCGGAAGTGCTCGGCGACGGTGAGGCCCGAGAGCGCCACCCGCATGCGCGCCCCGGGGGGCTCGTTCATCTGGCCGAACACCAGCGCGCACTTCGACTTGACGGTCGAGCTGGCGTCGTGCGGATCGGCGTTGACCTTCGACTCGATGAACTCGTGATAGAGGTCGTTGCCTTCGCGGGTGCGCTCGCCGACGCCGGCGAACACCGAATTGCCGCCATGCGTCTTGGCGACGTTGTTGATCAGTTCCTGAATGAGCACCGTCTTGCCGACGCCCGCGCCGCCGAACAGGCCGATCTTGCCGCCCTTGGCGTAAGGGGCGAGCAGGTCGACGACCTTGATGCCGGTCACCAGAATCTGGGCCTCGGTCGACTGGTCGACGTAGGCCGGGGTCGGCTGATGGATCGCCCGGCGCGCCTCCATCTGGATCGGGCCGGCCTCGTCGACCGGTTCGCCGATCACGTTCATGATGCGCCCGAGCGTGCCGGCGCCGACCGGAACCGAGATCGGGTCGCCCGTGTCGGTGACTTCCTGACCGCGCACGAGTCCTTCGGATATGTCCATCGCGATGCAGCGCACCTGGTTTTCGCCGAGATGCTGCGCGACCTCGAGCACGAGGCGGTTGCCGTTGTTGACGGTGGTCAGCGCGTTCAGGATCGGCGGCAGGTAGCTGTCGAAATGCACGTCGACGACGGCGCCGATCACCTGCGTGATCCGGCCGGTGGCGTTCGCGATGTTGGCCATAGTGACGTCCTCGTTCTTCAATCTTCTCAAGGTCGCAGCGGGGCGACGGGTTGGGTCAGAGCGCCTCGGCGCCCGAAATGATCTCGATCAGCTCTTTGGTGATCATCGCCTGGCGGGTGCGATTGTAGCGGAGCGTATACTTCTTCGCCATTTCGCCGGCGTTGCGCGTGGCGTTGTCCATCGCGCTCATCTGCGAGCCGAAGAACGAGGCGGCGTTCTCGAGCAGCGCCCGATAGACGCGCACGGTAAGCGCCTGCGGCAGGAGCTGGGTCAGGATCTCGCTCTCGTCCGGCTCGTAGTCGTAGCTCGGCGCCTTGTCGTTCACTTCGCCGAGTTCCGGCGGAATGAGCTGCAACGCGGTTGGGATCTGCGAGATCACCGACCGGAAGCGCGAGAAGAAGAGCGTGCAGACGTCGAACTCGCCGCTGTCGAACAACCCGATGATCTTCTCGGCGATCGGCCGAGCGGTCTCGTAGGTGATCGCGCGCACCGCGCGCAGGTCGATCAGTTCGAGGATCTGCTTCTCGTGGGTCCGGCGAAGCTGCTCGAAGCCCTTCTTGCCGACGCAGACGATCTTGACGGTCTTGCCCTCGGACGCGAGCGCTGTGGCCTTGTCGCGCGCAAGACGCACGATCGCCGTGTTGAAGCCGCCGCAGAGCCCGCGCTCGCCGGTGCAGACGACGAGGAGATGGGTCTGGTTGGCTCCCGAGCCGGTGAGCAGGCGAGGGCCTTCTCCGGGCGTGGCGGCGCTCGCGAGGTTCGTCAGCACGGACTCGACCCGCAGGGCGTAGGGGCGGGCGGCCTCGGCCGCCGCTTGCGCCCGGCGCAGTTTCGACACGGCGACCATCTGCATCGCCTTGGTGATCTTCTGCGTCGAGCGGACCGAGGCGATCCGGTTTCTCAGTTCCTTGAGGGACGGCATCGATTGGCGTCTCCGCCCCACGCCTCGTCGAGGCGCAGGGACCGCTTGAAGGTCAGGGAATCAGGCGAAGCTGGCGGCGAAAGCCTCGACCGCCGACTTCAGCTTGGCCTCGGTGTCGCTCGTGAGGTCGTTGGTCGTGCGGATCGTCTCCAGCACAGCCGGGTGCTTCGAGCGGAGGAAGGCCAGGAGGCCGTCCTCGAACGGACGCACCTGGTTCAGCGCCAGCTTGTCGAGGTAGCCGTTGACGCCCGAGTAGATCACCGCGACCTGCTCTTCCATCTTGAGCGGAGCGAACTGCGGCTGCTTGAGCAGCTCGGTCAGGCGCGAGCCGCGGTTGAGCAGGCGCTGCGTGACGGCGTCGAGATCGGATCCGAACTGGGCGAAGGCCGCCATTTCGCGGTACTGGGCGAGCTCGCCCTTGATCTTGCCGGCGACCTTCTTGGTCGCCTTCGTCTGCGCCGACGATCCCACGCGCGACACCGACAGACCCACGTTCACCGCCGGACGGACGCCCTGGTAGAAGAGGTCGGTCTCGAGGAAGATCTGGCCGTCGGTGATCGAGATCACGTTGGTCGGGATGTAGGCGGAGACGTCGTTCGCCTGCGTCTCGATGATCGGGAGCGCGGTCAGCGAGCCCGAGCCGAAATCCTTGTTGAGCTTGGCGGCGCGCTCGAGCAGGCGGGAGTGGAGATAGAACACGTCGCCGGGATAGGCCTCGCGGCCCGGCGGGCGGCGCAGCAGCAGCGACATCTGGCGATAGGCGACCGCTTGCTTGGAGAGATCGTCGTAAACGATCACCGCGTGCATCCCGTTATCACGGAAATACT
>CAIZGR010000622.1 GCA_903932535.1 uncultured Hyphomicrobiales bacterium | reverse complement strand
TCGGAGGTTACTGGTTCACCATTCGGCCGGAGGCGAGGCCAGCGTAAGGAACGCGACTTTTGTGTGGGTCTAAACAAACCTCGCAGCAAAATAGCTCGCAGACGTATGCGCCTCCGCCGGAGGTCATGGCGAACTACAAAGCCGTCACGTCTCAGGCGCAGCAGACGGCCGCAACACCGTATCAGGCGTATGGCGGCGATCTCGTCGCGGGCGTCAACGGTCAGCAGACCTCCGGCATCAACGCGGTCAACAACGCTTCCGGCATACAGAACCCCTACAACGCCGGGGCTACTGGGCTAGCCGCTGCGTCCTCCGCGAACATTGATCCCACGAAATTCTCCGCTGCGCAACTGCAGCAGTACGAAAACCCCTATCAACAAAGCGTGATCGACGCCACGATGGCGCAGATCCGAAACCAGAACCAACAGCAGGCCGCCGATCTGCAGGGTAACGCCGTCAGCGCCGGAGCCTTCGGCGGCGACCGCGCGGGTGTCGCGCAGGCCGCGCTCGCCGGCCAGCAAGGGATCAATAACAACGCCACGCTCGCCGGTCTGAACACGTCGAACTTCCAGAACGCGCAGGGGGAGTTCAACACGCAGCAAGGCGTCGGGCTCAGCGCCGCGCAGAACACTGCCGCGCGCCAGTTGGCCGCCTCGCAGCAGATCGGCAATCTCGGCCAGACGGCTCAGACCGAGGCGCTCACCGGAGCGAACGCGCAGGTCAACGCCGGCACGCTCGAACAGCAGACGACGCAGGCGCAGGACACCGCGGCCTACAATCAGTTCCTCCAGAAGCAGGCGTACCCCTTCCAGACGACGGGCTGGCTCGCGAACATCGTCGAAGGTATCGGCTCTCAGAGCGGCGGTACGTCGACCGGCCAGCAGACGACGCAGGGCGGCAGCGGCGCAAGTCAGGCGATCGGCGCCGGTCTCGGGCTGGCTTCCATGTTCTTGAACCGCGGCGGCCGGGTCGACGAGATCCGTGTCCCGCACAAAGCCGGAGGCGGCGGTCTCGTGCCGTACGACGCGGTCAGCCCGTCGGCCGGTCTCGGCGCCGGCTCCTACGTCATTCCGGCCAATCTCGCCGTCGGCCACACGATGCCGCAGGGCGGTTTGCCGAGCGCGCCGGCGGCGTCGAACGCCGGGCAGGGCATGGCGCAAGCCGCCAAGGGCGTTCAAGGCCTGGGCAACGCCTTCCAGAACTCAGCCGCCGGCGATGCGGTTGGAGACTTTCTGCAGGATAGCTTCGGTCTCGCGCGCGGCGGTGTCGTGCGCCCGCACTTCGATGGCGGCGGCGACGTCACGCCGGATGCGTTGTGGGCCGACGCGGTCAATCCGCACGGCGACGCTCCTGCGCTTCCTCCGAGAGAAGTCACGCCGCTCACGAGGGCCGCCGATCTGCCGACCTACGCTCAGGGGCTGGCCGCGCGCTACGCGAACCAGATGCCGGCGCCGCAGCAAGACGGTTTCACTCCGCAGCAGCGCCTCGCCGTGGCGATGGGAAACCCGCTGCCGCAGAGCGGCGACACGCCGCCTCCCGACAGGCTGGCAGAGTACGACTACCCGACCGCCGATTCGTCAGTGCTGGCCGGCATGCCGCAAGCCGTAGCTGACCGTTTTCAAGACGCTCATCAAGACTACATGAATGATGACGTCCTTCTAAAGAGACGATCGGACGGGCTCGGCTGGGGGTTCGCACCGGCAGGACTCGCCGCCGCGGCGGAGCCTGACCGTTCGGCCGGGCTCGCCAAACTCGGCGCGGCGATGGGAGCGACGCCGACCGCGCCGCGCGATCCGAACGCAGTCTATGGTGGCCTCGGCGACGCCGCCAATCTTCCGGCCGTCGCAGCGGCTCCGTTGCCGCCGTCGCGCCCGGCAGGCCTTGGAGCCGCAGCGGACAACTCTTTG
>CAIZGR010000621.1 GCA_903932535.1 uncultured Hyphomicrobiales bacterium | reverse complement strand
CCGAGCCGATCGCCGCGGCCTACGAGCGCGGCCTCGTGCTCCACGCGGGCGTGTTTCCCAAGCTCGAGGACCAGCTCTGCGCGCTCACCCCCGACTTCGACCGCCGCGCCGCGCCCTCCCCCGACCGCGCCGACGCCCTCGTCTGGGCGGTCGCGGACCTCTTGGGGATCGACCGGCCGGGTTCCGGGTTCGTCGACTATTGGGCGGGGCTGGGGCTGTAGGGCGCGCTTGCCGAGCGCGCGGCCACTGTAGGCGCGCTCCATAGCTCGTCGCGAGACGGGCGTCCTGACGGACGCCCTTTGGAGCGCGCGCCGCCGCGATCAGCGATCGCGGCTACAGGGCGGCCACAAAGGGGCTGGACATCTCGCCAAATGACGCGCATATCCTCGTCAGGAGACGTGACCATGACCGCAACCGCCCTCGCCAGCAAAACCCAGGCCATCCCCCGCGGCCCGCGAACCTTCGCCGCCGAAAAGGACCGCGCCCGGCTCTCCGAGGTCGCCGTCAAGGCGTACCTCAATCTCGCGCGCGCCTGGGACCTCGGCAACGCCGAGGCCGCGGCGCTGATCGGCGTTTCGCCGAGCAGCCTCGACCGGATGAAGCGCGGCCAGCGGCCGACCCTCAGCCAGGACCAGATGACCCGGGTCTCGGCGCTGGTCGGCATCTTCAAGGGCCTGCATCTCCTGTTCGCCGACGGGACCGCCGACGCCTGGATGCGCCGGGCGAACAGCGGGCCGCTGTTTGCCGGGCGGACGCCGGTCGAGGCGCTGATCGAAGGCGGCATCCCGGCGATGCTCGACATCCGCCGATACGTCGACGCCGTGCGCGGCGGCCTGTGACGCTCGAGAAATGCTCGACGGACTGACGATCGTCCGTGAGGCGCTCCCGCGGACCGTGAGGCTCGTCTCGACGGCGCGCCTTCGCCCGCCGGTGCTCGAGGCGCTGGTCGCGCCCGGCGAGGCCGAGGCGCTGGCTGAAATCGAAGGGGCGACCTCGAGCCGCCTCAATGCCGAGCAGCGCGGAACCGAAGGGGTAGACCGGGACGAGCTCGTCCACGGGGTCCCCTACGCCTCGTTCGTCAACGCCTCGTTCGCCTATTGGAAGCCACGGGAGCCGAACCGTTTCAACGCCAACCGCGGCGCGTGGTATGCGGCGCTGGCGGTTACGACCTGCATGCGCGAGGTCGCTTTCCACATGGCCGATTTTCTCGCCAGATCCGGCGCGCTCGAGGGCGTCGTCGACTACGCCGAGCTGTTCTCGAGCATGGCGGGCGAGTTCGTCGACCTGCGCGCGGCGCCCGGGCACCCGAGCCTCGATCCCGATCCGGCGCTCGGCTACCCGGCCGGGAACGCCGTCGCCGACTCGGCGCGGGCGCGCGGGCTGAACGGGGTGATCTATCCTTCGGTGCGCGACGCCGGCGGAACCTGCGTCGTCGCGCTCAGGCCGAACGCGGTGCAATCGGTGGCGCCCGGCGCCGTCTATCGGTTCGTCTGGTCGGGCGAAGCCGAGCCGGCGATCGCGCGTCTATCGGACTGATTGACGCCCGTCATTGCGAGCGCAGCGCGGCAATCCAGGGGCCGCAGGGCGCTCTACGATCGGTGGCTTGCTTCGTCGCTTCGCTCCTCGCAATGACGGCGAAAGGCGTCACCTCCGCCCAGGGAAGCCGCTCGCCGGCACGGCGTGAAGGGTCGCGCCCATCTTGCGGTTGAACGCCTCGGCGTCGATCTGGGCGTTGATGGCGACCGTGCGGTCGTCGCGGGGCTCGGGGCATTGCGCGTCGGCGCCCGTCGCGCCGAGGCGCTCGGCGGCGGCCTTGAACGCGCTCTCGAGCTTCTCGCGCGCCTCCCCGGCCGGAAACACCTCGCTGATCCAGACTTCCGCCGCGTCCCGAGACGCCGCCACGCAGAACGTCCAGCGCGGCGCGGCGCCGGCGACCCCCGGCAGGCCGAGCAGGACAGCGGCGAGGGCCAGCCGGACCATGAAGGCGCCTCCATCGAACACAGGGCACCCGCGCCTTACCACGCCAATCCCTAACGGAAGGCGAAACGAGCTGTTCTTGCAGCGCGACAATTATGATGGCCGCTTAGCGACAATTAAACTGGCCAAATTGAGCGGCCATCGAGTAGCGATTGGAACGCTACTCGTATTAGTGTCGTTTGGCAAGAGGGTATCGT
>CAIZGR010000620.1 GCA_903932535.1 uncultured Hyphomicrobiales bacterium | reverse complement strand
ATCACCATGGCTCGTCACACCAAGAAAGAATCCAAGCGCAGCAAGCATCGCTAGTCCGGCTGGGGAGGTTCGCCTTCCCAGGCCGCCCAGCGACCTCGCTAACCTCCAGTCCCGCTCGAACTCACCGAAAGGAGCCTTAACCACCATGAAAGCCGTTTTCACCGCGCTCGGGCTGCCCGAGAGCGCGACCGAAGCCGAGGCGGTGCTGGCGATCGGCAAGCTGTCGACGGCGCTCAACGCCTATACGCCGCCGCTCGACAAATTCGTGCCGCGCCCGGATTACGATCTGGCGCTGAACCGCGCGACCGCGGCCGAGGGGCAGCTCGCCGCCCAGGCGAAGGCCTCGCACGATGCGCGCGTCGCCGCCGCGCTCGATGGCGCGGTCAAGGCCGGCAAGGTCTCCCCGGCGACGAAGGACTTCTACCTCGCGACCTGCGCGACGGCGGACGGCCTCGCGGCATTCGAGAAATTCGCGGCCGCCGCGCCGACAATATTCGGCGAGACGGACATCGGCAGGGGCGACCCGGCCGGGAAGACCGCGCTCAACGCCGAGCAGAAGGCGGTCGCCCTGGCGCTCGGCGTCTCCGAGCAAGACTATCTGGCGCACCTCGCCGCGAAGGCCGCGAAGGCGGCCTAACCCGACCTGACCCGAAGGAGACCAAGCCATGACCGCGCTGCAAGCCGCGAGGGCGCCCGACAAGAGGTCCCAGACCCGGGTCCGTCAATTCAAGGTCGCCGCAGGCGTCGTGATCTGGCAGGGCGCGCTGGTCGCGCTGGTGACGGCGTCGGGCGTGACGCTGGCGCAGCCGGCTGTCGCCGCGACCGGCCAGACCATCGTGGGTCTCGCGATGTTCACGGCGGACAACCGCACCGGCGCCGCCGGGGCGATCGCCGTCAACGTCGCGAACGACGCCGCCCAGATGAACAACGACACGGTGAATCCGGTGACGGCGGCGAACATCGGCGCGACCGTCTACGCCATCGACGACAACACCGTCTCGATCCTCGCGACCGGGCGGTCCGCCGCCGGGACGCTCTTCGAGATCGACCCCGCCAGCGGCCTCCCCTGGATCAAGTTCACGAGCTGACCGCGCCTTCGGTTTGAAAGGGATTTGAAATGCCGCAGATCATCACCCCGAGCGTCCTCAACGCGATGTTCGAAGGGTACAACGTGCTCTTCAACAAGGGGTTCGCGGGCGTCTCGCCTCAATACGCGTCGATCGCGATGGTGATGCCGTCTTCGGCTTCGGCGGAAAATTACGGCTGGCTCGGTCAAGTGCCACGAATCCGGGAGTGGATCGGCGACCGCGACATCAAGACGCTGAACGCCTACGGGATGCGGATCGTCAACAGGCAGTTCGAATCGACCGTCGCCGTGCCGCGGCCGCAGATCGAGGACGACACCTATGGGGTGTTCGCGCCGGTCTTCGAGCGCATGGGGCGCTCGGTCGCCCAGTTCCCGGACGAGATGTGCTTCCCGCTGCTGCCGGGCGGGTGGAGCGGCCTCTGCTACGACGGGCAGAACTTCTTCGACCAGCACCCGGTGCTGGACGCGCTCGGCAAGATCTTCTTCGTGCAGAACTTCACCGGGTCGGCGCCGTCGTCCGTCACGCAACCCGGCACGTGGTATCTCGTCGACAGCACGCAGGGGTTCAAGCCGCTCGTCTGGCAGACCCGCCGCCCCTTCGAGTTCGTGGCGAAGACGAACCTGCAGAATTCGGACATCGTGTTCGAGCGCAACGAGTTCGTTTACGGCGTCGACGGCCGCGCGAACGCGGGCTACGGGCTGTGGCAGACGATCTCGGCGAGCACGCTGCCGCTGACCCGCACGAACTTCCGCACGCTGTACGAGCAGATGGTCGGGATGAAGGCCGACTACGGCCGGCCGCTCGGCATCGTGCCGAACGAAATCTGGGTCGGGCCGTCGATGCACGCGACCGCGCGCGACCTGTTCGAATCCGATTTCCTGGCGGTCGACGGCGTGCCGGGCGAAGCGGCCCTGGCCTCCGGCGCCGGCGTGATCTCCAACACCGACAAGCACCTCGTCAAGGTCCGGATGACGCCCTGGCTGCCGTGAGGCGGCGCCGGGCGGACCCGAGGAGCAGGAGAACCCGATGGCGAAGAAAGACGCGGACGCGCCGAAGCCCGCCGGGCCGGCGGATCAGTTCATCAGCGTGCGCGGCCCGGAGGACGGGCGGTGGCGGGCGGACATCCGGTTCGGGCCGATCGCCACGGAGCTCTGTCTCGCCGCGATCACTGCCGAGCAGCTCGCCCTGATCGAGGGCGACGAGATGCTCGAGGTGCGCAAGATCGCCGGGCCGGTCGCCCCGGAACCCTCGCCCTGAGGCGAGGGGAATAGAGCTTCGCGCGGGGCCTCAGTCCCCCACGCGGAGAGCCTGCTCCCGCAGGCGTTTCCTTCCAGACTGCCCGGGGGCTGCAACGACGCCAGAGGGCCTTTTCCCTCTTTTCCCTCTTTTCCGCGATTTTCCCTCTTTTCCGCGAGCGCGACCCGATGCCCTACGCCGCAGAGACCGACCTCGACGCCAAATGGGGCGCAGAGAACGTGACCCTCGCCGCATGGAACGACGCCCTGACCCCTCCCGGCCGCGACGAAGCCCGCGTCGCCGCGGCGCTCGGCACGGCGGCCTCGATCGTCGACGGCTACCTCGCCAAGCGCTACGCGCTGCCGGTCGCCGCGACCGCGAGCGCGAATGCGCTGCTGGTCGCGCTCAACTGCGACCTCGCGATGGGCCAGCTCGCCAACACGCCCGCCACCCGCAACGAGATCGTCGCCGACGCCGAGAAACGGGCGACCGCCTTCCTGCGCGACCTCGGCAGAGGCGACGCGGCGATCGACCTCGTTCCGCCGGGCTGCGATCCCTATCCGCCGTCGCCCGGCGAGGCGGTCGTCGTCCCGCACGCGTCGTGGGACGGGCCGGGCGCGGGCTGCGGCGATCTGTCGTTCCGCGACGGTTGGAGGGCCTTGTGACCTCGATCGCGGTCACGTTCGAGGGGCTCGACGCGGCGAAGGCGAAGCTCGCGGCGCTGTCGCATCTCGACTTCCATGTGCTTCTGGAGTCGCTGGCGGTCGAGGGGATGGAGCAGACGAGGCGCAGGCTGGAAGAAGAGAAGACGTCGCCGGCCGGAGTCGCCTGGAAGCCCACCCTCGACGGCCGCGGGGCGCTGTTCGTGACCGGGGCGCTCGCCCGCTCGGTCGGCCACGCGTCGACCGCGACGCAGGCCGTCTGGGGCGTGCCGGCGGAGCCCGTTAGCGGGCGCCCTTATGCGCGAATCCACAACTTCGGCGGCGTGATCAGGCCGAAGAACGCGCGCGTCCTCTCGTTCGAGATCGGCGGAAAACGCGTGTTCGCCAAGACGGTCACGATCCCGCAGCGCGAATATCTCGGTGTCTCGGACGCCAACGCCCGCGACCTCGAGGCCACGGCGGCGAAGTTCATCGAGAGGCGCTGGCGATGAGCACGCTCTCGGATCTCCGCAGCGCGGTCGTCTCGTCGCTCGCGGCGAAGCTCTCGGTCCCGGTCGCCGCGCATGGCGGCACCTTCGACCTCGAGGAGCTGAAGCGCTTCGCGCTGAACGCGCCGAGCGTGCGCGTGTGCATCGTCGGGGCGCGCAGCGCCGGGCGATACCGCGACGGGCGCTGGGGGATCGACGTCCAGCTCGCGGCCGTCATCATCACCCGCGACACGGTCGCGGCGGGCGCGAAGACGCCGCGCGACACGGCGGCGCTCCTGCTCGCGACGGCGGTCGAGCTGGCCGTGGCCGGCAACCGGTTCGGCGTCGAGGGCGTCGGACAGCCGACGCACGTCGAGGCGCGGAACGAATATTCGGGCACGCTCGACACCGTCGGGGCGGCGCTCTGGCAGGTGACCTGGACGTCGTCGATGCTGCTCGGCGACCCGGTCGCGTCGAGCGCCGACGCCGTGATCGCAGCGCTGGTCTCCGAGGCGGTCAACGGGACGGTGGAATGGACGGCGGCTGGCGGCCTCGCCGCCGCCGAGCCGGCGCTGCCCGAGCCGGTCGTCGCCGCGCCAGAGGGCGCGCCATGATCGAGACCCTGCTCGACCTCCTCAAGGGCGCGCTCGAGCGGCTCGACGCGCTCGAGTATCTCGCCGCCGAGCAGAAGGTGCGCCAGTCCAACATCGTGCGGACCGGCGTCGCCCAGAGCTTCGACCCGGCGACGAATTCCGTCGTCATGAACCTCGGCGACGACGCGGCGAGCTTCCTCACCCACTCGATCCCGGTGTTCACTCACGGCGGCGCCGGGGCCGACTGGCGGCCGATCAAGGCCGGCCAGCAGATGACCCTGTTGTGCGCGGACGGCGACCTGTCGAACGCGGTGGCGATCCCCGGCGGCTTTCACGACGCGAACCCTGCGCCGTCCTCGTCGGCCGCCGAGGACCTGGTCTGCGCGCGCGGCACGGTCAGGCTGCGCACCAGCGCCGGCGCCGCCTCCGTCGAGGCCGACTCGAAATCGGCGCTGCGCGTCCAGCCGGGCGGCTGGGTGACGGCGGCGGTGCAGGGGACGACGCAGTTCGTCATCTACGACGGGTCGCAGTACTGGATGATCAACCCCATGGCGCTGCTCCCGGCCGCGCCGCCCCCGAAGGCGAGCTGAAGGAGATTTCAGATGGCTTTAAGAATGTCTCAAACCGCGCGGCCGGCGGTCCGCGGCGTCCTGGCGCACCCGAGGCCGTCCGGGCCGCTCGCCGCCTATGTCGTGCTGGCCACGCCGGCCAACGGGATGAAGATCGCCGGGCAGCGGCGGGCGCGGGGCGAAATTTTCCACGCGCATCCGCGCCACATGGCGTTCCTGCTGCGCGAGGGCGTCGTCGCCGTCAGGCCGGAGATGACGGCGGCCCCGGCGCCGGGCGCGACCCCGTGAGGACCGGGATCGACCGCAACACGGGCCGCGTGCTCACGGGCTGGGACCACACGGCTCAGTCGCTGATGGACATCGTCCAGACGGCGGTCGGGTCGCGGGTGCTGCGGCGAGACTGCGGCTTCAACGGGCCGGCGGCGATCGACGCGCCGATGACGGAGCGCGTCCTGGTCGCGCATTTCTCGGCGCTCGCCGACGCGATCCGCAAGTGGGAGCCGAACTTCCGCCTGCGCCGGGTCCAGGCGACCCAGCTCGGGGCGGACGGCGTCGCCGCCTTCGCGCTCACCGGCGACTATTACCCCAACGGGTATCTCGGCGACTGGTCGGTGGCGATCCCGATGCAGCAGGTGACGGCCGCGGTCAGCGCCGCGGCGCTGGCGGGGGCGATATGAGCTTCGCCCCGATCAATCTCGCCAATCTGCCGCCGCCCGCGGTCGTCCAGGCCTGGGCGTTCGACGCGATCGTCAGCGCGCGGCTGACGGACTTCACCGCCCGGATGCAGGCGGCCGGGATCGCCTACGACACGGCGGCGCTCGAATTCGAGCCCGCGGTGAAGCTGCAAGAGACCGGCGCCTACCGCGAGGGCCTCGTCTTTCAGCGGATCAACGAGGCGGCGCTCGCCACCATGCTCGCGTTCGCGGCCGGAGCGGACCTCGATCAGGTGGTCGCCGCCGCGAACACGGCGCGCGCGGCCGGGGAGCTGGACGCCAGCCTGCGGGCGCGCGGGCAGCTCGCCTGGGAGGCGCTGAGCCAGGGCGGCACCTACGGCGGCTATCAATATCAGGCGATCTCGGCCGACCCGGTCGGGCTGGCGGCGGTGGCGATCTACGGCGCCGAGGTGGCCGGCGTCGCCCTCGGCGAGGTCTGCATCGTCTGTCTCGGCGCGGGCGCGACGGGAATCCCCGCCCCGGCGTCGCTGGCGGCGGTGACCGCGGCGTTCCCGCGGGCGAGCCGGAAGGTCAACGACCAGATCGTGGTGCGGCCGGTGAACCCGGTTCCGTGGTCGGCGGACGCGACCCTCATTCTGGCGGACGGCGCCGACCCGGCCTCGGTGGTCGCGGCGCAGACGGCGGCGCTGGCGGCGTTCGCCGCCGCGCGGCGGACGATCGGCGGCTCGGTGTCGCCCGGCTCCGTCGGCGCGGTGCTCGGCTACAACGCCGCAGGCCTCGTCTACGACGTCGTGGTGCGCCAGCCCGCGGCGATCGTGGGCGGCGGCCCGTTCGACGCGCCGATCTTCGGCGGGGCCAGCGTGCTGTGGGCGCCGCGCTCGTGAGCGCCGAAGACCTCCTGCCCTCCCATGCCACCGCGTTCGAGCGGGCGGCGAGCGCAGCTGACATCCGCGTGCTCGCGGCCGACGTCGATGCGATCCGGCGGGCGCGCGACCCGGCCGCCTGCCCGGCGGCGATCGTGCCGTTCCTGGCCTGGGAACGGAGCGTTCATTTTTACGACGCGGCCGACGAGGCCGGGGACCGGGCGCGGATCGCGAGCAGCTTCGCCGATCACGCCGCCTACGGGTCGGCGACGGCGCTCGAGGCGGAGATCGCGCTCGACGTCGGCTTTCCGGTCAAGGTGACGGAGGCCTTCGAGCGCGCCGACCTCACGTGGCCGTACTTCGCGGTCGAGGCGACGATGGCGCCCGGCCCGACGCCGCCGGACCTCGACGCCGTGATGGCCTCGGCGCTGAAACGCAAGAACGTGCGCGACCTGCCGCGCCTCGGCCTGTTCGTCGAGCAGCCGCCGGGGACGCTGAATTGCGGCGCCGCGCCCCGCTTCGCCATCCGCATCAGTACCCGCACCACGCCCGTGCCGAGGCCGACCGTCGGCGCGGCGCAGCGCCTGATGCCCCGCATGAAGGTTTACCCGCTGTGAGCAATCTCCCCTCCATCGCCTCGATCCAGGTCGCGACCGTGCCGCTGCCGGCCTATCTCGCCCGCTCGGCCGCGGTGCTGGCCGGGGCCGGCGGCGTCAACCCGCCGCCCGAGATCAACTTCATGCAGGCGACCGTGATCCTCGGCGACGGCGCCGTGTCGGGCTCGGGCGCGCAGGTCCCGGCGATCTCGACCCTGCAATCGTCCGGGGCGGTCACCCACCAAGTCTGGAGCGGCAAGATCGTCCAGTCGGTCTCGGTCGACGCGGCCAACAGCGCCCAGGTCGACATCCTGTGCGTCGTGCCGGCGGTGGACGGGAGCGGAAACGAAATCGGGCCGTTCTACGTGACCGAATACGTCATCACCGACGAGCTGGGGGCGGCGATGCTCGCCGGCACGACGCTGATGCCGAAGCTGGTGACGGCCAACGGGGCGGCGAGCGACCTGTCGTTCGTCGCCAGCGTCGGGCTGACGCTCGGGACCGTGGTCGTCGCCGCGCCGTCGGCGGCGTTCGCGTCGATGGCGCAGGTGCAGGCGGCGTTCAATGCGAACCTCCCGACAGCCGCAGCGCCGCTGGTCGAGTCGGACACGACGAGCCCGACCGGGTGGGTCGACCGGACGTTCGGCCTGACCGGGACCTGGGCCGGGACGTTCGGCGGGACGGCCAACGCGCTGACGGCGGCGCTGTCGCCTGCGCCGGCGGCGCTCGCCGCCGGCATGGAGGTCGCCGGAATCTTCTCCGCCGCGAATACCGGCCCGCTGACCATCGCCGTCGCCGGCTTCGGCGCGGTCCCGGCCAACCGGCCGGATTCCTTCCCGTTCACGGGCGGCGAATGCGTCGCCGGGCTGCGGGGCGGGTTCGTGTACAACGGCTCGAGCTTCGACATGGTGACGCCGCTGCCGCGGCGGGGATGGGACGCGGCGTCGCCGCCGGCTTCGCCGATTCTGCTTTCGCCCGGCCAGACGGCGAGCATCACGTTCGCGGGCGTCGCCAGCCTGCCGCTCGGCGTCGCGAGCCGCGACGGGCAGGTCTATCGCATCGCGCTCCTGATTTCCGCGACGGCGAACGCCAGCTCGAACTGGCTGCTGCTGCCGAACGATACGACCTATTCGAACGCGTTCTCGACCTTCGAGACCGGGCCTTCCGACTCCGCCCTGACCGGGCTGGGCTCGGCGGCGGCGCCGAACGTTTTCACCACGTTCACGTCGGCCGTGACGGCGCAGGTCACGGCGGGCGCGAACACCTATGTTGGCGGCGTGGCGGAGGCGCTGATGCGCACCGACTCGAATTTCTTCATCGACTGCTTCATCGGTCCGTCGGCGGCGGACGCCGTCCTCGGCCGCGGGCCGGCGATCATGGAGATGCTGCTCACGACGGCGACGAGCGCCAAGACCCTGCTCTACAATTCGGGGCAGGCCGGCGGGTCGCTGGTCGGCTTCGACGTCTGGAACGATTCGACGACCCTGTGGACGTCGCTCGGCACGCTGTCGGCGTCCGGAGCTCCGATGACCGGCGTCGTGCTCATCGAAAGGGTGCTCTGAGATGCCGCTTTTCGTGCTGATCGACAACGCCAGCGGCAACGTCGACCTGACGGCGCGGGACCGTTGGCCGGTCGCGGGGGCCAAGACATGGGTCGACGCGTCCGGCGTCAGCCCGCCGCCGTCGCGCGGCTGGACTTACGCCGCGGGCGCCTACGCGCCGCCCGCCGCCCCCGCCCCGGCTCCGGCGGCGCTGCGCGCGTATGCCGCGGCGAAGGCGGCAGCTGCGCTGGGGACGATGCGGCGCTACGGCCCGGTCTCGCCCGGCGGGTTCGTGCTCGAGGCGGACGCGACCTCGGAGACCCTGGCCGACCTCCAGCTTCTCACCGACGACGCGGCCACGGCGCCTGCGGACCCGGTGAGCTGGCTGGCGAACGACGACACGGTCACCGCGACCACGGCGGGGCAGATCGCGGCGCTGGCGCCCCTGGTCGGGGCCTACCGCAAGACCGTGTTCGCCACCCGCGGGGCCGCGGTGACCGGCGTCGCCTCGGGCGCGATCACGACGACGGCTCAGATCGACGCGCTGGCGTGGCCGGTCTGAGCCGAGGGTGAGACATCCCACCCTCGCAGCGGGATGGCGAACAGGGCAGGTTCGGCGGCGAACGCAGCATCGAGCGGAGCCCCTGAAAGCGATGTTCAAAGCCTCGCGAAGCCCGGCCTGACCGGCTATGGCGTACATCGCCTCCGCCGCGGCCGGCAATTGGTCCGCCCCCGCCACCTGGACCGGGGGCGTCGTGCCGGGCAACGGCGACAGCGCCATCATCAAGCACGCCGTCAAAGTCGACGTGAATACGGTCGTCGGGCCGTCCGCCAAGGCGACGACGGGCGACGGGACGGCCGCCGGCTTCGCTCTCCTGGTCCAGGGCACGGTGGCCGGCAATCTGATCGGCGGCCCGTATTCGGGCAACGGTTTCGCCGGGGCCGGGCTCACGGTCGCCCCGGGCGTGACCTTCAAGGTGCGCGGCGACACGTTCCTGTCGTCGGCGCCGGCGACGGTTTCCGGCGGGGCGACATGGATGTGCGACTCGTCGCAGTCGGCGACGCCAGCGACCGACGTCTATGTCATCGAGGTGGTGAACGGCTCCTTGATTGCCGGGGTGCTGAACGCCACGGGCGCCCCCGGGAACCGGGCGACGATCATGGGCAACGTCGCGGGCGGCGGGGCGCCGTGCCGGATTACCGGCGGGGAGGTTTTTCGGGGGTACCCGAGCTATTCCGGCGGGATGCTCAACCTCAGCTACTGCAATCTGAGCTGGGTTGGGACGGCGAGCCTGCCGATGGCGACCTGCCGGCTGACCGACCCCGCGACATATTCGATCAAAAATTGCCGGCTCGACCACTGCGGCGTCCTGACGTCGTTCTACGTGGCCGATAAAAGCACGACCTTCACCATCGAGAACAACACCTGGACCAACAGCGTCGACACGACACACAGTTACAACAACAGTCCTCCGGGGATGAGCGCGGCGTTGATCGGCACCTGCATCACCTTCGGGTGGGCGCCCGGCACGCCGGCCTCGGGATCGACCCAGGTCATCAGCGGCAATTTTTTCGACAAATGCGTGAGTCTCGCCGCGTTCGGCGGCTCGCTGACCCAGTGCGTGATCAGCGGCAACGTTTTCGCCGGATTCCTCGGATTCGACACTTATTGCGGGAGTTTCACGTGTTCCGGAAACCTGATCTATCAGGCGTGCGGGTACACGGGCGGCGGCGACAGCCTGGCGGTGCCGTGGGGCGGCGATTTCGCCAACAATTATTACATCCAGGACAGCCCGCTGAATATAAATTCCCATATGGTCAGCGTCATCGCCGGGCACACGGGTCTGCCCGGGCCGGGCAGCGTCCGGGGCAATATTTTCGAAGTGTCTCAGATGGCCGCGGGCTATTGGGGCGGCAACTGCCTCATCCTGCACGTCGGGCCAGCCGGCGGGACTACGGCGACCAACGTTCTGACCATCTCCGGCAATATCGTGCTGCCGTCCAACCAAACGACGCAGGACGCGAGCGCCTCCGCGTACGCCGGATACGGGCACTACATCGCCGCGGGCACGCTGATCACGATTTTGGACGTCAACCCGGCGATCTGCAACGCCAGCTACCGGCTGCTCAACAACACCTGCTGCATCCCGTATGGGATCGGCAGCCTCGACCCGGACGAGAATTGTGCAGGTGGCGCGGGCGAGTTTGCGGAGATCAGGTCCAATATTTTCTGGATGGACGCGGCGGCCTACTCGGCGAATCCGAGCGGCGTCGGCTACGCGGTCTGGTGGAACACCAACTCGCACGGGCGCGTGCCGACGATCGACGAGTGCCGCGCTGAGAACATCACCAACAATTGTTTCCTCAATGTGCGGGCCGGCACGGTCAGCTATATCGGGCTCGACCCGGCGTCGCCGCCTGCCTCGTTTGCCGCTGCCGCGCCTTATGCCGTCCAGACCTACGGCTACTCCGACGGCTGGTTCTCCTCGACGACGCCGCCGGGCGCGAACGACGTCGGGGCGGACCCCCATCTCAACGACTACGATCGCAACACCTGGAAATTCGACACCGCGATGGGCGGCCCGGGAACCATCGCGAACATGCTGGCGCAGATGGCGCTGATGAACGAGGACTCGGGCTGGAACCCGAGCTACTCGGTCGCCAACCTCGTCAAATGGGTCCGCAACGGCTTCATCCCGACCAATGTCTCGATCAAAGGGATGGGCTACGGCGGGGCGGACCCAGGCGCGGTGCCTATCCTCCTGCCGCTCGTCTGGACGACGCCAGCAGGCTCGATCGGCAATTGGACGGCCGGGGCGGCGGTGGCCTTCAGCTTCGTGGCCGGCGACCCCAACGCCGGCACGACCCTGACGTTCTCGGCGAACGGGCTTCCGGCTTGGCTCGCGCTCAGCGCGGCCGGGGCGCTCTCCGGCACGGCGGCGGCCGTGACGACCGATACGACCTATCCCTTTTCCATCACGGCGACGGATGGGACGCTGGTCTCGACCGTCGCTTTCAGCCTGACCGTCAAGGCGTGGGTCGCGCCAGCCTGGAACACCGGCGCCGCGCTGGGCTCGTATCTGGCCGGGACCACCCAGACCTTCACCCTCTCGACGACCGACGCCCAGGGCGCGGCGGTGACCTACGCGCTGGCCAGCGGGTCGACCCTCCCGGGGTCGATGCAGCTGACGACGGGCGGCGTCCTCTCCGGGGCGCTGCCGCTGCCGTCGAGCGACACGGTCTATAGTTTCGGGGTGGTCGCGACCAACGGCCACGTTCCGGCGACGCGCGCCTTCGCCCTGACGGTCCGGGCCTATGTCGCGCCTGCGTGGGTGACCGCGGCCGGGTCGCTCGGGTCGTTCCGGCCGGGCGCGGCGGCCATCCAGGTTTCGGCGAGCGATCCGCAGTCGCAGCCCCTGACCTATGCCGTCGCCCCGCCGCTGCCGGGCTTCCTCGCGCTCGACGCGCCCTCGGGCCGGATCACGGGCGTGTTCCCGCCGGCCGGGACGTCGACGCCTTACGCGTTCTCGATCACGGCGAGCGACGGGGTGCTGTCGACGGCGCGGGCGTTCTCGATCACGGCGGCGCCCTATCTGACGCCGAGCTGGACGACGCCGGCCGGGGCGCTGACGCCGGCCGCCAGCGGCGTCGCCTACAGCGCTTCCGTCGCCGCTACCGATCCGCAGGGCCTGACCGTCGCCTATTCGGCCCCTCCGGGCACGCTGCCTGCGGGGTTGTCGCTGAACGCGGCGACCGGCGCCATCAGCGGGACGCCGGACGAAGTGTCGTCGACCGTGACGGTGAATTTTACCGTCACGGCGTCGAACGGCTACACCTCGGCCGCGCAGGCGTTCTCGATCGTGGTCGCGGCGTCGCTGCCGGCGTGGATCACGCCGGCCGGAGCGCTCGCGGGGGCGACCGCGGGCGCGGCCTATTCGGCCGCGCTGGCGGCGGCGTCGACCTATCCGCTGACCTATTCGGCTCCTCCAGGCGCGCTGCCCGGGGGGCTCTCGCTCAACGCCGCCACGGGCGTGATCTCCGGGACGCCGGCCGAGGTCGCGACCGCGACCACGGCGAGCTTCACCGTCACGGCGGACGACGGGAAGGTGACCGCGGCGCGAGCGTTCTCGATCGCGGTCGCGCCGGCCACGCCGGCGTGGACGACCCCGGCCGGGGCGCTCGCCGCCGCGACCGCCGGCGTGGCCTACGCCGGCGCGACGCTGGCGGCGGCGTCGCCGTTCACCCTGACCTATTCGGTCCCTCCGGGAACGCTGCCCGCGGGGCTCTCGCTCAACGCGGCGACGGGAGCGATCTCGGGAACGCCGGCCGAGGTCGCGACCGCGACCACGGCCAGCTTCACCGTCACCGCCAGCGACGGGACGGCCTCGGCTTCCCGGGCGTTCAGCATCGCGGTCGCGCCGAACGGACCCGTGTGGACGACGGCGGCGGGGGCGCTGGCCGCCGGCTCGCCGGGCGCGGCCTATACGGGCGTGACGCTGGCGGCGAGCTCGCCGTTCCCGCTCACCTATACGGTCCCGGCGAACACGCTGCCGGCGGGGCTGTCGCTCAACGCCGCCACCGGCGCCATCATCGGGACTCCGGCCGCGCTGGGCACGGCGAGCTTCACCGTCACGGTCTCGGACGGCGTCTTGTCCGCGACGCGGAATTTCTCCATTCAGATCGCAGCGACGCCGCCGGCGTGGACGACGCCGTCCGGCAGCCTCGGGACCGTCGGGGCGGGCGTCGCGACCGCCGGGCTCGCGGCGACGGCGACCAACGTCACCGGCTACGCCCTGACCTCGGGCGGCCTGCCGCCCGGCCTCACGCTCAACACGACGACGGGCGCGATCTCCGGGACGCCGGCCGAGGTCGCCGCGGCGACGGCGTTCACTTTCACCGTGACCGCGGCCAACGCCTGGGCGAGCTCGCCGCAGACGTTCTCGATCACGGTCACGCCGGCGACGCCGGCCTGGACGACGCCCGCTGGCGCGCTCGCGGCGGCGACGCCCGGCGTCGCCTATTCGGCGCGCGTCGCGGCGGCGTCGATCTTCGGGCTCGCCTACACGATCAGCGGTTCGCTGCCCGCGGGCCTCGCGCTCAACGGCGCGACGGGGGCGATCTCCGGCACGCCGGCCCAGGTGACCGCGCCGGCGACGGCGAGCTTCACCGTGACCGCCTCCGACGGCACGGCGTCGGCGGCGCGGGGGTTCTCGATCGCGGTCGCGCCGAACCCGCCGGCCTGGTAGACTCCGGCCGGGGCGCTCCCGGACGGCGCGCCGGGCGCGTCCTACGCGGGCGCGACGCTGGCGGCGTCGTCGCCGTTCCCGCTCACCTATGCGGTCACGACGGGCGAGCTGCCGGCGGGGCTCACGCTGGCCGCCGCGACCGGCGCGATCTCCGGGGCGCCGACGTCGCTCGGAACCTCCGCCTTCGCCGTAACAGCGTTCGACGGGACGCTTTCGGCGGCGCGGGGTTTCTCGATCGCCGTCTCGACCGAGGCGCCGGTGTGGACGACGCCGGCAGGCCTGCTCGCGACCCTGACGGCCGGGGTCGCTGCGTCCGGCCTGACGGTCGCGGCGGTCAACGCGACCAGCTACGCCGTGACGGACGGCGCTCTTCCGCCCGGCCTCGTGTTCAACGGCTCGACGGGGGCGATCGGCGGGACGCCGGTCGAGGTCGCGGAGACCGCGACGGCGACCTTCACGGTGACCGCGACCAACGCGCACGGGGCGCCTCAAGAGGTTTTCTCGATCGCGGTCGCGCCGAACCCGCCGGCGTGGACGACCCGGACCGGCTCGCTGGCCTCCGGCGCGGTGGGGGCGGCCTATTCCGTCCAGCTCGCGGCGACGTCGCTCTGGCCGCTGCAATACGCCGTGACCGGCGGGGCGCTGCCGGACGGGCTCGCGCTCAACGGCGCGACCGGGGTCGTCTCCGGCACGCCGGCGACGCCGATGTGGTCGAGCTTCGTGGTCACGGCGAGCGACGGCACGGCCTCTTCACAACAGACATTCTCGATCGCGATCGCGGCGGCCGGCGGGTCCGGCGGCGGCGGTGGCGGCTCAAACGGTGGCGGCATGACAACCTCATTTTTTCATGGTGTGGAAACGGTCGAGATCGCCTCGGCTTCTCAGCCGGTGGCGCTCAACCCCTCGGCGGTGGTCGGGATCGTGGGCGTGGCGGACGGGGCGGACCCGGCCGTCTTCCCGCTGAACGAGCCGGTGCTGCTCAATTCGCAGCCGTCAGCGGCGCTGAAGCTCGCCGCGACCCATCCGGCGAACGGCGACCCGGGCACGCTGCTCGCCGCGGTGCAGCAGGCCTACGCCGAGGGCGCGGGCCAGGTGGTGGTGGTGCGGGTCCAGGGGGCGACGCTGTCGACCGGGGCGCCGGACATCCAGACCGAGATTTCCAACGTCATCGGCTCGCAAGCCGCCAAGACGGGGCTCTACGCCCTGCTCGGGGCGCGATCGGCGGTCGGCGTGCAGCCGCGCACGATCATCGCGCCGGGGTTCACCGCGTGGCAGCCGGCGGCGACGGGGGGCGGCCTGCTCGCCAATCCGGTCGTCTCGGCGGCGCTGCCGATCGCGGCGAAGCTGCGCGGCCGGGTCTACGCCGACACGCCCTCGACCTCCGACACGGCCGCGCTCGCCTACCGCGAGCTCTACGCCGACGCGCGGCTGGTGCTGTTCTACCCGCAGGTGCTGGTGTGGGACACCTCGTCGTCGCAGTATGTGGCGATGCCGGCCTCGGCTTCGGCGGCGGGCCTGACCGCGCGGGTGCACCAGCAGCTCGGCTTCTGGTATTCGCCGTCGAACCAGACCTTCCAGGGGGTGGGCGGCACGTCGAGCGCGATCGACTGGGCGATGAGCGACCCCTCCTGCGAGGCCAACATCCTCAACGCCGCCCAGATCGCCACGATCGTCAACCTGGGCCAGCAGGACGAGCCGCAGTATTCCGGCTGGCGGCGGTGGGGCAACGGGAACTGCTCGGGCGACGCGAACTATGCCTTCGAAGCGGTGCGGACGACGCTCGACATGGTCTACGACGCGCTCGACGACGTGACCCTGTGGGCGGTCGACAAGCCGCCGAGCCCGCAGCTGCTGCGCGACATGACCAATCGCGCCAACGACTTTTTCAAATGGGGTACAAATATCGGTTTCCTGGTCGGCGGCAAGTGCTGGCTCGATCCGGAGCTCAACCCGTCGTCGCAGCTCGTGCAGGGCGTCTGGACGTGGTCGATCGACCCGGAGGCGCCCGCGCCGATGGAGCACATCATTTATCAGTCGACCCCGAACGCCGGCTACTACGCCCAGGAGGTCGCCGGCCTCGCCTCGCTCGTCGCCGTCAACAACGGCTGATTTCCCCCTTTTCTGACCCGGCCGCCTCCTTCCGGGGGGGCGGGGAGAGAGGACTCATGTCCAATCAGCTCGATTTCATCCTGCAGCAGGCGATCGTCTCGATCGACGGGTTCGGCAAGGCGGGCACGGCGGAAACCTGCACCCTGCCGAAGATCAAGAAGCATCTCGAGAAATACCGCGGCGGCGGGATGGTCGCCCCGCGCCAGCACGCGCTCGGCTACGAGGAGCTCGAGTTCGGCTGCGAGCTGAGCGCGGTCGACCCGCAGGTGATCGGGCAGAGCGGGCTGCTGGTGTCGAAGGGCGTGCCGTTCTCGGTGATGGCCTACCTCGACGGCGACAACGGCGCCGCCCACACCGCCTACGTCTACATGCGCGGCGAGGTGGTCGAGAACGACTTCGGCAAATGGGAGGCGGGCAAGAAGGCGACGATGTCGATCAAGGTCGCCCTGCTCGCGTGCTCGATGACCATCGACGGCGCCGTGATCTTCGACATCGACATCGAGAACGGGGTCAACGTTTTCAACGGAACGGACGTCGCCGCGCTGGTGTCCGCGGCGATCGGCCGATGAGCGCCCCCGCCGCATGGACGCTGACCGGCGCCGTCGTCATCTCCGCCCCGGCCGCCGCGGGCGCCGTGACCGCTGCGCCCGGCGCCGCCGTGACCATCGGCGCCAGCGGCTCGCTCACGACGAGCGGCGACTTCAACGACGATGGCGCCTCGTTGACCGTCTCGGGAGGCTCGCTCAGCGTCGGCGGCAACTGGAACGAGAAGCTTTCGCAGGCGGGGCTGCTCACCGCGGCGGCCGTGACGGTGGCCGGCGACTACGTCCAGGGGGGCGGGTTCGCCGACACGTTCGTCCACTCGACGTTGAACGTGAAGGGCGCGCTCCGGCTCGCCGGCACCTACGCCTATGTGACGTTCGTCGATTCTGTGGCGGCGGTGAACGGCGGGATCGTCGAGCAGGCTTATTCTTCGAGCGTGCTGGTCGACGGCGGGACGGTCACGGCCGGCTCGATCAGCGCCGCCAACGCCGCCATCTACGCCACCTATCAGGTCACGGCGGGCCAGCTCCTGGTAAGCGGCGACGATTCCGTCGCGGCCGGCGACGACTTCTACGCCGGTGGCGCCGGCCGGATCGCCATCGCCGGAACGACGGCGCTGGGGAGCGTCTACGCGCAGGCCTATCAAAACGGGGCGATCCAGCTCGCCCATGTCGCGAGCCCGGCGGACGGCTGCGACACGTTCTCGGTCTCGGGCTCGGCCTCGATCGAGATCGGCGCGGCCGGCGGGGCGCGGGCCGGGTCGTTCACCCTGGATACGGGCGTCTCGATCACTGAAGGGGCCTCGATCGCCGCCCCGCATGTCGTGCTCGCCGCCGGGTCGGTGCTGCGCACGGGCGCAGGCCAGCGGGAGACGATCAACGCCGTCTACGACGCGGCCTCCCGCGGCTACAGGGGCGACATAAGCGGATCCGGGACGCTCGAGGTCGACCCCGGCGGCCGGATGGACATTCGGGACGCGGTCGCCGCGAGTGTGGGGATCCGGCTCATCGGGACCGGCGACACCGTCGAATTGTTCAACCCGGCCGGATGCTCGGGCGTCGAGATCGGCGGCTTCGCGGCCGGCGACGCGGTCGCGTTCGCCGGGGCGTGGTCGCTGCTGGGCTTCGCGGAGAACGCCGCCGGGACGGCGGGCACGCTGACGCTGGCCAGCGGGGCGGCCCGCGTCGGGCTCGAATTCGCCGGGGCGTTCGCCGCCGGCAGCTTTCACGTCGCGACCGGCGCGACGACGGAGATCACCCATGCCTGACGTTCCGCCCGAAGCGTGGCCGGCGATTGTCGCGATCGTGCTGCTCTGGGCGGCCGGGATGGCCGCGATCGGGTTCGGAAGAAGGGGAGAACGAGGATGATCCTCTTCGGCCGCAAGACACTGTCATCCTCGCAGAAACTGGACCACATCATGTCTGCTCTCGACGACCTCAACGCCTCCGTGACCGCCATTCAGACCGCGGTCTCCGCGGCGGTGGCCGACATCTCCGCGCTCGCCGCGAACATCGCCGCCGCCAACCAAGTCGGCGATTCCGCCGCGATCGAAGACGCGGCCGCGAAGCTGAACGCCGCCGCGTCGACGCTCCAGGCGGCCGTGGCGCCGCCCGCCCCCGCGCCGGCCGTGGCCGCCCCGGCCCCCGCGGACGCCCCTGCGCCGGCTGCGGCGTAAGGCCCGCGGCCGCGAATCGCATCCGCCGCGGGCCTCGCGCCCGCGGAAGCCCCTTCTCCCCGCCCGCGGGGAGAAGGATTTTGACAGGGGTTCGGAATGATCGAATTTTCCAAGGAAGCCGGCGCGCCGGAAAGCGGAGACGCGGCGGGGGCGGAGAAGCCGCTGCCGGACGCGACCAAGGGCTGGGGGCTCGAGAGCTTCGCGCTCAAGCACCCGTTCACGTTCCGGGGCGGCGAGCGGCGGGAGATCGCGGTGCGCGTGCCGACGGGAGCGGACATCGAGGCTTACGTGCGCTCGCCCGATCGGGGGTTCCGCGTGCTGGCGGTCAAGCTCGCCGACGTCGACGCGGCCGCGCTCGACGCGATGCACGGCTCGGATTACGCGCGGCTGATGAGCTTCGTGGGGGAATTCGTCGCCGGCACGAAGTGATCTTCGCGGGGCTGGACGAGGCCCTGGACGACATCGGCCTCGCGTACCCCTATCCGCGCGAGGCCGTGCGGGCGATGCCGGCGCCCGACATCCTGAGGCTGCGCGGCCGGGCGCGCGCGCATCTGGAGCGGCTCTACGGGGCGCGGGGAGCTTAGAACATGGCGGCGGCCCTCGGCCTCGAGCTGATCCTCTCCCTGGTCGACAAGCTCAGCGGGCCGATGAAGCAGGCCGCGGGCTCGCTCGACGCGCTCGGCAAGGAGGCGCGCCAGGCCGGCGACGAGCTGGCGCGGCCGGTGTGGACCGAGCACGAGCGCACCGTCGGGTCGATCTCCGAGGGCGCGGAAAAATGGGGCGCGGCGCTGGGCGGCGTCGCCTCGGCCGCCGAGGACGTCGAGAGCACGCTGCGGCGGCCGGCGTGGGTGGAGCACGGCCGCAGCGTCGTCAAGGCCGCCGAGGCGGCGCATTCCTACCGGAAGGCGATGGGCGGCGCCGGGGCGGCGATCTCGGCCATCCCGGTCGCGCCGATCAAGGAGCAGGCGGCCGAGATCAAGAAGGCGACCGGCAACGTCAACGAGCATACCGCAGCTGTCGAAAAGGGCGTCGGAAAGACCAACGCGCACGCCGAGGCCGTCGGGGCGCTGTCGGGAGCGTGGGAACAGGCCAAACAGATAGGAGTCGCCACGATCGGCGGCGCCACCGGCCTGAAGCTCGCTCACGAAATGATCAAAGGCGGCGCCGAGAGGGCGCACACGGACGTCGCCATGACGACAGCCGGCTTGACGCCGGCCGAGAGCGCCGAATTCGACGCCGCGGCCCTGCGCCTGACGGCGAAATACCCGACGCTGTCGCAGACCGGGATCAAGGACACGCTGACGCGTCTGCGCGCGCAGACGGGCAGCGCCGAGCACGCGCTGATGGCGATCGACCCCATGCTCGGGGGCAAAGCGGCGCTTCAGCCGGAGTACCCGGAGGCCGCGCAGAGCTTCGATCAGATCGGGGTGGGGCTGGAGGTGGCGGGCGCCTTCACGGAGGGGCCGAAAAAGCTGACGAAATATCTCGATCGCATCGTGCGGTCCGTCCAGGTCAACAAGGGAACGATCCGCCCGGAGGATTACAAGCTCTATTATCAGCACCTCGGCTCCGGATATGCGCAGAAGCTCGACGACGATTTTCAGTACGGCCCGCTGTCGCTGCTGCTCAACGAGATGGGCGGCGACATGGCCGCGACCGGGCAGAAAGCCTTCGAGAGAGAGGTCTACAACAGCACGGTGACCGGGCGCCGGGCCGACCAGCTCAAGAAGATCGGCATGCTGCCCGACGAGAGCAAAATCCACTATGGGAAGAAAGGCAACATCAAGTATCTGGACCCGGGCGCGCTGAGGAACTGGCAGCTCGGGCTGAGCAATCCCGATCGCTGGATCAACGAGGAGCTCGGCCCCCGGATCGAAGCCTCGGGGCTCCCGGGGGAAGACAAGGATCTGCTTTTCAGGAGCCTGTGGCAGACCGACGTGGCCAGCAACTTCGCGACGCTTCTGAAGAACCAGCGCGCCCGCTCGCTGCGGGACACCGACCTCGAAAAAAAGGCCCCGGGCCTCGCCGCCGCTCTGACGTGGTTGCGGAACGACCCGGGGACGGCGTGGCAGGCCGCGACGACGCAGGGCGGCAACATCCTGTCCGGCGCGGGCATGGCGTTCATGCCCAGCCTGACGGGGGACGCCCGCGCCGCCGGCGGCGCCATGAGCTGGTGGAATCAGCTCACCGCCGGGCACGAAGCCGTCAACGCGGTCGGTTTGTCGGGCGTGGCCGCGGGCGGGATGGCGCTGGCAGCGCAGGCGCTGAAGGATATGGGGCCGAAGGCGTTCGTCGGCCGGGTGGCGTCCGGCGCCGCCGGGATCGGCGGCGCCTACCTCTTCAAGGAACTGCTGGACGCGGTCGATCCGGGAGGCAACTTCTGGGGCTTGACGACGCCGATCGACACCTATTTCAAGAAGAAGTTCGGCTGGAATCCCGCCAATATTTTCGAGGCCGGCGCGCCGCCCGAGGGCGCGGCCTATGACCCGGCTCTGGACCCGAATTCGAAGCGCAACGTCGAGGCGGCCCGGCAGTCGCTCTACGGCGCCGGCTACATGGCCTGGCGCCGGGGCAGCGGCTATCAGGACACCGGCGAGCTCGGGCGCGAAGAGGACCGCGAGTCGCGCCGCGGCTGGGCGATGAGCCCCGGCGCGACGGCCGACGTCGGCCAGGCGTTCGAAGCGGCGCGGCCGACGGTCGACACCGGCGGCCTCGATCAGGCCCAGCAGAAGGCCAAGGAGACCGGCGAGGCGATGAAGGCCTCGCTCGAGCAGCCGATCGCGCCGAAGATCGAGACGAGCAGCCTCGAAAGAGCGGCAGCTCTTTTGCGCGAAATGTCCAGCCTGATCGGGATCATCAACGGCGGCGTCTCGGCGATGCATGCCGTGCCGGCCGGGGTCATGCCCGTCCGCGGCGCGGCGCTCCACGACGGGCCGGAGGCGCGCTGATGCTGCTGGCCTGGGGCGGGTTCGTGTTCGAGACGAGCAACCTGGCGTTCGAGCGGCTGCGGCAGTCGAGCGAGACGCGCTGGCGAGATCACGAGATCATCGGGCGGCAGCCGGCGGGGCAGTATCTGGGGCCGGGGCGCCAGCGGGTGACGGTGACCGGCGCGATCTTCCCCGCAGAGGACGGCGCGGCGCCGGGGGCGCAGATCGCGGCGATGCAGCTCGCCTCGCGTAAAGGCCTGGTGTCGTGCCTCGTCTCCGACTTCGGGTCGGTGGCGGGGCCGTACCGGCTCGAGCGGGTGGAGCGCGACGAGACCTTTCACGACGCCGCCGGCATGCCCGGGCGGATCGGCTACACCCTGGAATTCGCCGCCCACGACGACGGCGCCGGGCTGATCTGGAGCTTATGGCCATGAGCCAGACCTATGTGACCGCCCAGGGCGACATGGTGGACGCGATCGCCCAGCGCTTCTACGGCGCGACGCGCGGCCCTGCCGAGGCGATCCTCGCGGCCAACCCGGGCCTCTGCCGGCAGACGCCGACGCTGCCCGAGAACGTGACGATCGTGCTGCCCGACACGGCCGCGGCGAAGGCCCCCGCCAAGCAAACCATCGACCTTTGGGCCTGACATGACCGCGCCCGTCATCCAGATCACGATCGACGGGCGGGACGTCAGCTCGACCATCTTTCCGCGCGTGCTCGACGGCTCCGTCTCTCGCCACGACGGCGGCAAGGCCGACCAGTTCTCGCTGACCTTGTCGAATTATGACGGGATGCTGGCCAAGCCGAAGCGCGGGGCGAGCCTGACGGTGGCGCTGGGCTTCGTCGAGTTCGGCGGCCCGGTCGACCGCGGGACCTATCTCATCCAGCAGGTGGTCAAGAAGGGGCCGGTGGCGGTGTTCCACGTCACGGGCCATTCGGCCGACCTGAAAACCACCTTGAAAACCCAGAAAAACCGATCGTGGACCGCGCCGAAAACGCTCGGCGACGTGCTGCGGCAGATCGCCTCCGACAACGGCCTCGCCGCCGCGATCGACCCGGGGCTGGCGGCGACGCCGATCGACACCCTCATCGCCCAGACCGGCGAATCGGACATGCATCTGGTGACGCGGCTGGCGCGGCGGTACGGGGCGGTCGGCAAGGTGGCGATGGGGCGGCTTACCTTCGTGCCGATGGGCGCGGGAACCTCCGCGACCGGGCTGGCGCTGTCGGCCGGGACCTTCACGCCCAACGATTTCGAGAGCTTCAGCATCACCGATTCCGACCGCGACGCGCGCGGGAAGTCGCAGGCCCGGGTGTGGGACCGGGCGACGGCGAAGGGCTCGACGGTGAGCGCCTCGGCCGGGGACACGGGGCCGGACTATCTGCACCCCGAGACGTTCGGTTCGGCGGCCGAGGCGAAGGCGGCGGCGCCGGCGCGGGCGAAGGCGTTCGCGCGCGCCCGGAAGCGGTTCGAGGGCGCGCTGCGGGCGGCGTCGCCCCCGCCCACGCCCGGGGCCGCGATGACGACCAAGGGCTTCGGCGACGACGACGACGGGGACTGGGTGGTGAAGACGGTGACGGACAGTTTCTCGGGGAGCGGGCTGGTGACGAAGGTGGAAGCGGAGCCGAAGATATGACGGGCGAGGCGCCGGAGATGCGCGAGGTGACGCCGACCCGGACCGCCGCGCGCTATGTCGGCGGCAAGCGCCTGCTCGCCCGTGAGATCGTCAAACGCATCGACGCCACGCCGCACGCGCTCTACGGCGAGGCCTTCGTGGGGATGGGCGGGGTGTTTCTGCGGCGGCGGCTCATCCCGCCCCGGGAGACGATCAACGATCGCGCCCGCGACATCGCCAACTTTTTCCGCGTGCTCCAGCGCCACGAGGCGGCGCTGCTGGACCTGTTGAAGTGGACGCTGACCAGCCGCGCCGAGTACGACCGCCTGAAGGCGCTCGACCCGGATGGGCTGACCGACCTCGAGCGGGCGGCGCGGTTCCTCTATCTCCAGCGGATGGGGTTTGGCGGGAAGGGGCGCACGTTCGGGGTCAGCCCTGCCGGCAAGACCCGCGGCTTCCTTGGGCCGGGCGATCTGTTCGCCAGGGGGCTTCGCCCGGCGCTGGAGGCGATCCACGCGCGCCTCTCCGGCGTCGTGATCGAAGGCCTCGACTGGCGGGATTTCCTCGCGCGCTGGGACCGGCCCTATGCGCTCTTCTACCTCGACCCGCCCTACATGGGCTCGGAGCGCTTCTACGGCCCCGGCCTCTTCCCGCCGTCCGATCACGAGGCTTTGGCGGACGTTTTAAGCAGCCTCAAAGGCCGTTTCATCCTGACGATGTGCGACACGCCCGAAGCCCGCCGCGTCTACGGGAGGTTCGCGGTCGAGACGGCCGGGCTGTCGTATTCGGTGGGCGGGGGCGGGACGTCCAAGCCGGCGCGGGAGCTGATCGTGACAGGCGGAGGCGGCGCCATTTGATCTTGCGCGGTGCGCCATTCGATTTTGCGCGCTACACCTCCGTATAGAGCTTCTCCGAAACCGGCGCCGTGTCGCCGCGGCGCCAGCGTTCCCAAGTCTCGGCGACGGCGGCGCCGTCGATGAGGCCGGCGATGCT
>CAIZGR010000619.1 GCA_903932535.1 uncultured Hyphomicrobiales bacterium | reverse complement strand
GCAATTAAAGCAATTGTCGCCACGATACCCTCTTGCCAAACGACACTAATACGAGTAGCGTTCCAATCGCTACTCGATGGCCGCTCAATTTGGCCAGTTTAATTGTCGCTAAGCGGCCATCATAATTGTCGCGCTGCAGTAGCTTTTCAGCAATTGCGCCGAATCGACGGAAATCATCCAGCTCGTCGTCATTCTGTTGCTCCCATCGTCCGAACGCTCTTTGACAGCGCGAGGCGCAGGGCTCGAATAAGCCGGCTGGAATGGGGTCTTCGCGCTTTCAAGCCGGCAGCCTCGGCCCTCTGGACAGGGCGAAGACCAGCAGGCCGCCCGCCATCAGACCGAACAGAATCCACACCAACCCGTCTTCCAGCGGGCTGGTCAAGTCGAACGGCGTCGGACCGGGGCGGCACCAGCTTCCTGCGGGGCCGATCGGAGAAAGGTTCGGGCGGTCGCCGGTCGGACCCAGATCCCCAAGGGGATTCGATAGGGCGCGTCCGGAAAACACGCCTGCCGGAAACGTCGTGGGAAGCGCGCTTCTCGCCTGAGGACCCCAGAATTTGCTGCCGGTCTGGAGGTCTCTGGCGGTCTCGCCGTCGGGGCACGCCGCCGGCGTTTTCCTGCTCGCGTCGTCGAGCGAAAGCGATGGCAAATCGCCCGCTATCGCCGAATAGCCGACAAGCGAGAGAAACGGGTCGGTCGACGGAGACGCGACGGCGGGAGCGATCGAAGAACTGGGCGCGTCGCTCGGGCCGACGCCGAACTGCTCGGCTTCCGCCGGCCCGCCCGCGGGAACGAGCGCCGCCTGGAAGGTTTGATTCAGCGTCGTCGAGATGGCGGGATCGACGGCCGCGCCAAACCCCATCGGCCCGAAAAACCCGGAGCTGAACTTCGAAGCGGTTGGAGAAACGAAGTCGCCGAAAACAATCGGAGCGACCCGACTCATCGCCCCGTAGGACAACTGGGAGGAGAACGCTGTGGCGGCGGGATCGAAAAGCTGCAACTGCGACAGATCCGCCGCGGGGGCGCCACGCGCGTGCGAGGACGACAGCCCCTGGGACTGCGCGGGCGCGATCGCCGCGACGAGGACGGCCATCGCAAGCCCGAGCGCCGCGTGACCGCGCGCCGAAGGCGCGAGGTTGCCCGACACGTCGCTCACCACCAGGGTATTTCCTCCCAGATATGATCCGGCACATAATAGTGCTTCGAGCCTATACGGAACAATTCTGTAATCTCGGCGTAAATCTGCGCCGCCTGAACGATGAACAACATGTAGAACGGGAACAAGAAACAGAGCATGAAATTCCTCGGCGCCGGGCTGTTGGTCAGATCTCGAGCAACCAGCATCCTGAGCAAAAGATATAAAACAGTAATCCAGTACAACGACGTGACGAGCTCCGGAACAGCCAACGGCCCTCCGGCAAACAGGGCCCAGAAAAGCGCGACGACGACGGCCAGCGGGATGAGAATCCGAGCCAGAACCATGAGCGCGACCGTCCAGTTGGCGAGGCCATACCGGCCGGGCACAAACAGATCGCGATGTTTGCTGATGCAGATTTTCACCACGTTCCGTCGCCAGCGCGCGCGCTGTTTCGCAAGATGGCTCACCGTCGCCGGACAGGTCGTCCACACCGTCGCATCGAGGGAAATCGCCAGCTTCCAGCGTTGCTTTCGGATCATCTGGGTCAGATCGCGGTCGTCTCCGAGCCCCGTGTCGTACCCGCCCATCGTATGCAGCATATCGGCCCGGAAGATCCCGCCCATGCCGGAAATAATATATAACAGATTGAAGTATGACTGGAAGAGCTTGTTGCTCGATTTCAGAGCATATTCGATCTCCTGAAAACGGGTCAAAAGGTTTTCCGCGCTGTTGTTCACGCGGATATTCGCCGCCACCGCGCCGACCTTCGGGTCCCGGAACGGCGCGAGCCAATGTTGCACCGATCCGTATCCGAGGATCGTGTCGGCGTCGATGATGACGATGAAGTCCCCGCGCGCCATTCGGATGCCGATGTTCAGCGAGCTCGGTTTCCCGTTTCTGCGCGGCGACGGGAAAATTCTCACCCGGTCTCCGTCGCGGGCGGCGCCCGTCGCCGCGAGCGCCGCGCGCTTGGCGATGGCGACGCTGTTGTCTTCCGAGTGGTCGTCCACGAAGACGACCTCGAGGTTCGGGTAGCCGCAGAGCAGCGCGGCCCGGATGCTCTCGCCGATCGTTTCGGACTCGTTACGGCCCGCAATCACGACGGACACGAGCGGCAGCGCGCCGTCCGGGACCGCCGGCAGCGGAGGCCGAACGAGCGGCGGCTTCACGACATAGACCAGCCACACGGCGAGCGAGGGAAGCGCCATGAAGACGAACGGAAGCACCCCCAGGAGCCACCACTCCGGCAGGGCGGACGTCATCAACTCGGGGAAAGCGAGCGAAAAGCCCGCGTTGGACATCGGGTCCAACGTGGAAAGCCAATAGTGGAGGAAACCGCTCATCGGAAGGCTCCTTGGCGGCGTCAGCCCAGCAGGAGCAGCTTCGCCAAGCCCCGCTGGTCTGCGACGTCGGGCGCCGAAAGGTCGATCGGCGACTGCGGACCGAGCTTGGCCGCAAGGCTGCGGCAGAGCTGGCCGGCGTAGGCCGGCGTCGCCTGGGGCAGGATCACGACGTAGACTCCGCCCGCCAATCGCCCGACGAGATCGACGTCGCGAAGGCCGGCGCGCAGACGCTCCAGCCATTCCGATTCCGGCGTCGCCGCCTCAGGCCCCGCCCCACGCTGCAGGAATCGTGCGAGCAGCACGGCGAATTTCGAGTTCAACCGCTCCCGCCGCTTGAACTCCTGCTCGAGGAACTGGAGGATGAACGCCCGCCGGTAGACCGGCGCGCCGTCCATGGTCGTCGCGTCCTCGCCGTCGTCGGAGAAGGCGCCGGCGCGGAGCGCCTCG
>CAIZGR010000618.1 GCA_903932535.1 uncultured Hyphomicrobiales bacterium | reverse complement strand
CTTCCAGTATCAAAGGCAGTTCCAAGGTTGAGCCTTGGCATTTCACCCCTGACTTAAAAGCCCGCCTACACGCGCTTTACGCCCAGTAATTCCGAACAACGCTAGCCCCCTTCGTATTACCGCGGCTGCTGGCACGAAGTTAGCCGGGGCTTCTTATCCAGGTACCGTCATTATCGTCCCTGGCGAAAGAGCTTTACAACCCTAAGGCCGTCATCACTCACGCGGCATGGCTGGATCAGGCTTGCGCCCATTGTCCAATATTCCCCACTGCTGCCTCCCGTAGGAGTTTGGGCCGTGTCTCAGTCCCAATGTGGCTGATCATCCTCTCAGACCAGCTACCGATCGTCGCCTTGGTGCGCCGTTACCACACCAACTAGCTAATCGGACGCGGGCCAATCCTCCGGCGATCAATCTTTCGCCGCTAAGCCGTATACGGTATTAGCTCAAGTTTCCCTGAGTTATTCCGTACCGGAGGGTATGTTCCCACGCGTTACTCACCCGTCTGCCGCTCCCCTCGCGGGGCGCTCGACTTGCATGTGTTAAGCCTGCCGCCAGCGTTCGTTCTGAGCCAGGATCAAACTCTCAAGTTGAACTTGAAGATCTGTTCCCGACTGGTCACTTCCACACGAAACGCCTCTCGGCGCCCCGCGCTCACTCTTGACGAGTTTCCAACACACTCCACGCTCGCGACGCTCAAACCTCAAAGACCGCTATCCAGCAGTCCCCGACGCCATACGCCGCAAAACGCGATGGTGTTTGAAACGTGACCGTCGTTGATGTCACTTCTCCGAGCTTTCCCCGCCAAACCCGACCGGCCTCTCAGCCCATCCAGCCCAACAGAAAAACCCCGGACGCAAGGACTACGCCGCCCACGTCTCTCTTCCTTCCGATGCAATTGTCAAACAGCAGAGGACCGGTTCCCCGATCCCGCGAGCCCCAAACAAAACCCGGAGGCGATCCGCCCGCCGAGCCTCGCTCGAACCCGAAAACTCCGCTCACACGCCAAAGACGCGAAGCAAAGACGACCAAAAGCTCTCCGCCCCCACCTCTCAGTAGGGAGGAGTGCGCTCAGGTTGTCCCCGATCAACCCGACGCCCGCCAGCCCGTCTCCAAGCCGCCGTCCTCGTCGGTGAACGCGATATACGGAACGCCTCTCGCCCTGTCAACGCCGCGTCACGAAGAAATTTTCAGATGGAGTTTTTTCCGGACGATTCTCTGCGCCTGACGTGCATTCTCATGCCGTCGCGCGGACGCAGAGTGACCCTCTGCCGCGGCGCGACCGGATGCCCTTCCACCAGCTCGAAACGAAACGTTCGCAAGAGGTTGGCGAGGATGATGATCGCCTCCTGCATCGAAAACGCCATGCCGATGCACACCCGCGGGCCGGCGCCGAACGGAATGTACGCGAAGCGGTCGATGCGGTCCCGCGCGCCGCCAAGAAAGCGTGACGGATCATAGGCGTCCGGACTTGTCCACAGGTTTGCCCGCCGGTGCAGCACATAAGGCGAGATCGACACCACCGTGCCCGCCGGAATCCGCACCCCCAGAATCTCGTCGTCCGCAATCGCCTCCCGGCTCAGAACCGCAGCCGGCGGATAAAGCCGAAGCGCTTCCTCGATCACCGCGCGCAAGACTTCGCAGTCCTCAAACGAACCAGGTCGAGCGGGCGCCGCCTGACGGGGAGGACAGAAACGCCCGTCCTCCCCCGCGCTCCTACCGAAGCGCGCCCTCGGGATGATGGAGCGTCCAGATCTCCGAGATCGACGCCAGGGCGACGATCAGGCCGAGCACGACGAAAGCCCAGACGGCGTAGGCCATCCCCGCGAAGCCTATCATCCAGGGCGCGGCGACCATCAGCACGCCCGCGACCAGCGCGACCCAGTCCTCCCATTCGGCGAACTGGACGAGCGCCGTGATCGCCATCGCCGCGATCGCGATTCCGCCGGCCCAGGCGGCGCGCGCCGGCCCCGAGTCGGCCGAAAAGCCCATCGCCCAGGGCGAGACGAACAGCAGCACGCCGCTGACGAGCATGATCCAATCCTGAACGCTTCTGCCCCCGCGCCCCGAAGTCTCGATCGGCATGAAAGCCTCCTTCCTCCGACGCGGCGTCGTTTTACGCCTGCGTCCAAAGACTTAGTCCGCGATTGCGGCGATTCGAGGCGAGGCCCAGGCGGCGGCGGATTCCTGCCCAAGGAGTCCGCGGAACCATTGCAGGACGGGATCGGCCGCGCGCAGGCGCGTCGACACGGCGGTCATGTCCAGCACGTCGTCGAACGGCGGGGTTTTCAGGACGAGGTCGAGACTTTCGGCGAAACGCCCGGCGAAAGCGGCCGAGATCGTGGTGACGAGGTCGCTTTGCGCGACCGCCGCCACCGTCGCCATGAAATGCGGGGTGGTGAGGCCGATCCGCCGCACGACCCCCGCGGCGCCGAGCCGGGCGTCGATCTCGGAGACCCCGTCGCCGAAGAAAGAGACGGTGGCGTGCCGCCAGAGCGCGTAGTCGGCCACGGTCCAGTCGCGGTTCGCCGCCGGATGGCCCCGCCGCATGACCAGCGCCACCCGGTCGCGCGCGAGCGCGTCGCTGACGACGCCCGGCGGCAGGGGCGTCGCAGCGGTGGCGAAGCAGATGTCGACCTCGCCCTGCTCCATCCGCGCCATGATGTCGCGCCCGATCGAGGAGAAGACGAGGTCGACGCCGGGCGCCTCGCGCTCGAGCCGCGCGACCAGCCGGGGCGCGAGCAGGATCGTCTGGGCGTCGGCGGCGGCGAGGCGAATCGTCCGCTCGAGCCGCGCCGGATCGAGGGCCGGCGCGCGGAAGATTCCGCGCAGCGACTCGAGCGCGACCGCCACTTTCGGCGCCAGCGCCTCCGCGGACGGGGTCGGGGCGAGGCCGCCGCCGGCCCGCACCAGCAGCGGGTCACCGAAGATGTCGCGCAGCCGCGCCAGCGCCCGGCTCATCGCCGGCTGGCTGAGGCCCACCTCGGCCGCGGCCCGGGTGACGTTGCGCCGCCGGAGCAGCGCCTCGAGCGCCGGCAGCAGATTGAGGTCGAGTCCAGCTAAATTCACTTCACGCATGATCGGGATATAAACTATGCATTTCTGATATGAGCAAGCGGGCGGTAACGTCGGCCCTGTTCTTTGGAGGTTCGACATGAGCGGCAGGATCGTGATTTTCGGCTGCGGCCCGACCGGGCGGGCGACGGCGGAGCGGCTTCTCGCGGAAGGGCGCGAGGTGGTGATCGCGCAGCGCAGCGCGCCGGCGTCGCTGCCGAAGGGCGCAAGCTTCGTCGCCTGCGACGCGCTCGACCGCGACGCGGTTTTGGCGACCGCGCGTCAGGGCGAGCAGTTCGTGGTGACCATCGGGTTTCCGTATCGCGGCGAGGTCTGGCGGGAGGCTTGGCCGAAGGCGATCGGCAATTTCGTCGCCGCAAGCGAAGCGACCGGCGCCCGCATGGTGTTCGTCGACAATCTCTACATGTACGGGCCGCAGACGGCGCCGCTCGTCGAGACGACGCCGCTCACCAGCTACGGGCGGAAGCCCGCGGCGAGGGCGGCCGCGACTCGCGTCTGGATGGAGGCCTGCGCCCGGGGGGCCGCCCGCGTCGCCGCCCTGCGCGCGCCCGACTTCTACGGGCCGGGCGTGGGCCTGTCCTTTCTCGGCGACACGGCGATCGGCGCCATGGCGAAAGGCAAGGCCGCGTTCTTCATCGGCTCGCCGGACATTCCGCACGACTACGCCTATGTCCCCGACATCGCCCGCGCCGCAACGACGCTGCTGGCCGCGCCGGATTCCGCTTATGGGCAGGCTTGGCATGTCGCCTGCGCCCCGACGCGGACAACGCGCGAGATCCTGCAATGCGCCGCGGACGTCCTCGGCGTGCCGCTCAAGCTCAATGTCCTGCCGGAGCTCCTGCTCGGCCCGCTCGGGCTCTTGGTCCCGTTCCTGCGCGAGGCGAAGGAGATGCGCTTCACCTTCGACCGTCCCTATCATGTCAATTCCCGGAAATTCGCCGAGGCCTTCTGGTCCGACCCGACGCCGTTCGAGGAGGGAGTCCGCAAGACGGCGCTCGCTTTTCGCGCGGCGGGCATGAAGGCCTGAAGGCGAGGCGACGCTTCCCATCGCGCGCGCTTTGCAAAGTCGCCGGACGCGTCGCATCTTGCAAAACGTGACGTGTCCCCTGCCGCGCCGGCCGCTCGCGTCCATGGCACGGTCGATGCAACGGAAGGCTCGAAAGGCGGCGCAGCCATCCTGGCGCGCCGCCCCGGACGAGACGACGACCATGCCCATCAACCTTCACCCGGCGCGTTATGTCCTCGAAAGCGCGCACTGCGCAGTCGTCACCCGCGACAACGGCGCCTATCAGCTCGGCTATTTTCGCGCCCCCCGCCACGCGTGGACCTATGTGGCGACTTTCGACCAGGAAGCGTCCGCGCAGCGGGCCTTCGACGTCTTCGAGCGCGCCGCGTCCGTCTACACCCCGGACGACCGCGCCGCCG
>CAIZGR010000617.1 GCA_903932535.1 uncultured Hyphomicrobiales bacterium | reverse complement strand
GCCCAGACCTACATTCTGGGGCGGCTGCGCCATCTGACGTTCTTCTCGCTCGCCGAATGCAACGCGGCCATCGCGCTGGTCATGCAGCGCATGAATGACCGCACGATGCGCAACCTCGGCGTGAGCCGGCGCGAACTTTTCGAGACGGTCGAGCGCGCCGCCCTCACAGCCTTGCCCGCCGACGATTGGGAGTTCGCGGAATGGCGGCGCGCGCGGGTCAACCTCGACTACCACATCGAGGCCCATGACTTTCTCTATTCGGTCCCGCACGCGCTGATCCGCGCCGAGGTCGACGTGCGGATCACGGCGCGAACGGTCGAGATCTTCCATCGCGGCCAACGCGTCGGCGCCCATCAGCGCCGCTACGCTGGCCGCAAGCACGGCACGGACGCTGACCACATGCCCAGCGCCCACCGGCGCTACGCCGAGTGGACGCCAGAGCGGTTCCGCCGCTGGGCCGGCAAGATCGGGCCGAACACCGAAGGCTTGATCAGCGCCGTGCTCGCCAGCCGGCCGCATCCCGAACAGGGATTCCGCACCTGCCTCGGCATTCTGCGCGCCTATCGCGGTCTCGATCCGGCCCGCCTCGAGGCGGTCTCGGCCCGCGCCGTCGAACTGGGCGTCATCAACTGCAAGGGCGTCGCGTCGCTGCTCGCCCGCAGGTTCGACCCGTCGGGCGCGGACAGCAGCCCCGTCACGCTCATCGACCACGCCAACGTGCGCGGTCCCCGCTACTACAACTGACAGGAAATCCCATGCTCGCTCATCCGACCCTCGACCAGTTGAACGCGCTTGGCCTTCACGGCCTGGCCAAAGGCTTCAAGGACCTGGAGCACAACGCCGAGGCGCGCGGCCTCGATCACGCCGAATGGCTCGGTCTGCTGCTCGAATACGAGCTGACGCTGCGCCGGCAGAAACAGTTCGAAACCCGAGCCAGGGCGGCCCGTCTGCGTCATCCCGCCAGTGTCGAGGACGTCAACTATCAAAGCCCCCGCGGGCTCGACCGCGCGCTGTTCCTCAAGCTCGCCGCCTGCGACTGGCTCGCCGAGCGCCGCAATTTGCTCATCACCGGGGCGAGCGGCCTGGGCAAGAGTTGGCTCGCCTGCGCCCTCGGCCACAAGGCGTGCCGGGAGAACGTCTCCGTCCTCTACACCCGCATGCCCCGGCTCTTCGCCGATCTCGCCATCGCCCACGGCGACGCCCGCTACGCCAGGCTTCTGCGCTCGCTCGCGCGGGTCAAGCTGCTCATCCTCGACGATTGGGGGCCCGAAGCGCTCACCCCCGAACAGGCGCGCGACCTGCTCGAAATCGTCGAGGATCGCTACGACAAGGGCTCGATCATCATCACCAGTCAGATTCCCGTCGACCGTTGGCATGACCTGATCGGGGTCCCAACCCTCGCCGACGCCATCCTCGACCGCGTCATTCACAACGCCTATCGCATCGACCTGGCCGGCGAGAGCTTGCGCAAGCGGCCGTCTTCATCCTGAAACCAACACGCGCGCGGAGGGCCGTCTCGCGGCGCCCTCGGCGCGAAGGCCGTGGATAACGGCGGCCTCCGCTACGGCGCAATGGAAAGCGCGCTCCGCCCGCCGTTACCCACCGCCACCCGAGCTATTCCGGAGACACAAATCCAGGGCCGCTTGACCTGCGGCTCCGGCCAAAACATCATCGCATCGATCCGCGGAAGCAGACGTCAGGTGGCCGACATCAAATCGGAACCCCGGCCGGCTTCAAATCGGAATCGGTGGCCGGCTTCCGATTGGAATGCGTGGCCGGCTTCGTCGGAATCCGCACTCAACCGCGATCTTTCCGGCCGATTCGGAGATACGGCGTACTCGCGCGAAGAGCTGCGCGCCGAATTGGCGAGCTATTTCGTCGGCAGCGCGCTTGATCTGCCTTGCGACGTTCCAAATCACGTAAGCTATATTCAGTCGTGGATCAAGGTACTCAAGTCAGACACGCGCGAAATCTTCCGCGCCGCGGCGGACGCAAGCCGCATCGCCGATTGGATCCTCTCCCACCATCCAGCCCATGTCGGGGGCTGCGACGTCGCCGGCGACGACGAGCAATCGTCTGCGCCGACCGAAGCCTTGGCCGCCTGACCCCTCCACGATCGACGGCGCGATCGCAGTGGCTGTGCGACATCGCAGCCGGCGCGAACCCCTTTTCTTCAAGCACGAGAGAAACGACCAATGTCACGACTTGTCTTCAAGGCGGACGATCTCCGCCGAATTGTCGCGCACGCGCTCGCGGCCCCAACCCACTCCGAAGGCTACGGCGGGGCCAAAGGCGACGTCGTCCTCGTCCACGATCAGGGCGTCTACCTGATGAGCGGCGGCCAGCCGCGCGACCTCATAAGCGAAGGCGGCGTTTCGAGCTACGTGGCCTATGCCCAGGGCTGCGATCCCGGGAAGGACGCCGGCTGGTGGGAGACAGCGCGCGAGCTCGTCGGCGGCGACGACTTCGGCCAGCATCTTCCGTGGGCGAAAGACATCGGAGCGGTCATCGACGCCGGCGCGACGACCGTCGCGATCGACATCACCCAAGAGACCATCTCTCTCGTCCCGTTCACGTCGAACTCCTGCCTCGGGGAGAGCGCGCCGTGATCCTCACCACCCACCCCCAGCGCGTCTCGCTCAAGCGCAAACACGAGCAGCTCGTGTCGACCTTCGTGGAGCGCATAACGCGCGGCGAGCGCCCCGAGCTTCCCCCGACCTATCGGGAGTTCCGCGCGACCGTGCAGCCTACAATCGGCTGCGACGGCGCGGTCGCCGTGCAGTGGTGCGGCATGTGGGTCTGCATCGAACGCGACGGCTACGCACACTCCTGACGCCCCGCGGCCCGCCAGCGAGGCAAGGGGGGCGGGCGATCCTCCCCCTGTCCTGCGCTCGAGAGCCGCGACGCGCCCTCGCGCGTCATTGCGACGGCTTTCAACGCAAGGCCGCAGCCGAACCCGCCGACCCTTCACACGGAATTGCCCGCCACCCCGCACGGAGGCTCGATCCCCATGCCACCCTTCGCCATCCCCTATCTCTATCTCACCGTCGCCTGCCAGCGCCACACGTTCGGACGCACAACCTATCAGACGGCGCGCCCGCCCTTCGATCCTTCGCGCTTCGGCGTCGAGCCGATCGACACGGCCGCAGCGCGCAACTTTGTCGAAACACACCACTACGCCCTTATGTAGCAGCCACCACCGAGCTTGACATGGGAGTCATGGGCGGCGAGTATGTTCCTGTTTTGTTCAGGATGGCGAGCCGACGATGGCGCAACATTTTCTTCTTTCCGCGGCAGCACGCTCGCTGAGCCTGGGCAAGGTCATGCGGATGTCCGATCGGGGCGCTGAAAACGTCTTCGCGCGTCTGCGCTGGCCGACAACGGACGGGAGGCCCGTTTGTCCGGAGTGCGGTTGCATGACCTGCCATGATTGTCGGCGAGGTGAGATCGCGCGTTGGCGTTGCAAGGCCTGTGGAGCCGATTTCTCGGTGACGTCGGGGACTTTGTTCGCCTGGCGCAAATTGCCGTTGAAGACGTACCTCCTGGCGATCGCGGTGTTCTGCAACGAAGTAAAGGGCAAGAGCATGCTTGCCCTGTCGCGGGACCTGGGCGTCCAATACAAGACGGCCTTCGTCCTGGCGCATAAGCTGCGCGAGGCGATGGCCTCCCAGGGCTGTTCAGTTCGCTGCGATACCGAGCATTCCGAGGATGATTC
>CAIZGR010000616.1 GCA_903932535.1 uncultured Hyphomicrobiales bacterium | reverse complement strand
TCCACCATGACCAGCCTGGCGATCTTCCCCGCCTGGCCCGACCTCCTCGAAGCCCTCGCCACCTTCACCATCCCGCCTCACCTGCTCTCCGGCCAAAAAAATGAATGAGGACCCTGCTGCGAGGGACTTTTAGAATTGCTGGCCAAACGCGAGGCGGTTTGCCGCAGGGCGCGCCGCGCCGGCCTCGCGTCACATGTTGCCGACGGCGGTCACGCCCTCGCGTTCGGGGCCGAGGCGCTTCTGCTCCGCCGCGCGCAGCATCGGCACGACGTCCTCGATCTTCTCGGCCACCAGATAGCGCAGCTCGAATCCGCGCCGGATGAAGCCCGCGTTGTTCATATGGGCGAACAGCGCGAGCAGCGGCCGCCAGAAGCCGGCGACGTCGGCGATCAGGATGGGCTTCCTGTGCCGGTCGAGCTGCGCCCAGGTCATCTGCTCGACCAGCTCCTCGAGGGTCCCGATGCCGCCCGGCAAGGCGACGAAGGCGTCGGCGCGGTCGAACATCGCCTGCTTGCGCTCATGCATGTTCTCGACCACCAGCACCTCCTGCGCGTCGGTCAGCGCATGCTCCTTGCGCACCAGAAAGTTGGGAATAATTCCGGTCACGAAGCCGCCGCCGGCCAGCGTCGCGCGCGCCACCCGGCCCATCAGGCCTTCGCCGCCCCCGCCGTAGACGAGGCCGATTTTCTCCGCCGCGAGTACGTGTCCAAGGGCGTCGGCCGCCTCGCCGAAGCGCGGGTCGTCGCCATGGCCCGAACCGCAATAGACGCAGACGTTTCGAATGGCGCTCATGCCGGCCTCTTGTTTTCCCCGCCGTTTTGGAGGCGCCCGGCAAGCGCCGTCAAGCCGACGGCCCGCTTCGGGTCAAAGCCCGATCTCGCGCAGGATCTCCGCCTCGTGCTCGCCGAGCTTCGGCGAGCGGCGGTCGAGCGAAAGCCCGCTCTCGCTCATGACGATCGGGCTGCGCAGACCCGGCGTCCCCTGCGGAGCGATGCGCATGCCGCGCGCCACGAATTGCGGGTCGGCGAAGAGATCGGCGATGCTGTTGATCGGCCCCGCCGGCACGACGGCCTTTTCCAGCGCTGCGAGCAACGCCTCCCGCGTCCAGGCTTTCGTCGCGGAGGCCAGCGCTTGGGCGAGGTCCACGCGGTTCGTCACCCGGGCGGGGTTGGTGGCGAAGCGCGCCTCGGCGGCGAGCGCGTCGAGTCCGAGCGCCGCGCAGAGCCGCCCGAACTGCCCGTCGTTGCCGACCGCGATGATGATCCAGCCGTCCGCGACCGGAAAGGTCTGGTAGGGCGCGAGGTTGGGATGCGCGGCCCCGGTGCGCCCCGGCGAGACGCCGCTGACGAGATAGTTCATCGCCTGGTTGGCGAGGATGGCGGCGGTGGTGTCGAGAAGCGAAAGGTCGATGTGCTGGCCGCGCCCGGAGTGTGTGCGCGCGATGAGCGCCGCTTCGATCGCGACGACGCCGTAGAGGCCGGTGAACAGGTCGCAGATCGCCACGCCCGCCCGCTGCGGCGGCCCGTCCGCTTCGCCCGTGACGTCCATGAAGCCGGACATGCCCTGGGTCAGGTAGTCGTAGCCGGCGCGCTCTGCGTAGGGTCCGGTCTGGCCGAAGCCGGTGACCGAGCAGTAGACGAGGCGCGGGTTGAGCGCGCTCAAGGTTTCATAGTCGAAGCCGAATTTCTTCAGGCCGCCGACCTTGAAGTTCTCGATCAGCACGTCCGAGCGCAGCGTCAGCCGCCGCACGATCTCGCGTCCGCGTTCGCTGGCGAAATCGGCGACGATCCCGCGCTTGCCGCGGTTGCAGGCGTGGAAATAGGCCGCCGTCCGCTCGCCGTCGGTCTCGAGGAAGGGCGGACCCCACCGGCGCGTGTCGTCGCCCTCCGGGCTCTCGACCTTGACCACGTCGGCGCCGAGGTCGGCGAGCGTCTGGCCGATCCAGGGGCCTGCGAGGATGCGCGCGAGTTCGAGGACCCGCACGCCGGCGAGGGCGCTCATGAGCTTGATCTTTCGTCCCTGGTTTTCTCGCGCGTTTCTTAGGCGGCGCGGGCGACCGCGTCGAGCGCGTTCGGCGACTTGGTCGCGTTGTCGCCGCGGCGCTGCTGGCGAGGTTCCGGCCGTGAGCCTATCATCGCGCGTCTTCCCGAGGATTCGCACCGCCATGCTCGACGACCCGCTCTCTCACGGCCTGTGGGAAAAGACCGCGCCGTCCGCGCCCGCGACGGCGCCGCTGGAAGGCGGCGTCCGCGCCGACGTCGTGGTGGTCGGCTGCGGCTATACCGGCCTTTCGGCCGCGCTGAGGCTCGCGGAAGCCGGCGCGAAGGTCGCCGCCCTCGAGGCGGTCGAGGTCGGCTTCGGCGGGGCGGGGCGCAACGTCGGGCTGGTCAACGCCGGCATGTGGGTCCTGCCGAACGCCATGATCGAGGCCCTCGGCGCCGACTACGGCGAGCGCGCCCTCGATCTCCTGGGCAACGCGCCCGCCGCCGTCTGGGAGACGATCGAAAAGCATGCGATCGACTGCGAGGCCGTCCCCAACGGCACGCTGCATTGCGCCGTCGGCCGGGCCGGCGCCGAGGAGATCGCGGAGCGGGCGCGGCAATGGGGCGCGCGCGGCGCGCCGGTCACGGCGCTGTCGGCCGAGGAGACGGCGCGGCGCGTCGGCACGCAAGCCTATTCCGGCGCGCTGCTCGACCTGCGCGCCGGCACGATCCAGCCACTCGCCTACGCCCGCGGCCTCGCGCGCGCAGCGATCGAGGCGGGCGCCGTGATCCATACGCAGAGCGCGGTCCGGGCGGCGGAACGATCGGGGGCCGAGTGGCGCGTCGTGACGGAGCGGGGTTCCGTAACCGCCGGCTGGATCGTCGTGGCGACCGACGCTTACGGCGGGGCGCCCTGGCCGCAGCCGCGGCGCGAGCAGATCCATCTGCCCTATTTCAATTTCGCCACGCCCCCTCTGAGTCCGGAGCTTCGGGCCTCGATCCTGCCGGGACGCGAAGGCTGCTGGGACACCAAGACGATCCTGAGCTCCTACCGCTTCGACCGGGCCGGGCGGCTCGTCTTCGGCAGCGTCGGGGCGCTGCGCGGGACGGGGCGCGCAATCCACCGGGCCTGGGCGCGGCGGGCGCTGCGGAAGCTCTTTCCGCGGATCGGCAAGGTTGCGTTCGAGGCGCAATGGTTCGGCATGATCGGCATGACCGGCGACGCTGTGCCGCGTTTCCACCGCCTCGCCGACCGGGTGGTCGCCTTCTGCGGCTACAACGGCCGCGGCATCGGGCCGGGGACCGTATTCGGCCGCACGATCGCCGACCATGTCCTGGGGCGGATCGCCGAAAAGGACCTGCCGCTGCCGGTCTCGACGCCCGGCGCGCCTTCGCTCCCGGCGCTGCGCGAAGCTTATTACGCGGCGGGCGCCCAGATCGCGCATGCGGTCGACGGCTGGGTTTGAGCGGGCGCGCCGCCGCCGCCGGCCCCGGCGACACGTTGCCAGCTTTGCGGTAAAGCTGCCGCCCGCAAAAAGGGGAGGGAGGCCGCGATGACCGGACGCGCTGAACAGACTTATCTCGGACTCGACATCGGCACCTCGTCGGTGAAGGCGCTGCTCATCGACGCCGGCCAGCAGGTCGCCGCCGAGGCCTCCGCGCCGCTCGCCGTCTCCCGGCCGCACCCGTTGTGGAGCGAGCAGGATCCGGACGACTGGGTGCGCGGCGTCGAGGCCGCGGTCGCGGCGATCCGCGCCCAGGCGCCCGGCGCCTTCGCCGCGCTCGCCGGGATCGGCCTCTCCGGCCAGATGCACGGCGCGACCCTGCTCGACGCCGCCGGCAAGCCGCTGAGGCCCGCGATCCTGTGGAACGACGGCCGCTCGTTCGCCGAATGCGCGGAGCTCGAGCGCCGCGTCCCCGGCGTGGAAACAATCACCGGCAATCTGGTGATGCCGGGCTTCACCGCGCCCAAGATGCTCTGGGTCGCGGCCCACGAGCCCGAGGTCGCCAGGGCGACGAAGCGTGTGCTGCTGCCCAAGGATTACGTGCGCCTGCGGCTTTCCGGCGAGGCGGTCTCCGAAATGTCCGACGCCTCCGGGACCTCCTGGCTCGACGTGGCGAAGCGCCGCTGGGACGAAAGCCTGCTCGCCGCCACCGGCCTGACGCTCGCGGCCATGCCGCGCCTCGTCGAGGGCTCCGAGGTCTCTGCTCCCCTTTCGCCGGCCGTCGCCAAGGCCTGGGGGCTCGAAGGCCGCGCCATCCCGATCGCGGGCGGGGGCGGAGACAACGCGGCCTCGGCCATCGGCGTCGGCGCGACCGAGGCGGGCGCGGGCTTCGTCTCGCTCGGCACCTCGGGCGTCGTGTTCTCGGTCACCGACCGCTACGTCAGCCTGCCCGCGCGCACGCTGCACGCCTTCTGCCACGCGCTGCCGAACCGCTGGCACGGCATGTCGGTGATGCTGTCGGCGGCCTCGTCGCTGGCGTGGATCGCGGGCGTTCTCGGCCGCGAGAGCGAGGTCGGCGCCCTGGTCGCGTCCGCCCGGAGCTTCGCGCGGTCGAAAGCGGCCGTCGCCTCGGCGCCGGTGTTCCTGCCCTATCTCAGCGGCGAGCGCACGCCCCACAACGACGCCGAGGCGACGGGCATGTTCGCAGGGCTCCGGGCGAGCCATGGCGCCGACGCGCTCCTCTTCGCGGTGATGGAGGGCGTCGCCTTCTCCTTCGCCGACGGGGTCGACGTGCTCGACGCGGCCGGCGCGCGCCCCGTTCGGCCGTTGCTCGTGGGCGGCGGGGCGCGCTCGGACTTCTGGGGCCAGATGATCGCCGACGTGACCGGACTCACGATCGACGTCGCGCAGGGGGCGGAGGCGGGGGCCGCGCTCGGCGCCGCCCGTCTCGGCATGCTGGCGGCCGGCGCGGGCGCGATCGAGGCGGTCTGCACGCGCCCGCCCGTGCAGCGCAGCTTCACCCCCGACGCCGGCGCCGCCGCCCTCCACGCGCCGCGGCTGAAACGTTATCGCGCGCTCTATCCCGCGGAAAAGGCGGCGCGTTAGGGCGATTCAGCGCCGAGTCGGCTCGTCTTCGGCGAGCGACCGCGCAGCGCATTTTCCCTCGCCGCCGGTTTGGCGGTATAAGCCCGCGGGCGGCGCGGTCGATTCGACAGCGCGCGGAGACGAATGAACATGCGGCGGGCCGCCATAGGGGCGGGCTTTGTTGTTGCGCTGACGGCGATCACGGCCGGGTCGGTTCGCTGGCCGGTGTCCCCCGGATGGGTCGCGGCCAGCCTCAACGCGGCCTACGGGCGGTCTCGCCTGCTGAGTTGGGGCGAGCCTCAGGCGGCGACGTTCAGCGTGCTGCCCTGGCCCAGCCTCGTCATCGTCGATGCGAGGCTCGACAGCGCTTCGGGCGCGAACATCGTCTCCTCGCCCGAGGCGCGGGTCGATCTGTCGCCGCTCGAACTCGTCCTCGGGCAGATCGCCGCTGCGCACGTGTCCCTCGATTCGCCGACGATCACGTTCGACCTCGATCGGACGCCGTTCGTCGGACGCCTCGGGGCGGCCGACGCCATGGCGGCGCTCAACGGATTCGCGCCGCTCGGGAGCGTCAACCTGACAAACGGCGTCGTGCGCGTGCTGAGCCGCAAACGCGGGCTCGACACGGTGATCGAAAGCGTGCGCGGGCGGTTCGACGGCCTGTCGCCGGCTTCGACCTTGATCGTCGACATGTCGGCCGTTTGGCGCGGCGGCCCGTTGATCCTTTCCGGTTCGCTCGACGAACCGCGGCGCGCGGCCCATGGAAAGCCGAGCGCGGTCAAGTTCGCATTTCAGTCGCCGCTGGCCGATCTGACGTTCGCCGGGGCGCTGGCGGCCGGCGCGGCGCCGGGCGCCGCAGGGACTGTGACAGGGTCGTCGCACGCGCTCGCCGAAGTCTTTCGACTGCTCGGCGCGCCGGCGCCGCGGGTCCTCGGCGCGGACGTCGCAATCTCCGGCAGGGTGAAGGCGTCCCCGGAGGACGTGACCTTCGACGAAGCGACCGTGACGACCGGCGGGCAGACGGTGCAGGGCGCGCTGCGGCTGACGCGGAGCGGAGGCCGGCTCGCGATTTCCGGCTCGCTGGACGCCGAGCGATTGTCGCTGGCGCCGCTCATGGATCCGCCTGAACCGCTCCTGGCGCCGGACGGCGGCTGGAGCCGGAAGGCGCTTTTTGCCGCGCCTTCGGGGGACTTCGACCTGGATCTGCGCCTTTCCGTCGGCCTTCTGGACGTTTTCGGCGTCGGCCTCGACAATGTCGCCGCCTCGGTCCTGCTGAAGGACGGCGCGCTGACGGCGAGCCTGGTCGACGCGACGGCCTACGGGGGACGCGGACAAGGCGTGTTGCATCTGGCTTGCGACGATTCCGCGACCCACATCACGGCGCGCGGAAAGCTCGCCGGCGCCGACTTCGGCCCGGCCGCATCCCAGTTCGGCTGGTCCGGCTTGACGGGCGCCGGCGACGCCGAATTCTCCCTCGAGACCGATGGCCGCACGCCGGCGGCGTTGATCGCCGCCCTCGGCGGCGCGGCGTCCATCGCGCTCGCCGGGGGCGCCGTCTCGGACGTCAATCTGGAGGAGGCCTTGCGCCGCAGCCGGCGCCGCCCGCTCGACGTGTCGAAGGACATGCGCAGCGGAGGAACGGCCTTCGACCGGGCGACGCTCAATCTGCTGATCGGCAAAGGCGTCGCGCATATCGTCAACGCCGCGCTCCTCGCCCACGGCCTCAGAGCGGATGTCCAGGGCGGCGTGGACCTCGGCAGCCAAACCTTGAACCTGCGACTCAACGCCGCGCAGACAGAGCCGACCGGCCTCGCGGCGCCGGACGCCCCTCATTTGAGCGTCGTTGTCAACGGACCGTGGTCCAATCCGACCATCCAGCCGGTCGACGAGACGGACGGCGCTCAACCGGACCCGTCGACGGCCGCGCCCTGACTCCGCCCCGCGACCGCTGCGGGCGATTCGAACAAAAAGGCCGGGACAGAGTCCCGGCCATTTTCACATGAGCTGAAGTTCGTCCAACAAACTTGTTCTTTGTTGTGAACTCGACCTCGTGAGTTGCCCTTGTTCGTCACGCCTCGGTTAGCGCTTTGAAATCCTTGGTCGCGACCATAGCACATTACGGCGGGCGAACGGTCGGGGTCAACGTGACCCGATGACGCACCCGCAAGGCGGATGCAGCGAGGCGATTGACAGCGCTGAGGATTGCTCGAATAGACGCCCCATGTCCCGAGCCTTGGAATCTCGCCCATGACCGCTTCGCCGCTTTTCATCCTCGGCACGCGCGGCTCGCCGCTGGCGCTGGCCCAGGCCTACGAGACGCGCCGGCGTCTCAGCGAAGCCCTGGGTTGGCCGAGCGAGGGCATCGAGCTCAAGATCATCCGCACGAGCGGCGACGCGATCCAGGACCGGCCGCTCGCCGAAGCGGGCGGCAAGGGGCTGTTCACCAAGGAGATCGACATCGCGCTCCTCGCCGGCGAAATCGACGGCGCCGTCCATTCGGGCAAGGACCTGCCGACCCTGATCCCCGACGGCATCGTGCTCGCGGGCTTCCTGCCGCGCGAGGACGTGCGCGACGCGCTGATCTCCGCCGCCTCCGACACGGTCGAGGGCCTGCCGCCGGGGGCGACCCTCGGCGCCGCTTCGCTGCGCCGTCAGGCGCAGGCCCTGCGGCTCCGGCCCGACCTGAAGCTCGAGCTTCTGCGCGGCAACGTGGAGACGCGCTTGCGCAAGGCCGAGTCGGGCGCGATCGGGGCGACGCTGCTCGCGATGGCGGGCTTGAAGCGCCTCGGCCTCGTTCATCGCGCCCGCGCGCCGCTGAGCCTCGACTCGTTCCTGCCTGCGGTCGGGCAGGGCGCCATCGCGCTCACCGCCCGCACCGGCGACGCCCGCGCGCTCGACGCGTTCGCCGCGATTCTCCACGCGCCGACCTTCGCCGAGCTCGCCGCCGAGCGCGCCTATCTCGCCGAGCTGGAAGGCTCCTGCCGGACGCCGATCGCGGGCCTCGCCCGCGTCGCGGACGGCCGGCTCCGCTTCAAGGGCGAGGTGTTCAGGACCGACGGCACGGAGGTCTTCGCAATCGAGGCGGAGGGGGCCGTCGCCGACGCCGCCCGGCTCGGGGCGGAGGCCGGACGGACGCTCAAGGCGCGCCTGCCGGAGGGCGTCCTCGCGAAAGAGACGTAGCCCCGAGGGAGAACAACGCATGGAGACGCAGGCCGGCCGGCTCGCCGTCCCTTCGGTCCGGGATCAGGCCGGCGCCGAGGAATGGGCGATGCGGGTCGACCTCGCCGCCTGCTACCGGATGGTCGCCCATCACGGATGGGACGACCTTGTCTTCACCCACATTTCCGCCCGCGTTCCGGGCGGGGGCGACCACTTTCTCATCAACCCCTACGGCCTCCTGTTCGAGGAGGTGACGGCGTCGAGCCTCGTCAAGGTCGACCTCGCGGGCGAGAAGGTCATGGCGAGCCCGTTCGCGATCAACCCGGCGGGCTTCGTGATCCACTCCGCCATCCACGCCGCCCGCGACGACGCCCAGTGCGTCCTCCACCTCCACACCAGCGCTGGCGTGGCCGTCTCCTGCCAGAAGGACGGGCTCCTGCCGATCTCGCAGCCGTCGATTTTCGTGCACGCAGGCCTCGCCTACCACGACTACGAAGGCGTCGCGCTCGACGACGCGGAGAAGCCGCGGCTCGTCGCCGGCTTCGGCAAAAACATCTTTCTGATCCTGCGCAACCACGGGCTCCTGACGGTCGGCCAGACGGTCGCCGACGCTTTCCTCGCCATGTTCGTCCTCCAGCGGGCCTGCGAGATCCAGGTGATGGCGCAGTCGGGCGGCGCGGCGCTCATACCCATCCCGCAGCCGATTCTCGACGGCGCGCGCGCCCAGTCGGCCCAGGTGACGCGCGGTCTCGGCGGGGCGCTCGCTTGGCCGGGAATCTTGCGCAAGCTCGATCGGCTCGACCCGAGCTACCGGACCTGACCGCCGGCGCCCGTCCCGGCAGCCCGGCGAGGAGCGCCGACTTTCGACGAAATCCGAGTTATTGCAGAGGCTTAGCGGCCGTTCTCAGAGAGTCTCGGTCGCGCGCGCCAATCTTTTCAAGGCCTTGCGGCGAAGTCGCCCAGTCTGCGAAGCGGCGAGGCGAAAGGCCGGCGTCTCGACGACGGAGTCGGGAAGGCGTCGCCGTTCCGGCGCGTTCCTGCGCCAAAAGGCCGCGCCTCCCCTTTCAAGCCGCCCTCTGGACAAGGCTGTGACGGGCGGATACCGATTTGGACAAGGGCCCGACTGCGGAACAGGCCGGCTGCCCAAAAGAAAGGCAGAAAATGGACTACGAGCGGTGCTTCTCGGACGCGATCGACCGTCTGAAGACGGAAGATCGTTACCGGATCTTTGCCGATCTCGAGCGCGACGCCCAGCGGTTTCCGACCGCGCTTTGGCGTCCCGAGGGCGAAGAAGACCATCCCCGCGAAGTCACCGTCTGGTGCTCGAACGACTATCTCGGCATGGGTGTCCATCCCGACGTGATCGAGGCGTCGGTCGAGACGGCGCGCGCCCACGGCGCCGGCGCAGGCGGCACCCGCAACATCTCCGGCACCCACCACCCGATCGTGCGGCTCGAAGCCGAGCTCGCCGACCTGCACGGCAAGGCCGCCGCGCTCGTCTTCACCTCCGGCTGGATCTCCAACCTCGCAGGCATCTCCACCCTCGCGAGCCTCCTGCCGAACTGCCTGATCCTCTCCGACGCGCTCAACCACAATTCGATGATCGAGGGCGTGCGGCGCGCCGGCTGCGACAAGAAGGTGTGGCGCCACAACGATGTCGCGCATCTCGAGCAGCTGCTCGCCGCCGAGCCGCTCGACCGCGCCAAGCTCGTCGTGTTCGAGAGCCTCTATTCGATGGACGGCGACATCGCGCCGATCGAGGCCATCCTCGACGTCTGCGAGAAATACCACGCGATGACCTATATCGACGAAGTCCACGCGGTCGGCCTCTACGGCGCCCACGGCGGCGGCGTCAGCGAGCGCGAAGGGCTCGCCCATCGTATCGACGTGATCGAAGGCACGCTCGCCAAGGGCTTCGGCGCGCTCGGCGGCTACATCGCGGCGAGCAAGGCGATGGTGGACGCGGTTCGCAGCTACGCCCCGCAGTTCATCTTCACCTCGACCCTGCCCCCGAGCGTCGCGGCGAGCGCGGCGGCGGCGGTCAGGCTTCTCAAGACCTCGAACGCCGAGCGCGAGCGGCACCAGCACATGGCGCGGCTCACCAAGCACGCGCTGCGCGCCGCCGGCATTCCCGTCATGGAGAACCCGTCGCATATCGTGCCGGTGTTCGTCGGCGACGCGCGCAAGTGCAAGGCGGCGAGCGCCATGCTGCTCGACCGGCACGCCATCTACATCCAGCCGATCAACTACCCGACCGTCGCCACGGGGACGGAGCGCCTGCGCATCACCCCGACGCCCGCCCACAGCGAGGCGCAGGTGGCGGAGCTGGTCGAAGCGCTGGTCGACGTGTGGAAGACGCTGGGCCTCCAGTTCGAAGAGGCGAAGATCATTCCGCTGTTCCCGCGCGCGGCGAAGGCGCCGGCGGAATGCGTCTATCCCGAGATGAAGAAGGCGGCCGAGTAGGCGGCGACAGCCGATGGCCCGTCGCGGACCGCTTCGGGACCGCGAAAGTCTGTTGACCGGACGCATCGAAGGTTTGAAGCGCCGGTCACGCGCCCCTAGCTTGGGCGCGTGACCATAAAGCCCGAATCACTCGACCTTTTGCGAGACCTCGCCCGGAAGCCGGGCCACGACGAGGTCAAGGCGGATTTTCGTCAGCTTCTGGTGGCGGAGTTCGACGTTGCGCTCGCCGACGTCAGTTTCGAGCAGCGCATCGAGGTCAAGAGCCGCACCGACGCCCTGATCGGCCGGACGATCTTCGAGGCCAAGCGCGACCTCGCGCGCGAGTGGTCCGATGTCGAACGCAAGATGCCGGACTATCTGGCGAACCGCGAGGCCGAGACCGGCGAGCCGTTCGTCGGCGTCGCGTCGGACGGGCGCCTATGGCGCGTGCTCGGACTGGACGGCGGCGCGCTGGTCGTCATCAAGGAGACGATCCTCAATCCCGACAAGCCCGGCGAGTTTCTGGCGTGGCTCGACGGCGCGCTCGCTCTCAAGGTCTCGCTGCCGCCCGACCCGGAGACGGTGCGCATCGAGCTCGGCGCGGACTCGGTCGCCTTCCGCAAGGCCGAGGTCGCGCTGCGCGGCCTCTGGGACCGGCTGAAGCCCGTCCCCGCCCATCTGCTCAAGCGCCAGCTCTGGGGGCAGCTTCTCAAGATCGTCTACGGCCACGACATCGAGAGCGACGCGCTGTGGCTCCAGCACGCCTATCTCGTCGTGGTCGCCAAATGCGTCGCGTTCGCCGTGCTCGGGATCGACGAGGACGATCCCGCCAAGCTCCTGTCGGGCGAGAAGCTCGCGAGCGCCGGCATCACGGGCGCGGTCGAGAGCGACTTCTTCGACTGGGTCGTCGCCGACCCGGAAGGCGCGAGGCTCGTCAAGCGGCTGATGGCGCTTGTGCGGCGCTTCCGTCTTGCCGAGGTCGAGAGCGACGTGATGAAGACGCTCTACGAATCGCTGATCGACCGGGAGCAGCGGCATGGCCTCGGCGAGTACTACACGCCCGACTGGCTGGCGGCGAAGATGGCGAAGCGGGCCATAGAACGCCCGCTCGAGCAGAAGGTGCTCGATCCCGCCTGCGGCTCGGGAGCCTTTCTGTTCCATGCGATCCGCCTGTGCCTCGCGGAGGCCGAGGAGAGCGGCACGCCGCGCGAGATGCGCGCTTCCGACGCGGCCGAGCTCGTCGCCGGCGTCGACATCCACCCCGTGGCCGTCATCATCGCGCGCGTGACCTGCCTTCTCGCGCTTTCGCCCGCGCTCGCGGCGCGGCGCGGGACGCTCAAGATTCCGGTCTATCTCGGCGACGCCATGCAGCTCGCCGTCTCGCAGCACTTCGCCGACACGACGCTGTCGATCCGGGTGCCGCAGGCGAACGGCGAGCCTCCGGCGTCGCTCGACTTTCCCGAAGTGCTCTGCCGCGATCCCGACCTGTTCGACGGGACGGTGGAGATGATGCGCCGCGGCTCGGAAACGGGCCTGACCCGCGCCCAGTTCGAGGCGCGGATCGGCGCCGGGATCAAGCAGCGCTACGCCGATCTCGCCCGGCGATTTCCCAACCCCGTCTTCCGCCGCTTCGGCGAGGAGGAGGCGCGCGCGGTGACCGACATCGGCGCGACCTATCTCGTCTACGACCGGCTGCGCCGCGAGGGCCGGGACACCATCTGGCCCTATGTCGCCCGCAACCTCTCGCGCCCGCTCTCGCTGTCCGCGGGCGGCGGCTGGGCGAACGTGGTGATCGGCAATCCGCCCTGGGTCGCCTTCCGCCACATGAGCGACGACCTGCAGAAGCGGTTCAAGGAGCTGGCGAAAGGGCTCGGCGTCTATGTCGGCGGCAAGTTCGCCACCCAGAACGACCTCTCCGCCCTGTTCACCGCCCGCGCGGCGTCGCTCTATCTGCGCGGCTCGGGACGGCTCGCCTTCGTGCTGCCGCTCGCGGCGCTGAGCCGCGGCCAGTTCGAGCGCCTCCGCTCGGGCGCCTTCCACGGCGGCGCGATCCAGTGGGAGGAAGCCTGGACGATGGACGACAGCGTCCAGCCGCTGTTCCCCGTCCCGTCCTGCGCCGTGTTCGGCCGGCGGCGCGCGACCTCGAAGCCGATGCCCGAGCGCGTGCGCGCCTATTCCGGCTCGCTGCCGATGCGCGACGCGCCCGAGGCGCTGGTGGACAGGCGCATCGCGGAGGGCAAGTTCACGGTCGCGGAGAACGCGGAGAAGCCGACGGAAGGGAAGTTTTCGGGAGGCTCGGAATATCGACAGGCGTTCCGTCAGGGCGCGACGCTCGTTCCCCGCATGTTGTGCTTTGTCGAGCGAAAGGCGCTCGGCCGCCTCGGGTCTGATTCGGCGGCGCCCCTGGTGGGGAGCCGCCGCAGCTTGCAAGAAAAGCAGCCGTGGAAGAATCTGTCCGGCATAGAGAACCAAGTCGAGGCGCAATTCCTTCGGCCGACGCTGCTCGGCGAAAGCATTCTGCCGTTTCGCGTCTTTCGGCCATTCGAGGCGGTCATTCCGGTCACCGAGACCGGTGACGTTCTCGACGCCAAGCGCGCGCTCGATAGACAGATCGACCAACTCGCCGCCTGGATGAGAAAAGCCGAATCGGTTTGGTCCGCTAACGCCGAAAGCGTCGGTATGACGCTAATTGAACGGTGGAACTACCACAACGAATTGGGCGCTCAGTATCCGATCTCTCCGACCCGCGTCGTGTACGCGAAAGCGGGAACGCAACCGGCGGCGTGTCTCGTGCTCGACCCGGGAATGCCGGTCGATCACATGCTTTACTGGTGTGCGCCGGGAAGCCTCCGGGAAGCGCGCTACCTCTGTAGCATCCTCAACAGCGAGACCGCACGCTCACGAGCCGCGTCTTATCAGTCGCGCGGCCAGTGGGGCGCCCGCCATTTCGACAAGGTTGTCTTCAACCTGCCCATTCCCCGCTTCGACCCCAAGACCAAGCTCCACCGCGACCTCGCCGGCGCGGCCGAGCGCGCGGAGGCAATCGCCGCCGCGGTTCCGCTGCCGGAGGGCGTCAAGTTCCAGCGGGCGCGGGCGATGGTGCGCGCGGCGCTGGCCGAGGCGGGCGTGTCCGAGACGATCGACGGGCTCGTCGAGCGGCTGCTCGACGGGGGGTGAGGGGAAAGGAGCGGCGCAGTGCGTCTATCCCGAGGCAAGGAAGGCGGCCGTCGCGCCGAGGCGGCGTCGAGGTTTCGCGCATGAGGATCGGCGTCCTGGAATGCGGCGGGCCGCCCGAGGCGCTTCGCCCCCGGTTCGACGGCTACGGCGCGATGGTGCGGCGGCTGCTCGGTCCCGGCCGCGACGCCGTGGTCGTCGACGTTCCGGGCGGGGACCTGTCCGCCGGAGCTGCGGGCTGCGAGGCCTTCGTGGTGACCGGCTCGGCGGCGGGGGTCTACGACGACCTGCCTTGGATTCCCGAGTTGATCGGCTTTCTGCGGCAGGTCAGGGGGCGCGCCAAGCTCGTCGGCCTGTGCTTCGGCCATCAGGCGATGGCCGAGGCGTTCGGCGGCGCCGTGGTCAAGTCGCCGAAAGGCTGGGGCGTCGGGCTTCAGCGTTACGACGTGCTAGGCCGCGCAGAATGGATGGACGGCGCGGCCTCCGTTCACGTCCCCGCCTTGCACCAGGATCAGGTCGTCGCTTGTCCGCCGGGCGCCCGCGTCACCGTCGCCAACGCCTTCACCCCCTATGCCGGGCTCGACTACGGCGACGCCGTCTCGTTCCAGTTTCATCCGGAGTTCACGGCCGAATTCGCCATGGCGCTGATCGAGGCGCGGCGAGACCGATACGGCGCGCTCGCCGGCCCCGCCATAGCGTCCTACGGGCAGCCGGACGACTGCGCCCGGGTCGGGGAGTGGATCGGCCGCTTCCTGGATGCGCCCGGCGCGCCGCCCGATGCGGGCGAAGGCTGAACGGTCCGGCGCCTCGACTGGACTCGAAGTGTTGCCGGCGTTGCAAGCGGAAAACCGGGAATGACGTTGAACGGGTGAGGGCGCGAGGCGCCTTCGGCGCCGGCGTGGATGGCCGGGTCGAGCCCGGCCATGACGGGAGTGGGGATTTCAGGGCAACCCGGGCTCGCCGAAGGACAGCCATCCGTGTCGATAAGAACCGCTGTTCTCCGCAAGCGCCGGGATGCAGGTCCAAGGACACCTCACGCCGTCATGGCCGGGCTCGTCCCGGTCATCTACGCCGCGCCGGCAGGCGCTCCGCGACCGCCCGCTCCTTGCGCGCTCCCGCCATTCAGCGGCGAGGCCGACTTTCTTGTAATCGGAATACCAACGGATAATTCTTTCTTAAAAGAGAAGGCCGTCGTCGTCTGACGTCCATGCCCCGATCGGAAGCATGACGCCGTTTGCCCTTGTCCCGCGCATTTCCCGCCCGCCCGAGCCGGTTGCGGCGATCGCCGCAACCGGCTCGGGCCGCCGGAAATGTGGCGAAAATG
>CAIZGR010000615.1 GCA_903932535.1 uncultured Hyphomicrobiales bacterium | reverse complement strand
TTCTTCGATCCGTCGGGCAACCGCTGCGAAGTGTTCGCCGGCGGCTACACCTACTATCCCGACAACCCGACCCGCACCTGGGACGAGACCCAGGTTGGCAAGGGCATTTTCTACTACGAGCGTCAGATGAACGACGCGTTCCTGTCGGTCGTGTCGTAAGACGCGTATCGCCGACGTTTCCCAACCCGACCTTTCGCGTTCGCGCGAAAGGTCCGATCATGGGGCCGGCCCCGGCGTCGAAACGGCGCAGGAAGCGCGCCCCGCACGGGTGGAGAGCATCATGCAAGTCTCGGTGACGCGTCGGATCATCAGTTCGGCCGCGGCGCTCAGAGGCGTCGCGTCCGCGGTGGCGAAAGGGCGGGAGCGCGGCGTCGCCGTGGTCGCGGCGGTGGTCGACATCGGCGGCGACCTCGTCGCCTGCCTGCGCGCCGACGGCGCCTTCGCGGCGTCGGTAAGCATCGCCAAGGACAAGGCCTATACCTCCGCCGTGTTCGGCGCCGCGACCGGCGACTTGTCGAACGCGCTCAAAGACAACCCGGTGCTGCACCACGGCATCTCCATCCGTCCGGGCGTCGTGCTGTTCGGCGGCGGCGCGCCGATCGTCGAGGACGGCGCCGTGATCGGGGCGATCGGCGTCTCCGGCGGCTCCGAGGACGACGACCGCGCCTGCGCCGAGGCGGGCGCGGACGCCGCGCTCGGGAGGGTTTAGCGCGGAGAGCGCCCGCGCGCCCAGGGGCGGCGAGGCGCCGCCCTCGGAGAATATCGATATTAAGAAAAATATCGACATACGGAAAAAATGACGATATATGATCGGAGCGCCGCGATGAGCGGGCGCGGTCACCAAGGGGTGAGACGATGACGGTTCAGGCTTTGAAAAAGGCTTCGGCGAGTTTCGACAGCGCGCGTCGCGACGCCGCCCATTTCATCGACGGCGCGTTCACCAGCGGCTCCACCGGCAAGTTCTGGGAGAACCGGACGCCGCTCGACAACAGCGTGATCGGCCGCGTGCCCGAGGGCGGCAAGGCGGAAATCGACGCGGCCTGCCGCGCCGCGAAGGCCGCCCTGCACGGGCCGTGGGGCAAGATGACGGTCGTCGAGCGCACCGACATCCTCGCCAAAGTGGCCGACCTCATCATCGCGCGGCTCGAGGACTTCCTCGCCGCCGAATGCCTCGACACCGGCAAGCCGTCCAGCCTCGCCCGCCATCTCGACATCCCGCGCGGCGCCGCCAACTTCAAGATGTTCGCCGACACGGTGAAGAACGTCTCGACCGAGACCTTCGTCATGCCGACCCCCGACGGCGCGGGCGCGATCAACTACGGCCTGAGGAAGCCCAAGGGCGTGATCGCGGTCATCAGCCCATGGAACCTGCCGCTCCTCCTGATGACCTGGAAGGTCGGCCCGGCGCTCGCCTGCGGCAACACCGTCGTGGTGAAACCCTCCGAGGAGACGCCGCTGACCGCGACCCTGCTCGGCGAGGTGATGAACGAAGCCGGCGTGCCGAAGGGCGTCTACAACGTCGTGCATGGGCTCGGGCCGAATTCGGCCGGCGAGTTCCTCACCCAGCATCCGCTCGTCAACGGCATCACCTTCACCGGCGAGACCCGCACAGGCGAAGCGATCATGCGCCAGGCCGCGCTCGGCATTCGGCAAGTGTCGTGCGAACTCGGCGGCAAGAACCCGGCGCTCGTCTTCGCCGACGCCGATCTCGACAAGGCGATCGAGGGGGTGATGCGCTCGTGCTTCGCCAACTGCGGCCAAGTCTGCCTCGGCACCGAGCGCGTCTACGTTCAGCGGCCGATCTTCGACGCCTTCGTCGCGCGCCTCAAAGCCGGCGCGGAAAGCCTGAAGCTCGGCCGTCCGGAGGACCCGTCCACCACCCTCGGCCCGCTGGTCAGCAAGGAGCACCGCGAGAAGGTGCTGAGCTATTACAAGAAAGCCGCAGCGGAAGGCGCGACGATCGTGACCGGCGGCGGCGTCCCCGAAATGCCGGCCGAGCTCGCGGACGGCGCCTGGATCGAGCCGACGATCTGGACGGGCCTGCCCGACACGTCGCCGATCGTCAACGAGGAGATCTTCGGCCCGTGCTGCCATATCCGTCCGTTCGACGACGAGGACGAGGCCGTCGCGCTCGCCAATTCGACGCCCTACGGGCTCGCGGCCTCGGTCTGGACCGAGAATCTCGCCCGCGCCCACCGGGTCGCCGCGCAGATGGACGTCGGCATCTGCTGGGTCAACTCCTGGTTCCTGCGCGACCTGCGCACCGCCTTCGGCGGCGCCAAGCAGTCGGGCATCGGCCGCGAAGGCGGCCTGCATTCGCTCGAGTTCTACACCGAACTGACGAACGTCTGCGTCAAGCTGTGAGCGTTCGCGGAGCCGATCTCGATCGCCGCGCAAAGCGCGGCGCAAGGGACGAGATCGGGGCGGCCATCTTCCATCACACGCGCCCGTTCGACGGACGTTTCTCGACCGTCGTGGCCTAGTCCAACGCGGTGGCGCGCCAACAAGACAGGGTGTCCATGACCATTGAAAGCAAATCCGGCACGAGCCCTCATTATATCGAAGCCGCGGCGGCGCGCCTGCGGGCGGCCTCGGAGTCCCGCACGCCCTGCGCTCCGGTGCGGGACGTGATCGTCGAGGGCGATCTGGCCGGGGCTTACGCGGTTCAGGACGTCGGCACGGCGCGCGCGCTGTCCGTGGGCCGTAAGCTCGTGGGCAGGAAGATCGGGCTGACCTCGCTCGCGGTGCAGCGGCAGCTCGGCGTCAGCCAGCCCGACTACGGCATGCTGTTTGCGGACATGGCCGTCCCGGACGGCTGGGACGTCGCGGCCGACCAGCTCATCCAACCCAAGGTCGAGGCCGAGATCGCCTTCGTCATCGGGCGCGACCTCGACGACGAGCACCTGACCATCGCCGACATCCTGCGTGCGGTCGAGTTCGCGCTGCCGGCGATCGAGATCGTGGACTCGCGCATCGCCGACTGGAAGATCGGCATCCTCGACACCATAGCCGACAACGCCTCCTCCGGCCTCTACGTTCTCGGCGCCTCGCCCAAGAAGCTCGACGGCCTCGACCTCCGGCTCTGCGGCATGGTGATGGAGCAGGGCGGCGACGAGGTCTCGGTCGGCGCCGGCGCGGCCTGCCTCGGCGATCCGCTCTCGGCGACGCTGTGGCTCGCCAAGACCATGGCGCGGGTCGGGCGTCCGCTGAAAGCGGGCGACACGGTGATGTCGGGGGCGCTCGGGCCGATGGTCACGGTGAAAAGGGGCGAAGTCTACGAAGCGCGCATCTCGGGCCTCGGCTCCGTTCGCGCGGCATTTGCGAAGGAGCAAGCGTGATGGCGAAGATACAATGCGCGATCATCGGCTCGGGCAATATCGGCACCGACCTGATGATCAAAGTGATGCGCATGTCGAAGAACCTCGAAATGGGCGCGATGGTCGGCATCGATCCGGCCTCGGACGGGCTCGCGCGCGCAGCGCGGCTCAACGTGCCGACCACCCATGAGGGCATCGAGGGCCTGCGCAAGCTGCCGAACTACAAGGATATCAAGGTCGTCTTCGACGCGACCTCGGCGGGCGCGCACATCAAGAACAACGCCATCCTGCAGAAGGACGGCAAGAAGGTGATCGACCTCACTCCCGCGGCGATCGGACCCTTCACCATCCCGGTGATCAACGGCGACGCCAACATCGACGAGCCCAATGTCAACATGGTGACTTGCGGCGGGCAGGCGACCATTCCGATGGTCTATGCGGTCAAGCGCGCCACCAAGCGCCTCATCTGGGGCGAGATCGTCGCCTCGATCTCGTCGAAGTCGGCCGGCCCCGGCACGCGCGCCAACATCGACGAGTTCACCGAGACCACCTCGAACGCGATCGTCAAGCTCGGCGGCGCGGAGAAGGGCAAGGCGATCATCATCCTGAACCCGGCCGAGCCGCCGCTGATCATGCGCGACACGGTGTTCACCCTGTCGCAGGGCGGCTCGCAGGAGGCGATCGAGAAGTCGGTCGCCGACATGGCGGACGCGGTGCGCAAATACGTGCCCGGCTATCGCCTGAAGCAGAAGGTTCAGTTCGAGCACATCGGCGACAACCATCCGGTGCGCATCCCGGGCGTCGGGTTCTGCTCCGGCCTCAAGACCACGATCATGCTCGAGGTCGAGGGCGCGGCGCACTACCTGCCGGCCTACGCCGGCAATCTCGACATCATGACCTCGGCAGCCCTCACGACCGCCGACGGCTGGGCCGCCAAGCAATTGCAGAAGGAGGCCGCGTGATGGCCCGCAAGAACAAGAACAAGCTCTACGTCCACGACGTCACGCTGCGTGACGGCATGCATTCGGTTCGTCACCAGTACCATTTGGAGACGGTGCGAGAGGTCG
>CAIZGR010000614.1 GCA_903932535.1 uncultured Hyphomicrobiales bacterium | reverse complement strand
CTCGTCAAGCCGTTCGTCGGCCCACTGGCGTCGATCGGATGCGACCCGCAGACCGCCGGGCGCCTGCGCGGCAAGGTCGCGCCGAGGCCGCTGGCGTTCCGGCGAGGGCTGCGGGCGGGCTCCGGTTCGGTTCGTTCGTTTCATGGGAAGGGAGATGAACTTATTGCGGTAAAAGAGAATGCCAGTCAGTGTTCCTCATGACTTCGAATCAACCCGTGGCGCCGCTTGCCGTTCCCTTGCCTCGTCCTAGCCGAATCGCGGCGGTTTCCGGAATGACGCCGCAAGCGCGCCGCATCCCGCGCGCCGCGATCACCGACGTCCGGCCGGCGCCGCCGGCCGATCCGGATTGTGGCGGAAATACGGCTAAACATCCTCGCCGATCCCTGCGCGAATCAGAACCGAGGACCTAGCGCATTGAAATCGCTGACCGCTCGCAGAAAGCGCGCGGAGCGGCCTCGGGCGGGCGAGGGTCACACCCTCAGCGGCATCAGTACATAGAGCGCCGTCGCCCCGTCGCGGTCCTGGATCAGGGTCGGCGAGCCGGGGTCGGCCATGCGGATCAGCGCCGTATCGCCGGCGAGTTGGCCGATGATGTCGAGCAGGTAGCGGGCGTTGAAGCCGATGTCGATCGGAGCGGAATCGTAGTCGACCTCGATCTCCTCGCTCGCCGAGCCCGAATCCGGGTTGTTGACCGAGAGCGTCATCTTGTTGTCCGCGATCGAGAGCTTGATCGCCCGGCCCCTTTCGGACGAGAGCGTCGAGACGCGGTCGACCGCCTTCTCGAACGGGTCCTTGTCGACCACGAGGCGCTTGTCGTTACCGGCGGGAATGACGCGCTGGTAGTCGGGGAAAGTGCCGTCGATCAGCTTGGTGGTCAGCACCACGTCGCCGAACTGGAAGCGCGCCTTGGCGACGGAAATCTCGACCTGCACGTCCTGGGTCGGGTCCTCGAGCAGCTTCAGGACCTCGTTGACGGCCTTGCGCGGCGCGATCACCCCGGGCATGCCGGCGGCGCCCTCGGGGGCCGGCGTCTCGACCCGGGCCAAGCGGTGCCCGTCGGTCGCGACCGCCCGCAGCATCGGCCTGCCGTCGACCTCGACCGCGTGCAGGTAGACGCCGTTGAGGTAGTAGCGCGTCTCCTCGGTCGAGATGGCGAACTGGGTGTTCTCGATGAGGCGCTTCAACTCGACCGCCGGCAGCGTGAAGCGGTGCGAAAACTCGCCCGACGTCAGGTCGGGAAAGTCGGAGGCCGGCAGGGCCTGGAGATAGAAGCGCGAGCGGCCGGAGCGCAAGAGAAGCTGTCCCGTGTCGCCCGCGATCTCGAGGCTGGCCTGCGCGCCGTCGGGGAGCTTGCGCACGATGTCGTAGAGCACATGGGCAGGCACGGTGGTCGCGCCGTCCTGCGTGACGTCGGCCGGCGCCAGCTCGCTCGCCTCGAGGTCGAGGTCCGTGCTTTTCAGCGCCACCTTGCCGTCCCGCGCCTCGATCAGCACGTTGGCGAGGATCGGAATGGTGTTGCGCTTCTCGACGATGCGATGGACGTGCCCCAGCGCCTTGAGCAGAACCGAACGCTCGATGGTGACTTTCATCGCAGGACTTCCGCTATGTCTTCAGAACGCGCGACCGCACGTCAGAGGGGGCGCGGACTTTGCCAAGGCGCTCGCGTCAAAGCAAGGCCGCGCCGTCTCCGCGCCGTCGTTTCCCCCGCGAAATTCCGGCGTCCGCACAGGCGGGACAGAACCGTCGGCGGCGGCGCGGCGCCTTGCCGCGCCTTCAGAGCGCCATCTCCGGCCCGAGCGGCACGATGCCGGTCGGATTGATGCGGCGGTGGCTCTGGTAATAGTGTCGCTTGATGTGGAGAAAGTCCACCGTCTCGGCCACGCCCGGCCAGCGGTAGAGGCCGCCGAGATAGCGCGAGAGCGCCGGATAGTCGCGAATCTGGCGGAGGTTGCACTTGAAGTGGCCGAAATAGACCGGATCGAAGCGGACGAGGGTGGTGAAAAGCCGCCAGTCGGCTTCGGTCAGCCGGTCGCCGCACAGGAACCGCCGATCGGCGAGCCGCGCCTCGAGGTGGTCGAGCGTTTCGAACAGCGCCCGGAACGCCTCCTCGTAGGCCTCTTGGGTCGTGGCGAATCCGGCGCGGTAGACGCCGTTGTTGACGGTCGCGTAGATGCGCGCGTTGAGCGCGTCGATCGCGGGGCGCAGATCCTCCGGATAGTAGTCGCCCTCCGCGGCGCCCAGGCGATCGAAGGCGGAATTGAACATGCGGACGATCTCGGACGATTCGTTGCTGACGATCGTGTTCGTGTCCCGGTCCCACAGCACCGGCACCGTGACCCGGCCGGTGAGGTCCGGCCGCGCCTCGAGGTAGATCCGGCTCAGAGTCTCGGAGCCGAACAGGGGATCGGGAACGACTCCGGGCGCAGGGTCGAACGTCCAGCCGCGCTCGGCCATGAGCCAGTGGACGACCGAGAGCGAGATCATGCTCTCGAGCCCCTTGAGCTTGCGGAAGATGAGCGTCCGGTGCGCCCACGGGCAGGCGAGCGAGACGATCAGGTGATAGCGGCCCGCCGCAGCCTGAAAGCCGCCGGCGCCGGACGGCCCCGGCGCGCCGTCGGCCGTGACCCAGTTGCGGAACGGCGATTCGGGACGGACGAACCGCCCGGTCGAATCACGCGGGAAATCTTCGTCGGCGCGCCACGCGCCATTGACCAGAACGCCCATCGCCGCCCGCCTCCCGAGTGAGAACCGGACGCCTATAGCATAGAGAGGCGGAACGCGTACCCGGAACGCGCGGGGGCGCCGCCCCGTCCGGCGCTTCCGGCCGCCGCTCCGCGCACAGCGGGGATGAGCGCTTAAGGCTTCGCCGCCGCGGCGCCCTCGATCGGCGTTTTCGCCGGCTCGCGTTTCAGCGTCTGGTCGATGTCGAGCGTGCTCTCGACGCCGATCGAATCGTAATGCTTTTCGAGCCAGATCTTCGCGTCTTGCCGGCCGAGGTCGCGCAGAAGCTCGAGAAACGGCCACGACACGTCGAACTTGGTCGAGGCGGGGAAGCCCTCGAGCCGGCCCGCCCCGCCGATGCGGTGCAGCCGTTCGAGCCGGTAGCTCTCGCTTGTCAGCACCCCCGAGCGGATCAGGCGGGCGACGAAGTCGGCGGCGCGCAGTTCGCCGAGAAGGCTCGCGTTGAAGGTGATCTCGTTCAGCCGGTTCGTGATCTCCTCGGGCGTGCGCGGGACGGCGTCGCGCTCGATCGGATTGATCTGGACGATGATCACATCCCGGCAGGTCGTCTCGTAGAACAGCGGCCAGAGGGGTGGATTGCCGCCGTAGCCGCCGTCCCAGTAGGCTTCCTCGCCGATCTGCACCGCCTGGAAGAGCTGCGGCAGGCAGCCCGAGGCCATGACGTGGTCGGCGGTCAGCACGTCGCGATGAAAAATTTCGCCCCGCCCGGTCCTCACGTTGGTGGCGGCGACGAACAGTTTGGGCGTGTCGGACGCGCGCAGGCGCTCGAAGTCGACGGTCGCGGCCAAATGGTCGAGCAGCGGATTGAAGTTGAGCGGGTTCAGCGCATACGGGCTGAGAAATTGGGTCAGCGCCTCCGTCCAGGCGCCGACGAGGCCGGTCCCCGGAATGAGCACGCCCCACGGCCGGAGCCAGGAGTCGACGAGCTTCCGCTGGCCGGGCAGGAGCGAGCCCTCGGTCGAGACCGAGAGCCAGAATTTTTCCAGTTTTTGGCGCGCGCCGTGGCGACCGCCCTCGGCGAGGCCCGCCGCGTAGACCACGGCGTTGAACGCCCCGGCGCTCGCGCCGCTGATGGCGCCGATCTCGATCCGATCGTCCTCGGTCAGAGCGTCGAGCACGCCCCAGGCGTAAGCGCCGTGCGATCCCCCGCCCTGAAGGGCGAGGTTGACCGTTTTGCCGGCGCCCTTGTCCCGGCCGCCGGCCGCGCTCATTGCGCGGTCCAGCCGCCGTCGATCGAGATGTTGGTTCCGGTGATCTGCGAGGCGACGTCGGAGCAGAGATAGACCGCCATGGCGGCGACCTGGTCGACGGTGACGAACTGCTTGGTCGGCTGCCGCTCCAGCATGACCTCGTTGATCACCTGCTCGCGCGTCATGTTGCGCGCCTTCATCGTGTCGGGAATCTGGTTCGCGACCAGCGGCGTCCAGACGTAGCCGGGAGAGATGCAGTTGCAGGTGACGCCGAAGGTGGCCAGCTCGAGCGCGACCGTCTTGGTGAGGCCGGCGAGGCCGTGCTTGGCGGAGACGTAGGCCGACTTGAACGGCGAAGCGGTCAGCGAGTGGGCCGAGGCGGTGTTGACGATCCGGCCCCACTTCTGCGCCTTCATGCCGGGCACGGCCGCCTTGATCGTGTGGTAGGCCGAGGTGAGGTTGATCGCGATGATCGCGTTCCATTTCTCGGCCGGGAAATCCTCGATCGGCGAGACGAACTGGACGCCGGCGTTGTTGACGACGATGTCGACCGTCCCGAGCTTTTCGGCCGCGTCCCTGATCATCGCCTCGACCTCGGCGCCCTTCGACATGTCGGCGCCGTTGTAGACGCACTTGACCTTGAATTCGCTCTCGATCTTGGCGCGCTCGTCCTCGATCGCCTTCGGGTCGCCGAAGCCGTTGATCATGACGTCCGCGCCTTCCTTGGCGAGCGCGCGGGCGATGGCGAGCCCGATCCCGCTGGTCGAGCCGGTGACGACGGCATGGTGCTTGGCGAGCGACATGAGGCGGTCCTCCAGAAATTCGCGCCGCGCGACTTATGCCGGGCGGACGCACTTGCGCGGATCG
>CAIZGR010000613.1 GCA_903932535.1 uncultured Hyphomicrobiales bacterium | reverse complement strand
TGGGGTGAAGGCAATTCAAGTGTCGCCCGATTTTTGCTGCGGGCGACGATGTGAGAGGCTGCCGAGCGGGACGCGGCGGGTCGCCGCGTCCCGCGTTTTTTTTACACGATGACAAGACTGTGAAGGCCGTGATCTTCGCGGCCGGGACGCCCATTTCCGAGCCGCTCAGATCTTTGCCGGCGGGATTCGCGCCGCCCTTCTCCAGGAGCAGGTGCTTCGCGCACACTGGGAGCGCACCGTCCGCGGACACGACAAAGGACGCCGCAGAACCTCGGGCGTCGCCACGCGCGGCCAATCGGGGGCCGACAGGCTCAACTCATCCACAAAGCCAAAGCAGAAAGTGGTGCTGCAAGAGAGGATTGAACTCTCGACCTCTCCCTTACCAAGGGAGTGCTCTACCACTGAGCTACTGCAGCATCTGGGCCTTCAGCGCCATGGGCGCGAGGGGCTTTTGCCACAGGCGCCGCCCCATGGCAAGCCGATGACAGCGCGCTCGGGACCCTTACTCGTTTTCGGCGCCCTCCATCATGCGGCGGTGCTTGGCGAGTTCCGCGCCGGCGAAGTCCATGAACGCCCGGACGCGGGCCGAACGGCGCAGGTCCGAATGGGTGAGAATCCAGAGGCCGAGGTCCCACTCGCGCAAGCCCGGGCCGAGCCGCGCCAGATTGGGGGTCTGCTCGCCCAGAAAGCAGGGCAGCGGCGCCGCGCCGAAGCCGTGCGCGGTCATCTCGAGCATCGCGTAAATGGAATTCACGCGCGCGGCGAGCGCCTCCGGACGCACGTTCGCTTCGACCCATCGGCGCCCCGCAGGCGGCCCGAAATCGTCGGCGAAGCCGATGAACGGCGCCGCATCGGCCGGCCCCCGCTGCATGGCGCCAGCGAGGTCGCGGCGACAGTAGACCGCCCAGCGCACAGTGCAGATCCGCCGCCCGACCAGAGTCTCGGGCGGATCGTTGGTCAGCCGGATCGCGATGTCCGCGTCCCGCCGGGACAGGTTCATCTCCCGCTCCGACAGGATGAGATCGATGACGAGGCTCGGATTCTGGGCGTGGAACTGCACCAGGATCGAGGGCATGAAGCGCTGACCGACGACTTCCACGGTGGTGACCCTGAGCCGTCCCGTCGGCTTGACGTCGCGCCCGGCCACCCGCCGCTCGAACTCGTCGATCGAATCCGCCATCTGGTTCGCCAGCGCGATCATCTCGTCGCCGGCCGGCGTCGGGTCGTAGCCCGAGCGCGAGCGTTCGAACAGCGGGCCGCCGACAGCCGCCTCGAGCGCGCCGAGCCTGCGGAAGACGGTCGAGTGATTGAGGCCGAGCGCCGCCGCCGCGCCGGCGAGCGAGCGCGAGTCGGCAATCGCCTTGACCAGTCGAAATTCGTCCCAGCTCAGCGCCGCGTCCATCGCACCGGAATTCTATAGCCATTCCCCTTCGATACATTGCCCTGCGGAACAGGCGTTCTGCAAGTCCGGGCGGCGAATGAAGCGCTCAGAGGCCCTTCGGGGCGGCAGCGCGCCGCAAACGGTCGTTGATCGCGGCGCCGAGGCCATGCGCCGGGATCGGGGCGGCGGCGATCGCGAGGGCGCCGGTTTCGTCGAGCGCCCTGAGGAAGGCGAAGAGATTGGCGGCGGCCTCGACGAGGTCGCCGGACGGCGAGAGGTCGAGGCGTATGCGGGACGGCGCGCCGGCGAGAACGCCGCCGAAGTCGAGCGCGGCCTCGTCCGGCCCGACCGCGACCGCGTCGAGCCGCAGCCGCGCGCGGGGCGCGTAATGCGAGGCGAGCCGCCCCGGCGCCGCCGGCGCCCCCTGCTCGGCGGCGGCCTTTTCGAGCCGGCGCCCGAGCGCCGCCTCGATCGCCTCTTCGGGGATCGCGCCGGGCCGCAGCAGCGCCGGCCCGGCGCCGAGGCAGGCGACGATCGTCGACTCGACCCCGCAGCGCGACGGCCCGGCGTCGAGAATCCAGTCGATCCGCCCGTCGAGGTCGGCGAGCACATGATCGGCGGTGGTCGGGCTCACATGGCCGGAACGATTGGCGGAGGGAGCCGCGAGCGGCCGCCCGGCCGCCTCGATCAGCGCGCGCGCGACCGGATGGTCCGGCGCGCGGAGCGCGAGGGAGTCGAGCCCCGCGCGGGCGAGCAGGCTCACCCGGCAGGTCGAGGCGACCGGCAGGACGAGGGTCAGCGGCCCGGGCCAGAAGGCGCGCGCAAGACGCTCGGCGTCGGCGTCAAATCGCGCCTGCTCGAGCGCCGCCTCCACGCCGGCCACGTGCGCGATCAGCGGGTTGAAGGCGGGGCGGCCCTTGGCCGCGTAGACGCGCGCGACCGCGCTCTCCGAGGTCGCGTCGGCCGCGAGCCCGTAGACCGTCTCGGTCGGCATGGCGACGAGGCCGCCGAGGCGCAGGCATTCAGCGGCCTCTCCGATCGTCCCGGCGGTCGCCGGCGCCCGGCGCGTTGCTCGGCGTTCTGTCGGCATCCCGATTCCCGTCGTGTTGCTGCGATAATGGTCTATATTTAAACTTCTTCGACTTTGTCCTATCAAGCTGGCGCGTCGACGCCACAACCTATTCGGAGGAGCCCCCATGAGCTATCGATCCCCGGTCGCGGATATCCTGTTCTCGCTGAAGGCCGTGGCCGGCCTGCCGGAGTTGATCGGCGCGAAGCTGGACGGCGAATGCGACTGGGAGACGATCACGTCCGTGATCGCGGAGGCGGGGCGCTTCGCGACCGAGGAGATCGCGCCGCTCAACCGGACCGCCGACACCGTCGGCGCGGCCTATGAAAACGGCGCCGTGACGACGCCGCCGGGATTCGCCGGCGCTTATCGACGCTGGGCGGAGGCGGGCTGGGGCGGGGTGTCGGCGCCGGCCGAGTTCGGCGGCATGGGGCTGCCGCACCTCGTCAACGTCGCCTGCACCGAAATCTGGAACGGGGCTTCGATGGCCTTCGCGCTCTGCCCGCTGCTGACCGAGGGCGCGATCGGCGCGCTCAAGAGCTACGGCGCGCGCGCGCTCCTCGACACTTACCTCGAGCCGATGGTCGCCGGGCGCTGGACCGGCACGATGAACCTGACCGAGCCGCAGGCCGGGTCCGACCTCAACGCGGTCAGGACACGCGCCGAGCGCGCCGGCGACGGGACCTACCGCCTGTTCGGGCAGAAGATCTTCATCACCTACGGCGAGCACGACATGGCCGAGAACATCGTCCATCTCGTTCTCGCGCGCCTGCCCGGCGCCCCGGCCGGCACGCGCGGCCTGTCGCTGTTCCTCGCGCCGAAATTCCTGGTCGACGCCGACGGCGCGCTCGGGGCGCGCAACGACGTGCGCTGCGCCAGCATCGAGCACAAGCTCGGCATCCACGGTTCGCCGACCTGCGTGATGATCTACGGCGAGAGCGAGGGCGCGAAGGCTTGGCTGGTCGGCGAGGAGAACCGGGGCCTCGCCGCGATGTTCGTGATGATGAACGCCGCGCGGCTCGCGGTCGGCACGCAGGGCGTCGCCATCGCCGAGCGCGCCTACCAGCAGGCGCTCGCCTTCGCCCGCGAGCGCCGGCAGGGCCGCAGCGCCAGCGGCGGCGAGGCCATGGCCCCCATCGTCGAGCACCCCGACGTGCAGCGCATGCTGATGACGATGAAGGCCTATGTCCACGCGGCGCGCGGCATCTGCCACCTGACCGCCGCCGCGCTCGATCTCGCGAGCCACGGACCAACGGAAGAGGAGCGGACCGCCGGCGCCAACCGCGCCGCGCTGCTCACGCCGATCGCCAAGGCGTTCTCGACCGACCTCGGCGACGAAGCGGCGTCCATCGGCGTGCAGATTCACGGCGGCATGGGCTTCATCGAGGAGACCGGCGCCGCCCAGCACATGCGCGACGCCCGCATCTCCGCGATCTACGAGGGCGCCAACGGCATTCACGGCATCGACCTCGTGCTGCGGAAGCTCCCGCTCGCCGGCGGGCAGACGGCCCGCAACGAGATCGGCTGGATACGGGACGTCGCCCGCGCTGTCTCGGAGCGCGGCGGCGCGGCCTTCGGCGCAACCAGCGCCCGGCTGTCGGAGGCGTCGGACGCGCTCGACAACGCGACGCGCGAGATGCAGAAATGGCTCGCGAGCGACAGCGAATCCGCGCTCGCGGGCGCCTCCCCCTACCTGCGCCTCTTCGGCCTGACGCTCGGGGGCGCCTGCGTCGCCAAGGCGGGCCTCGCCGCGGTGGACCTCGCGGCGGACGGCGATTCGAGCGAGCTCGCGCGCGTCGCGCTGGCCCGCTTCTACGCCGAGAAGCTGCTGCCGGTGGCGCCGGGCCTCAACCGCATCGTCGCCTCCGGCGCCGGGGCGCTCAAGGCCTACGAGGCCGTGCTGGCGGACGTGCTGTGAGCGCCGGCGTCGAGATCGGGCGCGAAGGGGCGGCGCTGGTCGCCGCCTTCGCCCGGCCGGAGAAGAAGAACGCCATCACCGGCGCGATGTACGAGGCGCTGATCGAGGCGTTCGACACGGCCGAGCGCGATCCGGACATCGGCGCGCTCGTGCTCGCAGGGAGGGGCGGCGTCTTCAC
>CAIZGR010000612.1 GCA_903932535.1 uncultured Hyphomicrobiales bacterium | reverse complement strand
CTCGGTGTCCTGAAACCGGGCGACGGCGACATTGGCCGGATCGAGGGCGACGACGAGTCGATGGAAAGCGCGCGTGAGGCGGGGATATTGGAGCAGGCTCTGATAATCGCTTCGATACACCCGCCCGGCGCAGCGGCGGAAGAGCCCGATCGACGAGCCGGCGCCGGACCCGCTCGCCATGACGATTTCGGAGAGGCCGAATTCGCAGGGCGCGAAAGACAAATGGCTGATGAGGAACGCGCTCGACGCCGTCTTCGGATGAATTTCCCGATCGGCCGCGAGCAGAGCGGCGAGCACCGCATCGAACAGCTTCTTGAAGACGGCGGCGCGAACCAAGCCCGCTGGCGATCCGGGCGCCTGGGTCGTCTGGACGACGACGCGAATTTCGTTCGGGCCGATGGGATTCATCGCCGCTTGGCCTCCAAGAGAATTCTGCTACCACGGCCCACCATGTCGCGACAGGCGGCGAATCGCCGCCTGTCCTGCTGCGTGAAAAGCCGCCGGTTCCCTCGCCGCTCCGTTCGCGCTACAGGAGGTTCCACGCGGAACGCCCGGCGCCCGGTTCGAGGGCGGCGTCTCGCGCGCCTGGGGCGGCGAGACGCCGCCCTTCCGATCGAAGCGCGACCTTTGCAAAGCCCGGCAAACCCTTTTTCGCATCCCGCGCCGGAAAGCGTGATCGCGGGCGGTCATGAGATCACGGAGCGTGGAAGACGCATGCGGGTTCTGGGTATCGAAACCACTTGCGACGAGACGGCCGCCGCCGTCGTGCGGCTGACGCCCGACGGGGGGGGCCAGATTCTCGCCGACGAAGTGATGAGCCAGATCGCGGCGCACGCGCCGTTCGGCGGGGTCGTGCCGGAGATCGCGGCGCGGGCCCATGTCGAGATCGTCGACATGCTGATCGAGCGCGCGCTGGCGAAGGCGGGACTCGGGGCCAGAGCGCTCGACGGCGTCGCCGCGGCCGCCGGGCCGGGTCTGATCGGCGGCGTCCTCGTCGGACTGATGGCCGGGAAGGGGATCGCCCTCGCGACCGGCAAGCCGCTGATCGCGGTCAACCATCTCGAGGCGCATGTCCTGACCGCGCGCCTCGCCGCAAACGTCGCCTTTCCCTACCTGATCCTGCTCGCCTCGGGCGGCCACACCCAGATCCTCGCCGTCAAGGGCGTCGGCGATTACGACCGGCTCGGCGCGACGCTCGACGACGCGATCGGCGAGGCGTTCGACAAGACCGCGAAGCTTCTCGGGCTTCCCTATCCCGGCGGGCCGGCGGTCGAACAGGCGGCGAGAACCGGCGATCCCGAGCGTTTCGCGCTGCCGCGTCCGATGATGGGCCGGCCGAACGCGGACTTCTCCCTCTCCGGCCTCAAGACAGCCGTCCGGTTCGCCGCCGAGCAGGCCGCGCCGTTGAGCTTGCAGGATGTCGCGGACCTGTGCGCGTCGTTTCAGGCGGCGATCGTCGACGTGGTCGAGGACCGGATGCGGGTCGGGCTCAAGCGCTTCCGCGAGCGGCTGGGCGCCGCGCCGGAAGCGGTCGTCGTCGCCGGCGGCGTGGGCGCCAATCTCGCCATTCGCGGCGCGCTCGCGCGGTTCTGCGCCGAGGCCGGCCTGCGGATGGTCGCCCCGCCGCTGAAGCTCTGCACCGACAACGGCGCGATGATCGCCTGGGCCGGCATCGAGCGGCTGCGGCTCGGCCGCGTCGACCGGCTCGACGTCGCCGCCCGGCCCCGCTGGCCGCTCGATCCGAAGACGGCGCCGGCGCTCAACAACAAGGCGTGACGGCCGACGCTTCACTGCCTGTTCGGCGGCGGCGACGGGGGTGCGTTCTCCGCCGCCCCCTGGTCCTTGTCCTTTTCGTTGGCGAGGCGCTGACCCACGACGCAGCCCCCGAGGGCGCCGAGAACGCCGCGATGGCCGGCGTCATGTCCAGCGACGCCGCCGACCAGCGCGCCCTTGATGCAGCCCTCGGCTTCGGCCGGAGCCGAAGCGACGAGACTCGAAAGCGCGAGCGTCATGGCGGCGAAGAGCGGCGCGGATTTCACGGGACGGGCCTCCTTGTCGATATCGGAGCCAACCTCCGAGACGGCGCAAGGTTGCCTCGCGCCCCCCGGCGCGGCCGGCGCACGGCAGCGCTCCCCCGCCCTCGTCGAGCGCTTGACGCCCTCGCCGCGAGCCTGTCGAAGGGCTTTCCAGCCCGAACCGACCGCCCCGGCGGTCGCCAATCGTCCCGGAACGAAACATCAAACCTTTGATCGGCGATTGCAATTCCGCCTTGCGGCGCCTATAAGGAAGGCATCCCCCCGAGTTTTGTTTATCGAGGCCGCACCGCCTCCGGGCCTGAGACGGGAGGCGTGCGGCCGATTGATCGCAAGGAGCAAGCCACAATGAGCGACGCGCCGCTGATGCCGAAGGCGACCGCTGTCTGGCTGGTCGAGAACACCTCCCTGACCTTCGACCAAATCGCGGAATTCTGCAAACTGCATCCCCTCGAAGTCAAGGGCATCGCCGACGGCGAGGTGGCGACCGGCATCAAGGGCTACGACCCGATCTCGACCGGCCAGCTCACGCGCGAAGCGATCGCCCGGGCGGAGCGCGACCCGAACATCCGCCTGCATCTGGCCGTCTCGAAGGTGCGCACGCCGGAGTTCAAGAAGCCGCGCGGGGCGCGCTACACGCCGCTGTCGCGCCGCCAGGACCGCCCGAACGCCGTCTTGTGGCTCCTGCGCAACCACGCCGAGCTCAAGGACGCGCAGATCATGCGCCTCGTCGGCACGACCAAGCACACGCTCCAGGCGATCCGCGACCGCACCCACTGGAACTCCGCCAATCTCCAGCCGATGGACCCGGTGACGCTCGGCCTCTGCTCGCAGATCGACCTCGACTTCGAGGTCAACCGCGCCGCCAAGGACCGCCCGAAGGTCGAGGAGCCCGGCGGGCAGACCCTCGTCTCGGCCGAGATCACGACCGCCAAGCCCGCGCCCACGAGCCAGCTCGAGGTCTTCGGCGCGCCCAAGCCGAAGCCTGTCGAGGAGCGCATCGACGTCGACGCGGTGTTCGGCAAGCCGAAAGAGCCCCGCGTCGAGGATAAGGAGCCGCATATCGAGGAATGAGGCGGGTCGCTTTTCGCCGCGCGACTCCGAGCGCTCCGCCCTGCCGCGAGAGGGCGGCGGCGGAGCCCGGCCGAGGATCGCAGGGTGTCTCGGCGCTTCCGTCCGAAGGGGCCTATGTCGATCTTTCGCCGCTCGCCCACGCCTTGATCAGATGATGCGCGATCGCCATCGGGATCGGGGCCGAAAGCCGGTCCGGATGGCGCTTCTCGAGCATCGTCCGAACCTCCTCGCGCGGGAACCAGCGCGCGTCCTCGAGCTCCACGCGGTCGACCGTGACCGTCCGGCTCTCGGCTTCGGCGAAGCAGCCGATCATCAGCGACGAGGGAAACGGCCACGGCTGGGAGGCGAAGTAGCGGACGGCGCCGCAGGCGATCCCGGCCTCCTCCATGATCTCGCGCCGGACCGCCTGCTCGATCGTCTCGCCCGGCTCCAGAAAACCGGCCAGCGCCGAATACATGCCACGCGGGAATCGCGGCTGGCGTCCGAGCAGGCAGGCGCCGCCGTCGACCGCCAACATGATGACGACCGGATCGGTGCGCGGAAAATGCTGCATGCGGCAGTCCGGGCATTCGCGCCGCCAGCCGGCCGCGCCGACATTCGTTCTCGCGCCGCAATTCGAGCAGAAGGTCCGGCGGGCGTGCCAAGCCAGGACCGCCTTGGCCGTCGCCAGCATGCTCGCTTGCGGACCCGGAACGAGGCCGCCGGCGGCGAGCGATCGGATATCCACCGTCTCGAGGTCGTCGCGGCCGGGAACCGCCAGCACCCGCCGGTCGAGGAAGCCGTCGCTCACGTCCG
>CAIZGR010000611.1 GCA_903932535.1 uncultured Hyphomicrobiales bacterium | reverse complement strand
GTATATTCCGATTCTTTCCTTCGCCAGCCTATGTCGGCTCAATGTGTTGAGCCATGGCGCAGGAGGCGTTCATGATGTGGAATGGAATCGTGGCGAGTTTGAAGCAACTCAAAGACAAGTTCGCCGTCAGGTCGTTCCGGTTTTTCGGTTCTGACCGCGAGCATTTTGATGTGACCGGAACCGAAATATGGAGGATCGGCAAAAGAGATGACTTGCGGCCGGCGGCCTTCCACCCCGATGAACTGGAAAGGCGGAGCGAGTTTTCCCTGCATATCGGCTGTTGACCGGATTGGACCCTGCACGGCAAGTGTTGGGGCTCGGCAGCGTCGAGGATAGCCACCGATAAGGCCGGCGCCCGCCTGGACCGGCGCTGGCCGCGGGGAGGTCGCGGGGTTCGCGATGGCGAAGGCGACGGTCGTCCGCCGGAGCAGCGCGAGCGCAATCCGCTTCATCCGAGAAGGCGGACTCGAACCCGCCGCGACTTCTGGCCGCGAAGACGATGCAGGAATCGATGCCAGCCTGCCTTCGCGCCCAGTGGCCTGAGAAATTTCCGATCCTGTCCCGTCGCGGGCCGCTTTACGCCTGGGGCTGGCGACGGCTCATGGCGGGACAGCCTGTCGCCGAGGCGATATGGCCGAGCCTCGGCCACTACCCAGAATCGGCCTCATGACCACTGAATTCGCAGGCTTCATCTCGCAGCTCCCGATCGCGCTGGCGCTCGCCGGCGTCTTTCTTGTCGCGGGCTTCCTCGTGACGCGGCTCGCCTTTCGCGAGAGCCCGGTCGCCCGCTTCCTCTGCCAGCTCGCCTCTTTCGGCGGATTCACCTTCATGTTGCTGGCGGCCGGGGTCTTGCCATCCGAGCCGACGCCAAGAGTTGGCGACGACCTCACACTCTTCATGATCAGCGGCTTCAAGATCGTCTGGTGGGTCGCAGCGGCCTGGCTGGTCTCGGGCTTCTTTCGCGCAGCGCTCGTCTTCAGACGACAGCCCCGCGAGACCCGCTTCCTGCAGGACCTCTTCGTCGGCGTCATCTACGCCGCCGCCGGCCTCGCCATCGTCGCCAACGTTTTCGACATGCCGGTCGGCGGCCTGCTGGCGGCCTCCGGCGTCGTCGCCATCGTGCTGGGCCTCGCGCTTCAAAGCACCCTCGGCGACGTCTTCTCGGGCGTCGTGCTCAATCTCGCGAGACCCTATCATCCCGGCGACTGGATCATCCTCGACGGCGGGACGCAAGGACGCGTGATCGAGACGGACTGGCGCGCGACGCATATTCTCACGCCCGACAACGACCTCGCGATCATACCGAACAGCATGATCGCTAGGGCGAAGCTGATCAACGCGAGCCAGCCCATGAGGGCGCACGGTCTGACGATCGTCGTCCGGCTCGAGCCGACCGTCGCGCCGTCGGGCGGCCGTGTCGCGCTGCAGGCCGCGCTTCTCAGCTGCAATCGAATCCTTCGGACTCCTGTTCCGACCGTTGTCGTTCGAGGCCTCGACGCCGTCGCCATGGAGTACGAGATTCAGTTCTTCGTTTCGAATGTCGAGGAGGGGCCCGACGCGCAGACCGAACTCTTCGATCTCGTTTTCCGGCACTGCGCGTCGGCGGGCATCCGCCTCGCGCCGCCGTCGGGCAGCCCTGTGCCGCTCGCGCTGCGCGTCGCGCGGCCCGAGGCGGCGGACATGCCGAGGCGCCTGCTCGATCACCTTTCGATCTTCGCTCCGCTGTCCGAGGAGGAGCGCGTCCAACTCGCCCCGAAAATGAAGCGGAGAATCCACAAGGCCGGCGACATCCTCGTCAAGCAAGGCAGCGTCGCACAGGCGCTCTTCATTCTGAGCGCGGGCGTTCTGGTCGCCATTCAAAGCGCCGGGACGGGAGAAGAGGAAGCGATGCGCCTCGCTCCCGGCGACAGCTTTGGCGAGGCGGGGCTGCTGGCTGGCGCCGCGACCATGTTCACGATCCGTGCGCTGACCAAGGTGACGGTCTACGAAATCGCCAAGGCCGATCTCGCGCCAATCTTCGAGCAGAGGCCCGCAATCGCCGCCGAACTCGGCGAAATCCTCGCGAGGCGGGTGGCGGTCGGAAAAGCGCGGCTGGAAGAATTCGCCGATCGCGACAAGCCCGACGAGACTCTGGCGACGAGGCTCGGCCAGCGCGTCAAGGAACTCTTCGGCCTTGCCTGAGCGCGTCATTCTTCGTCGACAGAAGCCAAGGCGTTCTCGTCGCCGTGGCGTTGCGCGGGTCTCTTCACGCGCCCTGCGCGGCGACGGACCGGAAGCGCATGATCGCGAGGCCGAAGAAGAGGCCGCCGATCCCCGCCACCGC
>CAIZGR010000610.1 GCA_903932535.1 uncultured Hyphomicrobiales bacterium | reverse complement strand
GTTCTGACGGGGCGGTCGTATGATGTCGCGTTCGAACAGGTGAGCAAGCATCCAAGCGTTTTGCGGGTGACGCTGAAGGGCGCGACGGCAGTGACGATGCCGCGCCTCAGCTGCATGGCGGAGGTGACGGATCGCAAACTCGGATTCGCCGATGCGATGAACGGCGCGTCGGGGGCCGACGGGAAGACCCTTTCGGTGTTTGACCGGGCGCGGGTTCGGAAGTGGTGGACGACGGACTTCCCGGCGATGGTGTCACGAATTCCGGCCGCCTGGTTGCCGGCTATGCGGTCCGATGCGACCGGGACGGGTGGGTGAGAGCTATGGCTAGAGATGCGGAGAAGGGGAGCGTCTCTCAGGGGATGCTCGTCAACGAAGGAGCGACGCCGAAAGGGCGTCGTGACTTCGGTCTTGCCGATGAGATCGCCAGGGTCGAGCAAGCCGCGATCGAGTGGGGCTTGCATGTGGACGCGCTGGAAGGCCAGTTCGTGCGGGCGCTTCTGAAGGCGATCGAGGAGACGGGAAAGACGAACCTTGCGACGCTCGGCGACCTTCAGGCGCTGCTGGAGCAAGCGCGGCGGGAAGGCGAAGCCGACCGGCACCGGGTCGAACGGCTGATCGAGGCGACCTCGAACGCGTTGGCGATGGCGCTTCGCGCCACGGAGAACGCGGGTGCGGCGAGCGCGCACGCGCAACAGATGATCGATGAATCGGTCGCCGGCATTCAGCGTCGCATGTCGGACGCGCTGGTGAAGGAGTGCCCGAACTGGCTGATCCTCGAGCAGAAATTTCGTCATCGCGAGTACGCCTGGAAGCTGGCCAGATGGGTGTCTTTCGGCGCGATGGCGCTGTTCATCGGCGGCTATGCGACGTCGCAATACTGGAATCTGCGATTGACCGAGTCGCGACAGGCGATGTTCGACGCGGTGGACCGGTGCTGGGTTGATCCGATGAAGGTTCGGATGTCGAACGGGACGACCATCGACGCCTGTCCGCTTGCGGACATTTCGCCGGGCCGACCGAAATAATGCCGCGAGGCTCGTCTTGGGCAGAAATCTGCGCCGGACCACATTGTGTATTGCCTTAAGCACTGAGCCAACTCAGGGTATTAAGATGATCGACATTGGTCTCGGATCCGCAGCGGCCAAGCTGACGGACAAGTTACTCGGATATAACAACGACGATGTCGTTGATATCATGAGCGATATCGCCACAGAGTACGGACTCGCCCATATTGCTCATGTGCGATTGTCGTCGAAAAATTGTCATCAGGAAGTGGGGGAGCGGGCTGACAATTCCGAGGCCGCGAGTTGGCGCCCTCCTGACGGGACTTTGGTCAAATCGCTGTCGACGAGAACCGCTTCAGCGGGCCGGGGAGGCCGCGTCGTCAGGGCATATGCTTGAAGATGAAGGAGGCGACGGCTGCGCCGATAGTGCACGTGCCGATGGCGACGCCGACGATCCATTGAATGGTGCTCGCGCGGGATTCCGCGATTCGGGCTTCGATCCCCGCGAAGCGGACTTCGAGTCTGTTTTCGAGCTGGTCGATTTTCGTTTCGACACCGGCGATATCGGCTTTGGTGGCGACCGTTTCGGCGAGCGCGTCGCCGAGGGCGTCGGCGGCGGCTCGGGCCTGCTGCTCGGAGAACGATCCGGCTTTGAGCCGATCGACGTAGGCGAGGCGGTCGAAGAGGATCTGGGCGGTCATGGGCGTTAGCCTATCACATAGACGGAGTGAGAACGACGGCGCGCTCGCGCAGAGCGCGGCCGGCGAGGGCGAACGGGGGAAGGGCCTCAGCCCCAGCCGATATGGGTCGCGCCGACGTCGGCCGCGCGGTTCACGAGGTCGGAGAGAAGCGCGAGCTTCCGCTCGACATAGCCTTCGTCCCGGCCGCAATCGATGAGGAGCATGGAGCCCGGTTCACGAGTCTCTGTGAGGGGAATCGCGTGCGAGGCGTGGCCGAGGCGCTTGCGGCGGGCGACGACGAGGACGGCCTTGAAGCAGGGCAGCGGCCAGGGCGCTGTGGAATAGAGGTCGTCAATCCCGAGGGCGTCGAGGACATCTCTGGCGTTGGCGTTGGAAAGGGAGACCTCGAGGTCGTCGAGTTCGGGGACGCGGGAGACGGTGTGGCCGTTGGCCTTGAGGGGGTTGAAGGAGACGGTCATCGGAAGGCTCCGGGAGAAGGGAGAAGGGCGGCGGGGACCTTTCGGTCCCCGCTCTTGGGCGTCAGCCCGCGAAGGCTCCCATCTGGGAGGCTGCGGCCTTCTTCTCGACCTGGGCGTCGGGCTTGGCTTCGTAGGCCTTCCAGTCGTCGCCGGTGAGGTCCTTGTAGGCGTCGATTGCGCCGTGGGCCGCGGCGAGGAGGCCGTAGGCCTGCATGGCCATGTCGGCGGCGAATTCGCGGGTGCGCTGCGCCTTGCTTTCGAGGCCGATCGGGGCGCCGTGTTCGTCGTCGCCGCCGTCCGCGGCCCGGGCGGTGGCGTTGCGGGCCTCGCCGACCTTCTCGGAGTAGAACCGCCCCGCGCCGACCGCGGAGGAAACGAGGGCCCCGACGATCCGCTGGAAGTGCATCTCGGTCGCCTTGTCGTTGAGGGAGCCCTCGAACGTCGCGGCCATCTGCTTGAGGGCGGCTGCGTGCTCCGCGCGGATCTCCTCGTATTCGGGGACGATCAGGCCGAAGGCGGTTGCGACGCTCTCGGCGACGCCCTGGTGGGGGCAGAGCTGGACGGCCGTCTCGAAGGTGAGGGCCGGGCGGGTCTGGGTCTTGGGGGAGGACTTGGAGCGGTTCGAAGCCATGGTCGTCGGTTCCTTCATCTTGCCGCGGGCCGCTGGCCCATCGCCAGCTCGTGTCCCTCGGTGCGGCATGAAGAAGCCCGGCCTGGGCGGCTTGCACCCGAAGCGAAGCGGAGGGCCGAAGCGAAGCGGAGGACGGCGGAGGGCGGCGAATTTGTTTCGCGAGGAATTCGGCCCCCCTCACGAGAAACTCTTTTGCCTTATGAATCGGGGGGCCGAAGGGGAAATTCGTCGACCGAAGCCGTTGCTGGCCGAACGGGCCGGGCTTATCGCCGCCCATAACCGAGGGACATGAGCTGGCGGTGGGCTTCGTGTGCGGTCCGCATTGCAAGATGAAGGAACCGGCGGCGATGGCTCGCGCATCGCATGCGACGTCCTTCCCAAGGCGCGTGAGACCGGCTTCCGCCGCGCGCACCGGATGGCCGCCCGGTTTCGCACTCTCTCCCCGGCGCCGTCGTCAAGCCGTCGCTGCGCGCCGATGTGTCGACTTCATCGATCCCGAATACGAGGCGATCGGCCTCGTGCGGAGAAGTCCGCCCTCGAGCGGGTCGCGGATCGGCGTTCGAGGGCTCGCTCGATGACAATGTTGCGGCGAACCATGCGCTTTCACCGAGACGCCGGGGAGAGCCTCTGTCCGAATTCGCGATCGGCGCGGGGCGGTTCGTCGCGCGCAGAAAGAGGGACAGCGAGGTCCGCGTCGCCGCATGGGTGCTGATCTCGGCTGCGCCACAAGCGCCGCGTTCTGATCGGCCTCGAGAGCAAGCTCGTGCGTGGCCATCCGGGCGTCGACGAACGCTTTGCTCCTGCGAGGGCTGCGCCCTCCTCGCCGCCGCGTCTGGGCTCGTCACGCCGCCTTCAGGACCTCGCTGGCGAAGACGCGCGGGCCTCTGACAAGCTCCTCGCGACGTCCAGCTCGAGACGAGTGCGCTATGAGCCGGGAAGGGCTGTGCGAGCGACGTCGCCGGCGGGGACCGAAAGGTCCTCGCCCGGTCTCCAGCCTGTCTGTCGCGTCGCTGGAGGCGTTCGGGCTGTGGTGTCGTCGTGTAGCGCCTGAGCCGCGATGTCCGCCTCGAGGCGGATGAGCATCGTGCTCCAGAATTGATAGAGCTTCCTCGAGCGGGCGCGCCTGGCGCGCCGCAATTCGGTCTTCACGCGTCGGATCGCCGGCTCCGCTCCGAACCGGGCGATGAAGTCCTCGACGCCGCAGCCCATCGCACGCACGAAGACCCGCTGTTCCGCGTGAGACGGGGGGAGGTGGGAATCCATCTCGGGCATCGACCTATCGCGTGAAGGAAACGGGCCCTGCAATCTGCGGGCGGATTGGGCGGCGGCGCGTCTTGACCGGGCCTGCGTCAAAGATCCCGAGTTCCGAGCCCCACGCGTCCCAGCCTGGTCGCGTTTCGCGGGCGAAGAGTTCGACATAGGGGCCTTCGACGAGACGCTCGATCCGCTTGCGGACCGTGTCCGGTTTCCGACTATGTTCGCGGCGCGGCTCGACGACAAGGCGCTTGACGTCGCGGGCGCGCCGGCGAGGCGCGCCCCGCGTCGCGAGCAGGCATTGTTCGGGGTTGGCGCGGGTCCAGTAGCCGAGGCCTGTGAAGAAGCCACCGTCGTCGGGGCGCGCCTCGTCGCGCCTCGCATTGGTCTTCACCCACGTAAAGCCGACGGTCTTGTAGACGAACCCCCATGCGCGGATGAGGTCGAAGGCCTGATCGAGAAGGGGATCGACAGCCCACAGGAAGAGGACGCAATCGTCGGCGGCGAGCTCGGGAACGGGCAACGCCGCAAGCGCCGGGAAGTCGAGGCAATCGTAGTGGGCGAGCGCGTTGCGACTTTCTCCCTTGCGACTTCGGTTGCGGAAGAGCCAGGGCGGGTCGGCATAGACGACCCGATACTTGCGTCGCTCTGCGAGCGGCCCAGGATCGCCGGCGATCATCGGAGCGCCATGAGCACAGCGAACCGGGCCCGGGCGTCGGCTTCGCCGGCCGGATCGTCAGGGTATCGCTGGCCTTGCGTTGCGCCGCCGCGATCTGTCCACCGCACCGCGAAATATCCGTTCGTCCACCGAGCGCGCGATCCGGCCGGCTCGAAGCCGGGCGACGACCATTGCAGTCGCACCGTGGCGTTGATCGCCGGATGCGGGGCGAAACCCTCGGCGATCGTCTCGAGGGTCGCCGCTTCGTAGTCGCGATCGCCGTAATCGGCGAGAAGGATCTTGCCGGCGGGAATGTCACGCCGGACGGGAATGTTGGACATGGGGCGAACTCCGTTTGCGGGAGGAGGATCGGCGCGCGGCGGCGCTCTCGCCGGCGGCGTGAGACGAGAAATCTCGGGGAAGATGGGGAAAGGCCGCGGGCGCTCAGGCGATTGGGCGACCGGTCCGTTCGGCTACGAACGCCCAGACCAGACCGGGTCAGGCGACAGGCGAGGGCGGCCTGTCGTCGTCTTCGGCCGGATCGTGCTCGAAGGTCAGGCCCTCGTAGAACTCGGCGAGCGGGATCGAAAGGCCGATCTCGGGAAGGGCGAGCGTATCGTCCTCCTTCAGGACGACGACGCTCCATCCGTCGGCGGCCCGGCCATGGACGGTGGCGCCGATCCGGTCCTGCTCGAGCATGACGTAGCGCTGGACAGAGGGCGTCGCCTGGTATTCGCGCGCCTTGACGATGCGATCCTTGCCCGCGGTGCTCGGGCTCAGCACCTCGAAGATCACGACGGGGTCCTGAATGACCTTCGCTCGTTGATCGACGTCCGAACAAACGACCATGCCGTCCGGGTAGCGGATATGATCGTCTGCGACCTGGATCTTGAGGTCGCTACCGTAAGAGCGACAGGGCTTGCCACGGAGTCGTCCCCCGAGGGCGATGGCAAGATTGACCTGGATGGCCCCATGGCCGACTGTGCAGCCGGTCATGGCTTCGGGTTGGAAACCATCGAACTCGTAGCGCAGGTCCTGCCGCTCCTCCCAGGCGAGGAATTCGGCGAGCGTCATGGGCTTGCGAGGACGAGGTTCATGGTGCGTAGGGTAGCACGGTTCCGCATCGGATGCTTCCTTTCGGCCTGGCGACTGTCGGCTTCGCGGCGCTCACGGGACGGGCGGATCGGCGTCGAGGGTGAGGTACTGGGCGACGAAATCGATCAAGGGGGTTCCGCGCACGTCACGGGTTCGCCAGAGCCCTTCGAGTTCGACCAGGGCGCCTGAGGCGAGGCGGCGAAAGAGGGCTCGAACGCGGTCGCGATCGAAGTCCTCGGGCGCGCGCCAGACGGCCGGGACGGGGCGGCCGCGACCGTCGCGCCCGTGGAGATGGATGACGCCGGTGTCGGCGAGGGTCCAGCGGAGTTCAGCGTCCTGCGTCAGCGTGAGCGCGATGCGCGCTCCGCTCTCGCTGCGGCGGCTCGCGCGGTCGAGGGCGACCTGTTCGGCGAGGCGGCGCCAGGCGTCGTTCGGAGGGTCGGCGCGGCGCGCGAGTCGGAGTTTCGCGAAGTGGAACATTTGGGGTCTCGCAGTGGCGGGAAGGAGGGAAGGGACGAGCAAAGAGGGGCGGGAAGCATGGCGCTTCGCTCAGATCTCCCAGGTCGGGGAGGCCGAAGCCTCCCCTCGGTTGAGTCAAAACGGGATATCCGAATCGTCGACCGCCGGACGCTGCGCCTCCTGCGGCTCGTCCCCCTTGTCGCCCCGGTGCTTCGGGCCCTTGCACAGGCGCTCGATGCGCTCGGCGGCGAGTGTGACGCCGTAGAAGGTTTCGCCGTCCTTCTCCCACTGCGTCTGGCCGAGGGAACCCGAGGTGAAGACGAGGTCGCCCTTGCCGATGTTGCGTCTGACGTAGCCACGCGTGGTGTCGCTGAAGATGGTGACCTCGTTCCAGCGGGTGCGCTCGATCCATTCGCCGCGATTGTCCTTGCGGCTGTAGCTCGAGGCGATGCTGACGCGCAGCGTCGTACCGACCTGCTTGATCTCGCCGACCCGGCCGATGATCGTGAATTCCGCGGGCGTGTTCATGTGTTCGTTCCTTCTTCCGTTCTCCTCGGGCCTTCGGCTCGTGCCGTCGGTCCCTCGGGTGCGGCTCGAAGGAAGCCGGGCGGGCCGGGCCAGCACCCGCGAGCCTCGCGAGCGGGCCGTAGCGATGAGCGGAGGACGGCGAAGGGCGGCGATTTTGCCGCGCGAGGAATTCGGCCCCTTGGGGGCCGAAGGGGAAAATCGTCGACTATGAGCCGTTGCGGCGCGGTCTGTCCGGCTTCATGGCCGCACGGAAATCCGAGGGACCGCACGGGCCTCGAGCGCAGCCCATACCTGTCCCGTCTCTTGCGCATTCCTGCGCTTGGTCTCTCCCGGTCTTTTCTCGCTTTCTCTCCAAAACCCCTACATCTTGTGTTGACGAGGCGGGGCGCCCGCTGGTAATTGTTCACTGTTTGTTCGATCCGGGAGGCAGTTCCATGCGTTACGAGACGTTGTCCCTGCTGGGCGGGAATGTCGTCCGCTTCCCCATCGAATTGCGCGCGAAGCCGTCGATCGACCTTCTGATCGACGTCGCGCCCGACTCGCGCGAAGTCGAGCTGATCGCCGAGGCGTTCGGGTTCGAGTCGCCGGACCCGGAGGGTCGCGGCAAGGCGGACCGGGCGATGGCGGAGAGGATTGCGGCGATGGACTTGCCCGTCGACCGCGAGGCGCGGCGCACGACGTTGAACGGGATCCTGAAGCCTTTCGTCGATCGCGCGTTCGCCGCCTGCGCTCAGGCGCGGCAGGCGTCGATGCGATCGGACGCCGACAACGAGAAGCTCGCGATCGCGCAGATCGAGGGAGGCTACTGGATTGCGCCGTTGAGGGAGGCGGCGGACTATTGGGCGATCGAGGCGGCGCGACTTCAGATCGTCGGCCATGAGGCCGCCGAGGCGGCCCATGGCGCCGATCGGGCGGTCGCCTTCGCAATGCGCTGCGAGGCCTGGCGGCCCGCGAACGCCGAGGACGATATGAACGCGGTGATCGCGGCGCACAGCGCCCGCTCTCGTTAAGGCGGCGCTGCTCCGTTCGGGAGCGCGCCGCCGGCGCGCGTCTCGAAGAAAGCGATTCGTGTTCGCGCAGATCGCTTCGACCCTGATCGTCCTGACGATCAGGGAGAAGAGCGATGGCGAGGCAATACCGGGCGCCCGTCCTCTGGCGGGCGACCGTCGCGGCGGGCAGGCGGAAGAGGAGGCGATCGGCGGACTGGCTTTGGCCGATCGTGGCGCCGGTTGGTCTGGGGCTCGTGGCGACGGCCGGCTTTGCGGTCCTCGGCGGCCCGAGCTGGGCCGATCCGCAGGTCGTGACGCCAAGCGGGTTGCCGGTTCAGGTTCACCCGACGTTTCCGGAGCCCGGCTTGCCGGCGTACTCGTTTCCGGCCGGCGGCGGGACGTTGCTCGGGGGATCGGTTGGGAGCGGGGATCCCGGCGGGTCAGGAGCCGTCGGGGGGACGTCGGACGGCTCGGGGGGTCAGCCGTTGTCGACCCTGGCGTCAGACTATCAGCAATATGTCGGGTCCTACTACGGTGTGGACCAGCAGTGCGTGTCCTTGACGCGCTCCTTCAATCCGTCCCTGCCGCCCTCGAGCCAATGGCAGCAGGGCGAGCTCGTCCAGGGAGCGACGGATATTCCTGTGGGAACGCCGATCGCGACGTTCAACTTCAACGGCGCGTATGGTCCGCCGGACCACCCCGGGGGCTGGTATGGCGTGAGCCACACCGGCATCTATCTCGGCCAGGACGCGACCGGTGTGCAAATCTTGGATCAATTCGTTGGATCTGGCGGCGCGGAGATCCATACGATCCCGTGGAGTTCCTGGGGCAGCAATACCGCCGAGGCCGGTAACCGCTACTACACGATACGATGAGGCAACTCGATGCGAAAAGGTCTCTTCATTCTCTTTCTGGCGCTGATCACCGGTCATGCGTTGGCCGCCGACAGTACGCCGATCGAAAAAGTGAAGGAGGTGGCGGCGCTGGACATACATGGTGACTGGCGCCCGATCTTCGACAACACGCCGACGCCACTCATGCACAAGTATTTCTCGGCTGCGTTCAATCAGGCCTGGGCGGCGGCGATGAAACACAACAAGGATTATCCGGTGTTCGACGGGGACCCGTTGACCGGCGCGCAAACTGGCGGCGGGATCAAGTCCATCTCGGCTCAGATGGTGGGGCCGAACCGTGTGGCCGCGGCAATGACGTTGCGCGACGGGTCGTCAGACTCGATTGAGTTTGTCATGCTCCATACGCCGACCGGCGAGTGGCTGATCAACGACATCAAGTACCCGGACGGCAAGTCGTTGCGCCAGATCCTGGGAGCGGCGGATCGATAGAGCGCAACGGCACGGGTCGTCGCGCGTCCGGCGTGTCGACTTGCTCAGAGGGATCGACGCGACCGGCGCTCAAGCCGGTCGATGCGCGACAAAGGCCAAAGGCGGCGCGCGGCAGCGCGCCCGCCCAAGACCGCGCCCGGTCCGGTCCCGCGCGCCCGTAGGAGGGCCTTCGTCCGCCCCGCAGCCCGCGCACCGGACCCCGCCTTCCCCGCCGGGAAGTGTGCATTGGCCCGCATCCCGTCTGGATTGGGACATTGATCGAAGCCGTGACGATTTCGCGGGTTCCTGTTCGCGCAGGCG
>CAIZGR010000609.1 GCA_903932535.1 uncultured Hyphomicrobiales bacterium | reverse complement strand
CGCCTTACAATCTGCCCGTGCCGCCCCATCACTTCCCAAACGACAGGACGTTGCGGATCGGCGAGAACCCGCCCGGGCAGAATTTCGACTTCGGCGCGATTCTCCAGGTCTGACGGTGCAGGCCGGCTCGCATTCGGCCACGTTGCAACAACGCCTCATGGCGCCGGCCTGACGCGGGCGAAGCGGAGCGGATGGCCGTGTCGTCCGTTCAGAACGTCATCGCCTTCGCCGCCGGCCGCAGCGACCCCGATCTCACCGCGACCCGGGGCGTCCGACAGGACCAAACCGAAGCTTCGCATCGGCCTCGGCGGCGGCGGCTTGACGGACAGGGCGCACGCTTTCGGCTACGCCCTGGCCGCGGGGGTCTTCGACCTTGCTGCCGGCCGGAGTAGCTCATCCTGCCCGACATCGGCGGCGACGACGCGGAGGACGAGGCAGCCTCTCTGGATCTGCCGGTTTGCAAAGCCTCGTGTTCGCTGCCGAATTTCAACGCTGAGGCAAGCTGGCTCGTCGCCGGGGACTTTGGTGGGGGAAAAGGCGGGCGCTTCGGCGCCTCGCCGGCAGTACCTGCCCTTTGCGGGCGAATCGAACGCCTCGGCCCCGTGCGGGTTTCTCTTTGCCTCCCGCGGAACAGAGTGGTCGGAGTGGCGGGATTCGAACCCACGACCCCTAGTCCCCCAGACTAGTGCGCTAACCGGGCTGCGCTACACTCCGACGGACGGCCTTATAGGCAAGCCTGCGGCCTCTGGCAATGCGTCCCTCGGCGTCCCTGGCCGATTGTTTCACCCTTCGGCCGCGCGCGCCTGACGCAGGATACGGGCCGCCCCGGCCAGCTCGGCGAGCGCGCCCTTCAGGGCTGCGACGTCCTCCGGCCCGAACGTTTCCGGCGGCGGCGCGGACTCTTCCGCAAGCGGGCGCCGGGCGCCCGCCAAGCCCTCCCCCGGCTCCTCGACCGCCGGGTCGTCCGCGGCGAATGCAAGCCGAGGTTCGAATTCGCCGCTGGTCATCGCCTGCACGCCCTGCTCTTTGAACAGCCTTTGGACGCCCTTGATCGTATAGCCTTCCTCGTACAACAGCCGCTTGATCAGGCGGAGGCGCTCGACGTCGTCGGGCCGGTAGTAGCGGCGGCCGCCTGCCCGCTTCAGCGGCCGGATCTGCGGAAAGCGCGTCTCCCAGAAGCGCAGCACATGCTGCGGCAGGTCCATGGAGTCCGCGACTTCGCTGATCGTTCGAAAGGCCGCTGGGCTTTTCTCCATGGCGTCGCTCGCGAGGTCCCGTCGGCGCGGGCAGAATCCCGGCGCGCGCCCGCTCCATCAAACCACTGTTGTCCGCCGGGACCCGGAAGGCCAGAGGCGGTTGAGAGCGCGGCCGGCGAGACGCTGCCCCGATCGATCAGTCCTTCTCGGCCGCGCCATCCCTGCCGTTGATCTTGGCCTTCAGAACATTCGACGGCTTGAACACCATGACCCGCCGCGGCAGGATCGGGACCTCGACGCCGGTCTTCGGATTGCGTCCGATGCGCTCGCCCTTCGCGCGCACGACGAAGGAGCCGAACCCGGAGAGCTTCACCGTCTCACCACGCTCGGCGGCGTCGCAGATTTCGTCGAGCACCGACTGGACGAGCTCGGCCGATTCCGTGCGCGACAGCCCGACGCGCTGGTAGACGACCTCGGACAAATCCGCGCGGGTCACCGTCTTCCCCGGTCCGCGGCCGGTATTTGTGTTTGACATCTCGAGCCTCAAAACGATGGCGCCGCCCGGCGCCAGCCCCCGAATTGCGGGTCGGGCTTGCCCCCCGACGCCAATCTCACACGCGTTCTGGACTTTATTTTCGGCCCCGGCAAGTCCATAAACCGCCTTGCTGCGCGAGCCGACCCCAGCGTGTCGCGCCTCGCGAAGCCTGCCCTGCCCAGTCCTCGGCGCGCCCACGCTCGGGCGCGCTCCATTGAGGCGACTTTAGCAAAGGTGAAGTGGAGTGTCGATGAACGCGCCCGCCCAGAACGAAAGTTCCCGAATCGTGCTGGTGACCGGCGCCTCGCGCGGCATCGGCCGGGCGGCGGCGCTCGCCTTTGCGCGGGACGGCGCGCATGTCGTCGCGGTTGCGCGCACGCAGGGCGCGCTCGAAGAGCTCGACGACGAGATCCGCGCCCTTCGACCGGGCGAGGAGAGTCCGGCGACCCTCGCGCCGCTCGATCTGCGCGACTTCGCGGCGCTCGACCGGCTCGGCGAGGCGCTCTTTCGCCGCTGGGGGCGGCTCGACGCCCTCGTCGGCAATGCCGGCGTGCTCGGCGTCCTTTCGCCGCTGCATCACGTCGACCCCAAGGATTGGGACGACGTCCTGGCCGTGAACGTCACCGCCAACTGGCGCCTCATCCGCTCGCTCGATCCGCTGTTGCGACGTTCCGCCGCGGGCCGGGTCGCGTTCGTCACCTCGGGCGCCGCGAGCCGGGCGGAATTGCGGGCCTATTGGGGGCCTTACGCGATGTCGAAGGCCGCGCTCGACGCCATCGCCCGAACCTACGCCGCCGAGACGCTCAACACATCGAACGTCCGCGTCATGCTCGTCAACCCCGGCCCCTTGCGCACCCTGATGCGCGCCAAGGCCATGCCGGGGGAGGATCCGGAGACGCTGCGCACGCCCCAGGATCTCGCGCCCAAGCTCGTCGAAATTTGCTCGCCGCAGTGGACCGAGACCGGCAAATTATACGACTTTCCGACGGACTCGGTCCTGTCGTTTCGCGGGCCGGCGGCGGTTTGAGACCGCGGCCGTAGCCGTCTCTGCGCCGTCATCCTGTGCCGATCGACGGATGAGCCGGTCGAGCGCGTTGTCGCATGGGGCCTCGGGTCAGGGGGCGCGATCGTCAATCGTCGCAAGGCGCTCCCGGCGGGGCGCCTGCCGCTACGCCGCCCGCTGCGCCTTCAGCGCCGCCTTGACCGGCTTCAGCAGCCGCTCGGCGGCGTTGAGCTTCTTCGCCATCGCCGGGGCCAGCCGGCCGAGGGCGTAAACGCGGTCGCGCAGGTGGTCGGCGAGCGCCTGACGGTCCTTGATCGACGCGAGCTCCGCCTGAGGGATGGGCGCGCCGATCACCACCGGAAGCGCCGTGCCGATCCGCGACCGGACCTCGTGGAAGATCAGGGAAAGGCGCAGGGTGGAGCTGACATGGCTCGCGATCTGAAACAGCCGGCTGTTCTGGCCGGAAAACCAGATCGGCACGACGACCGCCTTCGAGCGCTGGACGAGCTGGGCGGCGAACGGCTGCCAGCGCCAGTCGACCGCCGGCTTGAGGCCGAGCTTGTCGGGCGCGGTCGACACCGCGCCGGCGGGGAAGATGACGACCACGCCGCCCTTCTCGAGCTGGGCGCGCGCGGCGGCGCGGGAGGCGATGTTGGTCTTTTGCGCCGCCTCGGTCTCGCTGAAGTCGATCGGCAGGATGTAGCCGTTGACCTCGGGGGCGCGCATCAGAACCGCGTTGGTCAGCACGAGGAAATCGCTCCGAACCTTGCTGACCAGCCAGGAGATGACAATGCCGTCGAGCACCCCGTACGGGTGGTTGGCGACCACCACCACCGGCCCCGAATTCGGGATCGCGGCGAGCGCGTCGGCGTCGTAGCGGACGTCGAGCGCCAGCTTGCGCACTGCGGCCTGCCAGAACGTCTCGTTCGGGCGGGGGAACCGCTGGTTGTCGAGATACATCTTTTTGAGCTTCGGCTGCCCGGTGGCCTTCTCGACGAGGCGGATCACGCCGCGTTTGAAGGGGGGGTCGGCGGCGGTCGCGTAGCTGAAGAGATACTTGTCCATTTTGCGCTTGGGTAACGAAACCGTGTCCAAATTATCTCTCGCACGCGACCGTCATATGACAAACTCTTTTTTAGTCTGACACGACGCGGCTCTTGGTCACGCGATCGTAGTCCTGCAACTCGGCGACGAGCGCCTCGAAGCGCGCGAGCGGCACCATGTTCGGCCCGTCGGAGGGCGCATGGTCGGGATCGGGATGGGTCTCGATGAACACGCCCGCGACCCCGACCGCGACCGCGGCGCGCGCGAGCGCGGGCGCGAACTCGCGCTGGCCGCCGGACGAAGACCCCTGCCCGCCCGGCTGCTGAACGGAATGGGTGGCGTCGAAGATCACCGGCGCGCCGGTCTCGCGCGCCATGATCGGCAGGGCGCGCATGTCCACCACAAGCGTGTTGTAGCCGAAGCTCGCGCCCCGCTCGGTGACGAGGATGTCGCCCGCGCCGGCGGCGTCGAGCTTTGCGACCACGTTCTTCATGTCCCAGGGCGCGAGGAACTGCCCCTTCTTGACGTTGACCGCGCGGCCCGTGCGCGCCGCGGCGACCAGCAAGTCGGTCTGCCGGCAGAGGAAGGCGGGAATCTGCAGCGCGTCGACGGCCTGCGCGACCCTCGCGCATTGCTGGCTCTCATGCACGTCGGTGATCACAGGCAGGCCGAGCGTCTCGCGGATTTCGGCGAACACCGGCAGCGCCGCCTCGAGCCCGACCCCGCGCCCGCCCGCGCCGGAGGTGCGGTTGGCTTTGTCGAAGGACGTCTTGTAGACGAGCCCGATCTTCAGCCGCGCCGCGATCTCCTTAAGCGCCGCGGCGGTCTCGAGCGCCTGCGCCCGGCTCTCCATCTGGCAGGGGCCGGCGATCAGCGCGATGGGGAGCTTCGCGCCGAACCGCGCCGCGAGCGGTCCGCGGCCGACCTGAACGATGGCGTTGTTGCGCAAGAGTTAGCCGTCCTGAGTTGATGGGGACGCCCGTGTTTGGGCCAAGGCCGCGGCCTTGGCAAGGGCGGACTTGGCGTCGTGGACGCGGGCCGTCAGAGAGGGACCCGCTGACTTGATCAGCGGAGATGCAGCGATCCATGGTGAAGATCTGGCGTTTGGTTTCCTGGTCGACGGGCGGAGACGGCGTGAAGGGGACGGAGCAGAGCGGGGCCTTCGATGCCTCGATTGGGCGGGGTAGAAGACTTTAAACGCCTCGTTTCTGCACAGATAACCCAGCGATTCTTCCGCCATCGGTTGGGCTGCTGAGCCCAAGGGCGCTCAACGTCGCGTGGCCGCCGAGAACCCTCAGGACAATGCCTTTCCTGATTACACGTTTGCGTCAGCTTGACATCCCGGATAGAACAAACAACGAACATATTGTCTTTGCAGGAGTTTTCGGATGGCGCGCAATCAGGCCCAGTTCCAGAAGGGCCTCGGCGAGGCCAGTTTCTTCCCTCGACTGCCCGTGCTCGTAGAGCAAGAGCGCCCTACCCTCTCGGCTTCGCCTTCATCGCGCGGGTCCAGAGCGCCTCCTCCATCCGCTCCGCGATCTCGCGCAAATGAGGGTTGCGCGCCTCGCGGCCGGCGCGGCCTGCGTCGAGGTCGGTCTGAAAACCGTCCCGCTGCGGCCAGTGCTCCGACAACAGCTCGAAACCGGCGTCCTCGACCGCTTCGACCGCCCTGGCGAATTGCGTCTCCGACCGCCCGACTTTCGACAGCACCACCACCAGCCGCCCCTCGGCGCCGCGCCGCGCGAGCTTGCGCGCCAAGTTGAGCGTCGGTCGTAGGTCGTCCTGCGACACGCCGGTCGGCAGGAAGACGACATCCGAATCCTCGGCGATCTCGGTCGACAGGTCGTCGGCGAGGCCCCGCGTGTCGGCGACGACAAAGTCTACGACGCTTTCGTCCTTGCGCAGCTTCTTCAGGCTCTTGAAGGCGCGCGTGTCGATCTCCGGCTCGATGCTGGCGCGCATGCGGGCCGCGCCCCACTCGACGCAGGTCAACTGGTCGAGATCGAAGTCGGCGAGCAGCGTCCTGCGCCCGCGATGGATCGCGCCGACCGCCAGCACGCGCGCAAGCGTGCTCTTGCCGACGCCGCCCTTCTGGCTGACGAACGCCGCTGTGGTCGGGACTTTGGACATCGCATGGCTCCAGGCGCTCGACGGACGCCGATCACGCGCATCGACATGGCCGCGACGCAGGGGGTCCCTTCCCCGCATGCTAGCCGTGCAGCCGGAGATGACAAGGCTTCCGTTGCGTTGACGACAGTTTCACGACCCGCGCCTCGGCGCCTCAGCGATCGATCGTCGCCATCATCCTTTCCGAATATCTCGGCCCGGAGATCTTGCCCGGACCGAGCGCCTCGTCGAGCGCCGCGATCTCGTCCGGGTCGAGCGCGATCAGGGCGGCGGCGACGTTCTCGTCGAGATAAGCCCGCCGCTTGGTTCCGGGGATCGGAACGATGTCGTCGCCCTTGGCGAGGAGCCAGGCGAGCGCGATCTGTCCGGGCCTCGCGCTCTTGGCGATCGCGACCTCGCGCACGATCGCCGCCGCCTTCATGTTGGCGTCGAAAGCCGCGCCCTGGTAGCGCGGATCCTTGCGGCGGTAATCGTCCTCGGGATAGTCCTCGGCGCGCTTGGCGGCTCCTGTGAGAAAGCCCCGCCCGAGCGGCGAGAAGGGCACGAGGCCGATTCCGAGCTCGCGCAAGGCCGGCAGCACGCCGGCCTCGAGGTTGCGCTCCCACAGCGAATATTCGCTCTGCACCGCCGAGACGGGATGTTCGCGGTGGGCGCGGCGAATGTTGGCGACGCCGGCCTCCGACAGGCCGAAATAGAGAACCTTGCCCTCGCGCGCCAGATCGCCGACCGTGCCGGCGACGTCCTCGATCGGAACCGCGGGATCGACGCGGTGCTGGTAGAGAAGGTCGATGCGGTCGGTCGCGAGGCGGCGCAGCGATGCTTCCACCGCGGCGCGGATGGTTTTCGGACGGCTGTCGCGCTCGGCGCCGACCTGCTGGCCGTTCTCGAACTTGAACCCGAATTTGGTGGCGATCGTCACGCGGTCGCGCTGGCCGGCGAGCGCCCGGCCGAGCAGCGCTTCGTTCACGAACGGTCCATAGACCTCGGCCGTGTCGAAGAACGTGCAGCCGATGTCGATCGCGCGATGCAGGGTGGCGATCGACTCCGCCTCGTCCGCGGGCCCATAGGACTGGCTCATGCCCATGCAGCCGAGCCCCAGGGCCGAGACTTCGAGCCCTTGCTTTCCGAGTTTCCGCTTGCTCAGGGTCATGCGCCGCCTCTCCTCCGCCTTCCAGATCCAGGCGACGGGGTCGCCTTCGCGCCGCGCCCCCGAGCGGCGCAGATTCTAGCCGGGAACCATCTGGTTTCAAAGACTTGCATGCGGCGGCGCCGGGGACCTGGAACAGGTTTTCAGCATTTTCAAGGACTTGGCGGAGGACTCGGCGTTCCGGGCGCCGTCCGCATCATCAAAGGACGCTCCACCTCGCCCAAACGTCGCCGCTCGCGTCGGCCCCGGCGCGGGAACGCCGCCCTCGGCTCGCGGCGGCTTCGTCCGGCTTCCGCCGCAGCCGGCGTCGCCCGCCCCCCGAGGGATAGGCCGCCTCTCGCCTGCGGCCTCTCCGCGTTCTCGAAGGTCGGCGACCCTCGCCCGGCGACGGACGCGCGCCGCCTAGCGTTTTGGCGCGACGAGGGCGAACAGCGCGCCCTGGGGGTCGAGCGCCTGGACGATCCACTGTCCGCCGGGCACCTCCATCGGCCCGTGGGCGATCTGGCCGCCCTTCGCCTCGATCCGCTCGACGGCAGGGTCGAGCGCGCCGACGTTGACGTAGTAGAGCCAGAACGACGCCGGCGTCTCACGCCTCCGGGTCATGATCCCGCCCTCCTCGCCGTGGCCGGTCTTGAACATGCGGTAGACGCCCATCGGCCCCATGTCGAGATCGCCGGTCTTCGACCAGCCGAAGAAATTGCAATAGAAGTCGATCGCCTTCGCGCCGTCGTCGCTGTGCAGCTCGTGCCAGCCCACCGTGCCGGGCGTCCCGGGCGCGGGCGCCGGAGGCGGATTGCCGCCGGCGTCGCGGAACAGCATGAAGGCGCCGCCGTAGGGGTCGGCGACGACGGCGAAGCGGCCGACTTCCGGAATGTCGGAGGGCGCCTTGAACACCTTGCCGCCCGCCTCCATCAGCTTCGGCAGGGCGAGGTCGACGTTCTCGACCCAGATATAGCCGACCCAGCCGGGGCGCGCGCCCATCGCCCTCGCGTCGGCGGGAATATCCATCAGCCCGCCGGCCGGCCGGCCAGCCGCCGAGACGATCTGGTAGGCGAAGTCGGACATGCCCGCGTCCTCGGCGGTCCAGCCGACGACATGGGTGTAGAAATCGACCGCCGCCCCCAGGTCGTTCCCCATGTATTCATACCAGACGAATTTTCCGATCGGTGCGCTCATGGACCGTTCCTCCTCGAGGTTGACGGGCGACGTTAGCGCGTCGCGGCGAAAAGAATAAGACCGGACGCGCCCGTCGTCGCGCCGCGGCCTTTTCCCGGACTGGCGGTCCGCGTGACGAGGATTGAAAGGCTGCGACATTCCCTCCCCTCCCCTGCCCGGGCCGCGCTTCGCCCGGGCGCCGGTTCTCGCGGGGGCGCCGGCGGCGGCGGGGGGGTTGGCGACCTGCGGGGTTCCGTGGGGGTCGCGCGAAGGGTCCTCGATCGCCATGAACCTGCCCGTCGCTTCCTGGGCGCCGCTGCGCCCGAGCCGAGGGAATCTCGGCGTCGAGCGCGCCGGGGACCCTCTCGAATGGGTCATGCGACCGGCGCGCGAACATCGCGCATGAAGGCGTCCTTCGGCCGATCCCAACAGCTGATCGGCCTGCCGCCGCGCCGCACGCAAGCGGTCGCCATGCCGGCGCGATCGACCGGGTCCGTGGCGCCGCCGAACCGCGGGCTCGATAGGACGGACCGTTCCGGCGTGCGCCCGCCCCGCCCGCCCCCGTCCGCCTTGCTGTGCGGCCGTGCGTCCAAGCCCGGCGCCGGCAAGAAACCGCCGCTCCGGCCATTGCGATACGCGGCGCCCGGCACTATTGTCCGCCGCGCTTTTCCGCCGGACGTTCGCCTCCGGCGGCGAATTGGGGCGTCGCCAAGCGGTAAGGCAGCGGATTTTGATTCCGCCATACGGAGGTTCGAATCCTCCCGCCCCAGCCAGAACCGCCGAGTCTCAGCGTAACCCATTGATTTTCCTAGAGGTGTAGTCGCCGGGGTGGGAATCCATCCGAGCTGTTGCGCCCACGCCTGTCGCACACGCCTGTGCCCGAAAGGACGGCGATGGGACTGTGCGAGAACGTTTACCGGCGCGGCGGCGTCTATTGGTTCCGGCGGCGGCTGAGGCTTGTTGACAGCGGCCCATGCTCGTACATTCGAGTGAGTCTGAAGGTTCGCGATCCGCGTCGCGCACGGGAAATCGCGCGGCTCGTCGGCGCCGAGGCGGACCGGTTGCGGAAACGGGCAACGTTGAACGCGTCACAGCAGAAGGCGCTCTTGAAGGCCTTCATCGCTGAGCAGGCCGGACGCCTCGACGGCGTCGCCAGAATCGTCGCACACCAGGACGCAGACAACGCGGCGAGGGCCGAACCGCCGAATCGTCGAGGATTCGCCTTGCGGTCGAAGCCGTCCGACGGTATGAGACGCGCCTCGTTGCATCCCGCCGGGGGCTGAACGGAAGGCTGCGCCTTGTCGCGCGGCAGGGCCATAAAAGGCCCGACTTCCCGTGTTCCCGCCTTCGAACGATCCGGTTCGAGCCTTTCCCGGGCTCGGAGGGCTCCGCGTGGGACGCGACCGTAAGAAGAAAGGCACGATATGGCTCTCTACGAGCATATTTTCCTGGCGCGCCAGGACGTCACGCCCCAGCAGGTCGAGGCGCTGACGGAACAGATCAAGACGAAAATCGCCGCGCTCGGCGGCGCGGTCACCAAGGTCGAGCCCTGGGGGCTGAAGTCCCTCGCCTACCGGATCAAGAAGAACCGCAAGGCGCATTTCACCCTTCTCAACATTTCCGCGCCATCCGAGGCGGTGGTCGAGATCGAGCGCACGCTCGGCATCAACGAAGACGTGATCCGCTATCTCACGATCCGGGTCGACGAGCTCGAGGCCGGTCCGTCGGCCATGCTGCGCAAGCGCGAGGACTCCGATCGCGACGATCGCGGCCCGCGTGGACCCCGCGGCGACCGTCCCGACCGCGGTGATCGCGGCGACCGGCCGGACCGTGGCGACCGTCCCCCGCGCCGTCCGCGTGAAGACACGAACGTTGGAGCAATCTGATGGCCACCTCGCCCCGCCGCCCCTTCTTCCGCCGCCGCAAGTCCTGCCCGTTCACCGGCGCCAACGCGCCGAAGATCGACTACAAGGACACGCGCCTGCTCTCGCGCTACATCTCGGAGCGCGGCAAGATCGTGCCGTCGCGCATCACCGCGGTCAGCGCCCCCAAGCAGCGCGAGCTTGCCCAGGCGATCAAGCGCGCCCGCTTCCTCGGGCTCCTGCCCTACGTCATCCGCTGACGGCGTCCTGATAGCCATCAGCCGCCGCGTTCGGTCCGAGACCCATCGCGGCGGCAGTTGGAGCCGGGTCCCTCCCGGCCCCTAACCGCAACAAAAGCGGGACAGCGCCATGTTTCAACGTTACGCGGTCGCCTTCGGCGCGGGATGCGCCGCCGCCTTCCTGTTCGCCGTCAGCGCCGAGTCGAGCCCGCTGGCGATGCTGCTGGCCTATCTGGCGCCCCTTCCGATCATGATCGCGACCATGGGTTGGGGCCTCGACGCCGGCGTGATCGCGGCGCTCGCCTCCGTCGCCGGCCTGACGCTCATCGCCGAGCCGCTGTCGGGCATGCTGTACGCCGCCTCGGTCGCGCTCCCCGCGTGGCTGCTGGCGGCTTTCGCGGCGACGCCGGTCGCCCGCTATCTGCCGTCGCGATGGACTTTTCTTCCGCCCTACCCCACGGCCGGCGCCGTCGTCACCCTGGCCGCGGCGATCGCGATGGCCGGCGCGGGCGTCGTGCTGACGGCGGTGATCGCGACCTACCACGGCTACGCCGAAGGCGCGGCGGCCGTCACGCAGGCCCTTACGGCGATCGCGGCCGACGCCCTGAACGACGCCGGCGACGGCGGGGAGGCCAAAGCCTTCGCCGAGTCGCTGGTCCGGATCGGTCCTGCGGCGATCGCCGGCTCCACGCTGCTGATGCTCAGCGTCAACCTCTACGCGGCGGCCCGTTCGGTCCAGTTGTCTCACCGGCTGCAAAGGCCGTGGCTCGATCTGCCGGCGTCGCTGTGGCTTCCGGCGCCGCTCGGCCTCGTCGTGATCGCGTGCGCGGCGGCCGCCGCCGCCCTGCCCGCTCCGGCCTCGCAATACGCCGGCATCGTCGCCGGCGGCCTCGGCGCGGCCTTCGCCTTCCAGGGCCTCGCCGTCGCGCACGCCCTCTCGCGCGGTTTGCGGCTTCGCACGCTGATGCTGGCCGCCCTCTATGCGTGCTGTCTCCTCAGGGCGAAATACACCCTTCCCCTGCTCGCGCTCATCGGCGTCGTCGACGCCTTCACGCGCCTGCGCGTGCGCGCGGCCATCCTTCCCACCCCGAGACCAACCTCACAGAAATAACAGGAGACCATCATGGACGTCATTCTACTGGAGCGCATCGGCAAGCTCGGCCACATGGGCGACACCGTCAAAGTCAAGGACGGCTACGCGCGCAACTTCCTGCTGCCGCGCAACAAGGCCCTGCGCGCCACCGAGGCGAACAAGAAGAAGTTCGAGTCCCAGCGCGCCGACCTCGAGGCGCGCAACCATGAGCTGAAGCGCGCCGCGAACGAAGCCGCCGGGAAGGTCGACGGCGCGGTGGTGGTGATCATCCGCCAAGCGGGCGAGACCGGGCAGCTCTACGGCTCGGTGTCGGCGCGCGACATCGCCGACGCGCTGATCGCGGCGGGACACCCCGTCCAGCGCAGCCACGTCGCGATCCAGCAGCCGATCAAGACGCTCGGCCTTCATCCCGTCCCGATCCACCTTCACCCGGAAGTCGAATCGAAGGTCACGGTCAACGTCGCCCGCTCGGTCGAGCAGGCCGAACGTCAGTCGAAGGGCGAGGACCTCAGCGTCCGCGAGCAGACCTCGATGGACGATCTCGGCCTCGAGGTCGGCAAGGCGCTGGCCGAGGCCGGCCCCGGCGAAAGCCTCGGGCGCGAGTGAGGCGCGCGGGCGGGCGGGGCCGGCGCCCCCTCCGTCCGTCCCTGCGCGGCCCCGCTCTCGAAGGGACCGCGCCCTTCGCGCTGAACTCGACTCGACCCAACGCAACGGACGGCATTCGACCGGCGATGGCGCAAGAGCGCGGGAAGCGTGCGTGAGGGACGGCGGCTGTGCGCGAGGGGCGGACCGTCGCAGAGCGGCTGTCGGCGCCTCACGCCGTCATCGTTCGACGCCGTTCCCGATTTTCCGCACGCGACGGCCGCCGCTGCGACGTCAACGCCCGTTTCACGTCCAGTCCAGCCGCTGAACCGGGCGCGACGAACGCCCGCTCCGGCTCGAATCGCGCTGTCCGACCGGCCGGCGGGCGGACCGCCGGGCACGGCATCGGCGCAATCAGACGAAGCGGAACTCGCTGACATGGCGATATTCCGCGCCCGGCCGCAGCACCGTGTCCGTGAAATGCCGGCGGTTGGGCGAATCGGGGAACGCCTGCGGCTCGAGGCAGAAACCGGCGTGGGCGCCGTAGCGCGCCTCGTCGAGGCCGGGAACCGGAACGTCGAGCTTGGCGGCGTCGTAGAACTGCACGCCCGGCTCCGAGCTGAACAGCGACAGCGTCAGCCCGTTCTTCGGCGAGCGCACGAAGGCGATCGGCGCGAGGCCGTCGGGGCCGAGCGGGCGCGCGGCGACGAAATTGGTGTCGTAGGCCACCCCGCCTGCGTTGCGCACCGGCCGCGGGTTACGGAAATCGTAGGGCGTGCCGGCGACGGACCGAATCTCGCCGGTCGGGATCAGCTCCGGGTCGGACGGCGTGTAGAAATCGGCGAGCAAAGTGACTTCGTGGTCGAGGATGTCGGGCGCGCCGTCGAGGTTGAAATAGCCGTGGTGGGTGAGGTTGACGACGGTCGGCTTGCCGGCGGTCGCGGTCAATTCCACCCACAGCGTCGCGGGCTCGAGCAGCCGATAGACGCAGGTCGCGGTCAGCGCGCCGGGAAAGCCGGCGTCGCCGCCGGGCGATTCGAGCCTCAAGGTCGCAGACGCGTCGTCGTAGCCTTCGAGCGTCCAGTTGCGCTTGCCGAAACCCCTCGGGCCGCCGTGCAGCGTATGCTTGTCGCCCGGCTTCCGGTCGAGCGTGTAGGCGACCCCGTCGAGCGCGAAAGAGCCGTTGGCGATCCGGTTGGCGAATCGCCCCGGAACCGCGCCGAAATGGGGCGAGTGGGCGACGTAGTCCTCGATCGTGTTCAGGCCGAGCGTCACGCGCTGCGCCCCGCCCGCGAGCGGGACGACGAGATCGCGCAGCACCGCGCCCCAGGTCAGGATCTTCGCGCTTGCGCCCGCCTTGCTGGCGAGGACGATCTCGTAAACCGGGTCGTCGCCGACCGTCCCGAACAGGCTTTTCGTCATGGTCGCCCTCCCCCTTCGTTCGGGCCGCACGGGCCTCGGTCGATCAGCCGGGCGTCAATTCGGCCCGGATGGCGCTGAACACGTCGCGAAACATCGCTTCCGTCAGAACGCCCGTGTTGGTGTTGTAGCGCGAGCAATGGTAGCTGTCGAAGAGAACGGCGCCGGATTTCAGCGCATGCCGCGCGCCGTGCGCGAACGGAAACTCGGCGAGGCGCGCGCCGGCCGTGCGCAGGAGCGACTCGTGCGCCACCCGGCCGAGCGCCAGCACGGCCTTCAGCCGGCCCAGCGCGCCGATCGAGGCCGCCAGATGCGTCCGGCAGGCGGCGATCTCCTGCGGGGTCGGCTTGTTCTGCGGCGGAACGCAGCGGACCGCGTTCACGATCGCGCAGTCGACCAGCCGCAAGCCGTCGTCGGGCCTGCGGTCGTAGACGCCCTCAGCGAAGCCGTAGCGGATCAGCGTGGCGTAGAGCAGGTCGCCGGCGGTGTCGCCGGTGAACGGGCGCCCCGTGCGATTGGCTCCGCGCAAGCCCGGCGCGAGGCCGACGATCAGCAGACGCGCGTCCGAGTCGCCGAACGACGGCACCGGCGCGTTCCACCAGCCGGGAAAGGCGGCGCGATTGGCGGCCCGGAAACCGGCCAGCCGCCCGCACGCGCCGCAGTCCCGCGGGGGACCGGCGTCGAACGCCACAGGTTCGGGTCCGCTACTCGCGGACTGGTTCTTCGACGGGCTGCTGAACCGCGGCGAAGTGGGCGCGGCGATGGTTTTCGGTCCGCACCGGGCGCTCGCCGGGGTCGCGCCCGATTCGGGCCATGAGCTGGGCGAGATCGACGAACTCGTCCGCCTGCCGGCGCAATTCGTCGGCGACCATCGGCGGCTGGGTCGATATCGTCGACACGACCGCCACCCGGACGCCCTTGCGCTGCATGGCCTCCACCAGGGAGCGGAAATCCCCGTCCCCGGAGAACAGCACCATCAGGTCGATGTGCTCGGCCATCTCCATTGCGTTGACCGCAAGCTCGATGTCCATGTTGCCCTTGACCTTCCGGCGTCCCGTCGAATCGACGAATTCCTTCGTCGGCTTCGTCACCACCGCATATCCATTGTAATCGAGCCAGTCGACCAGTGGACGAATGGACGAATATTCCTGATCATCCACCAGAGCCGTGTAATAAAAAGCTCGAATGAGCCGGCCCTTCGCCTGAAATTCGCGCAGAAGCCGTTTGTAGTCGATATCGAAGCCGAGCGCCTTCGCACTTGCATACAAGTTTGCGCCGTCGATGAAGAGGGCGATCCGTTCCACAGTAGACATTTTACGCTTCTTTTCGATAATACGAGGTAGACCAATCGCATCCGTTTCAAGCGGATGCGCACTCCGTCGACGAGACAACACCCCCTGAAACGACTCTCAGGCCTGATTTTTAGGAAACCGAACAACCGACAGCGAATTCGGGCGAGAAACACGTTGGCTGCCGTTCGGCTTTCCCTGGAAGCACAATCGCGCGTGCAAACGACAAAGCTTGCGGGGATGAAATTTGGCGACGATCCATAATAGGAGACATCTGTGGCGAAATAAAAGAGAATCGCGAATTGACGCCCCGCTTGTGGGAAGGCGAGCCGGACTCCGTCCCGGCCGCCGTGTCGCGGGGTGAAAAAACGCGTTTCAACCTTCTCGAATATCAGCATGCGGAAACCAAAATGAAACTCGTCCGATATGGAAAAGCCGGGAAAGAAAAGCCGGGATTGATCGACGCCGCCGGCAAGCTTCGCGACCTCAGCGAGGTCGTCGCCGGCATCGACGCCGATACGCTCGCGCCCCGCGCGCTCGCGCGACTCGCCAAGCTGAAGCCCGAATCGCTGCCCGCCGTGCGCGGCGCGCCGCGGATCGGGCCGTGCGTCGCGGGCGTGCGCAACTTCATCGCGGTCGGCCTCAACTACGCCGACCACGCCGCCGAATCGGGGCAGGCCGTGCCGAAGGAGCCGGTGCTGTTCAACAAGGCGCCCTCCTGCATCGTCGGACCCAACGACGACATCGTCGTCCCCAGGGGATCGACGAAGACCGACTGGGAAGTGGAGCTTGCGCTGGTGATCGGGACGCGCGCCAGCTACGTGAGCGAGGCCGACGCGCTGAAGCACGTCGCCGGCTATTGCGTGTGCAACGACGTCTCGGAGCGGGCGTTCCAGATCGAGCGCTCCGGCCAGTGGATGAAGGGCAAGGGCTGCCCGACCTTCGGTCCGCTCGGTCCGTGGCTGGTGACGCCCGACGAGATCGGCGACGTGCAGAAACTGGACATGTGGCTCGACGTCAACGGCGAGCGCATGCAGAGCGGCTCGACCTCGACCATGGTGTTCGGGGTCAGGACGCTCGTCTCCTACATCTCGCAGTTCATGATTCTCGAGCCCGGCGACGTCATCACCACCGGCACGCCCCCGGGCGTCGGCCTCGGCAGGAAGCCGCCGGTCTTCCTGAAGGCCGGCGACACGGTCTCCCTCGGGATCGACGGCCTCGGCCGGCAGGCGCAGCGGGTCGTCGCCTGCGAGGAGGCGTGAGGAGGTTCCTGTCCTGGACCGGCCTCGTCCTCGCGGCGGTTTATGCGGCCGTCTTCGCCGGGTTGCACGTCGACTACCTCCGGCGCGCGGGGACTTGGTTTGCGGACCTGCCGCTCGTGCTTTCCGCCCTGCCCTTCACGCTCACGATGCGGGCGCTGAACGGCGGAAGCCGGGACTTGGCCGGCGACATGACCGGCCGGGTGATCGCGGCGGCGGCGTTCTGCTCGGCGCCGGCATATCTCGTTGGCCTCGCCGTCGAGACGATCGCGCGCGCCGCGATCGCCGCAACCATCGGCGCCCGCGATCGCTGATCGCGGCCGGCGACCGCGCCGGCACGGGGAGACGCCGCCCGGACGGCGCCCTATCCTGCCGCGGGGCCGCGCAAGGAGCGGCGCAGGAGACGGAGCGTCGGCATGAAGTCTTATCGAAAGGAACTGTGGTTCGAGACGCCGGGGCGGAGGGCCTTTCTCAACATCACCTCGCAAGTCGAGGCGGCGCTCGAGGAAAGCGGCGTGCGGGAGGGCCTCGTCCTCGTCAACGCGATGCATATCACCGCCTCGGTGTTCATCAACGACGACGAGCGCGGTCTGCACGCCGATTACGAGGCGTGGCTGGAAAAGCTCGCGCCCCACGAACCGGTCTCCGCCTACCGCCACAACCGGACCGGCGAGGACAACGCCGACGCCCACATGAAGCGCCAGGTGATGGGGCGCGAGGTCGTGGTCGCCGTGACCGCGGGCAAGCTCGACTTCGGGCCGTGGGAGCAGATCTTCTACGGCGAGTTCGACGGCGGCCGCCGCAAGCGCGCGCTGGTCAAGATCATCGGGGAATAGCGGCGAGGCGCGCGCGCTCCGATGGGCTGCGACGTCTGCGCCGCATTCCGTTCGGAGTTTTTGCGAGACCTCCGGCGCATTTTGCGTTATCGCAGCCCCTGACTTTGACGCGCGTCCCTGCGCGACCGCGCGCCTCGAGGGTTTTCATGCTTTGGTTTGTCTTGGCGGGATTGGCCGCTTTTGCGGTCCTCGCCGCGATATGGCCGCTGCTGCGCGGATCGGACGGAAATGGCGCCGACGCGGCGTCCGCGAGCGAGGCGGCGTTCTACAAGGCGCAGATCGACGAGATCGGGCGCGACGTCGAGCGCGGCCAATTGCCGGAGAGCGAAGCCGCGAGCGCGCGCGCCGAGGCCGCCCGCCGTCTGCTCGCCGCCGGCTCCGCCGTTCCGCGCGCCGCGCCCAAAGGACGCAGCCGGCTAGCCGCCGCCGCGCTCGTCGCGATCGGCGTTCCGGCGATCGCGTTTCCGCTCTACGCGATGCTCGGGCGGCCGCAGATGCGCGACGAGCCGCTTGCGAGCCGCGAGTCCGCCGCCCATGCCGGCGACGACATCGAGGCCGCGGTCGCCGGCGTCGAGAAGCATCTGATCTCCGAGCCGGGCGATGGCAAGGGCTGGGCCGTGCTGGCGCCGGTCTACATGCGGCTCGAGCGCTACGAGGACGGGGCGCACGCCTATTCCGAGGCGCTGCGCTTGCTCGGCGAGCAGCCGGGCCTTCGGGCGGCCTACGGCGAGGCGCTGGTCGCGGCGGCCGGCGGCGTCGTGACCGACAAGGCGCGGGAGGCGTTCGGCAAGGCGCTCGCCGGCGATCCTAGCCTGCCACAGGCGCGGTTCTATCTCGCGCTCGCCGCCGAACAGGACGGCCGGACCGCCGACGCCATCCACGCGTACGAGGCGCTCGTCGCCGACGCGCCGCCGGGCGCCGTATGGGCGGGCGCGGTGAGATCGCGCCTCGCCGGGCTGAAAGGCGAGCCGCCGCCTACGGCGGCCGAGGCGCCCGCGCTCGGTTCGCCCGATCAGAAGGCGATGATCGAGGGCATGGTCACGCGCCTCGCCGGCCGCCTTGCGACAAATGGCGGCAGCCTCGACGAATGGGCGCGCCTTATTCGCGCCTATACCGTGCTGCATCAGGCCGACAAAGCCAAGGCGGCGCTCGCCGACGCCCGCAAGGCGCTCGCGCCGGATTCGAACGCCGTCGCGAGCCTCGACGCGCTCGCCCGCGACTTGGGCCTCGACTCGGGCCTCGGAGACGCCAATTGACCCGGAAAAGCCGCCGTCTCGCCCTCATCGCCGCCGCCCTCGCGGTGATCGGCTGCGCCGTCGGCCTCGGCCTCTTTGCGATGAAGGACAGCCTGTCCCTCTTTCTCACCCCCGCCGAGATCGCGCAAAAGAACGTGCGCGCAGGGACCAGGGTCCGGCTCGGCGGGCTGGTCGAGGCGGGCTCGGTCCATCGCGCCGACGACCGGCTCACTTTCGCCGTGACGGACGGAACGAAGAGCGTCATGGTCGACTGCCTCGGCGCCTGCTTCGGCAATGTCCCCGACCTCTTCCACGAGGGCCAGGGCGTGGTCGTCGAGGGCGTGTTCTCGGGTGAGGGCCGGCTCGCCGGCGACCAGATCCTCGCCAAGCACGACGAGCGCTACATGCCGCGCGAAGTCGTCGAATCGCTGAAGAAGCAGGGCCGCTGGCAGGAAGGAGCCAACGCCAAGTGATCGTCGAGATCGGCCATTTCGCCCTTGTGCTCGCGCTCGCCGCGGCGCTGGCGCAGACCATCGTTCCAGCCTGGGGCGCGCGCGCCGGCGACGCCGAGCTGATGGCGGTCGGCCGCAGCGCGGCGCTGACCCAGTTCGCGTGCATCGCGATCGCCTTCGCCGCGCTCGTCAACGCCCATCTCGCCTCGGACTTCTCGGTCCTCAACGTCGCCGAGAACTCCCACAGCGCGGCACCCGCGATCTACAAGATCACCGGCGTCTGGGGGAACCACGAGGGCTCGATGCTCTTGTGGGTGCTGATTCTCGCGATCTTCGGCGCGCTCGTCGCGCTCTTCGGCCGCTCGCTGCCGCGGACGCTGCGGGCCAACGCGCTCGCGGTGCAGGGCCTGATCAGCGTCGCGTTCCTGCTCTTCATCCTGCTCACCTCGAACCCGTTCGAGCGCCTCGCGCCCGCGCCGTTCGAGGGGCGCGACCTGAACCCGATCCTTCAGGACCCAGGCCTCGCGATCCACCCGCCGCTCCTCTATCTCGGCTATGTCGGCTTCTCGATCGTCTATTCCTTCGCCGCCGCGGCCCTGATCGAGGGCCGGATCGACGCGGCCTGGGCGCGATTCGTGCGGCCGTTCGCGCTCGTCGCCTGGGGGCTTCTGACGATCGGCATCGCCGCCGGATCGTTCTGGGCCTATTACACGCTGGGATGGGGCGGCTTCTGGTTCTGGGACCCGGTCGAGAACGCCTCCCTCATGCCCTGGCTCGCGGGCACGGCCTTCATCCACTCGGTCGCTGTGATGGAGAAGCGCGACGCGCTGAAGGTCTGGACGATCTTCCTCGCCATCCTCGCCTTCTCGTTCTCGCTGCTCGGCACCTTCCTCGTCCGATCGGGCGTCTTGACCTCGGTCCACGCGTTCGCCAGCGACCCGCGCCGGGGCGTGTTCATCCTGGCGATCCTGGCGCTCTTCATCTTGGGCTCGTTCGCGCTGTTCGCGTGGCGGGCGCCGATGCTGAAGCAGGGGGGCCTGTTCGCGCCGGTCTCGCGCGAGGGCGCGCTGGTGCTGAACAACCTCCTCCTCACCACCGCCTGCGCCACCGTTTTCTTCGGCACGCTTTATCCGCTCGCCCTCGAGCAGTTCACCGGCGAGAAGATCACGGTCGGCGCGCCGTTTTTCAACATGACCTGCGGCGTGCTGCTGCTCGCCGCCGCCGGGGTGACGCCGGTCGGCTTCTCGCTCGCCTGGAAGCGCGGCGATCTCCTGGGCGTCGTGCAGCGGCTGGCGGTCGCGATCGTCGCGGGCGCGGTGGTTGCGGTGGTCGGGGCGGCGTGGCTGCGGGGCGGGCCGGTGCTGGCTTCGGTCGCGGCGGGCGTCGCGGTCTTCGTCATCCTCGGCGCGCTGATCGAAGTCTTTGCGCGCGCGTGGCGGCCGGGCCTCTCGGCCGGGCTGGCGCTGAAGCGCGCCGCCGGCCTGCCGCTGTCGTTCTGGGGCGCGGCGCTCGCCCATATCGGGGTCGGCATGACGCTGCTCGGCCTCGCCGGCGTCGGCTTCGGCTCCGAGGCGATCACGACGCTGCACAAAGGGGTTCCGCAGGCGGTCGGCCCTTATGCGATCACGCTCGACTCTGTCGGCGAACGTGTCGGGCCGAACTACAGGGAGACCGTCAGCACGATGACGGTCCGCTCGGGCGACCGGGTGGTTGCGACGATCGAGCCCGCGCGCCGCCAGTTCGCCGCGCGCACCATGACCACCACCGAGGCCGGCATGGCGACGCTGAACTTCGGCCAGATCTACGTGTCGATCGCCGATCCGGCCCCCGACGGCGCCGTTCCGGCGCGGCTCTACTGGAAGCCGTTGATCACGCTGATCTGGCTCGGCGGCTGCGCCATGGCGGCGGGCGGCGCCCTGTCGCTCGCCGACCGCCGGCTGCGCTTCGGCGTGGCGCGGCGCTCACGGGCGGCCATGGCCGCAGCGGCGGCGGGGTAGAGCAAGATGAATTCCGTCCGCGCCGGCTTCCCCTCACCCGGCGGCCTTCGGCCGCCTCCCTCTCCCTGTGGGAGAGGGGAACCCCTTCCCCCTCGGGGGGAAGGGGACCCGAAGGGCCGGATGAGGGGAGGCGCAATGATCCTTCTCGTCGCGCTCCTCGCCCTCCTCGCCGGCCCCGCCTTCGCAGTGCAGCCAGACGAGGTGATGAAGGACCCCGCGCTCGAGGGGCGCGCCCGGACTCTCTCGGCGGAACTGCGCTGCATGGTCTGCCAGAACCAGTCGATCGACGATTCCGACGCCCCGCTGGCGCGCGACATCCGCCTGCTCATCCGCCAGCGGATCGGCGAGGGCGAGAGCAACGACGCGGTCCGGACCTATCTCGTCTCCCGCTACGGCGACTTCATTTTGTTGAAACCGCCACTGAAGCCAGAGACCCTGCTCCTGTGGCTCTCCGCCCCCCTCACGCTCGCCGCCGGCCTCGCCGCCGTGCTCGTCGCCCGCCGCCGCCAGCCGGCCGCGACCGCGGCGCTGACGGCAGAGGAAGAGGCGCGGCTCGAGGCGCTGACGAAGAGGGACTGATCTCAGGCCGGCTCGCCCGCGACCGGCTCGTCGTCGAACGCGATCCCTTCGTAAAGCTCGGTGAGCGGCAGCTCGACGCCGATTTCCGGCAGGCTCAGAAGGGAGTCGGCGATCAGGATGTCGTGCGTCCATCCCTCGCCCGCGCGGGCGTAGACGGTAGCCCCGGCGCGGTCCTGCTCCAGCATGACGTACCGCTGGATCGAAGGCGTCGCCTGATATTCCCGGGCCTTGACGATCCGGTCGTTCGCCGCCGTGCTGGGGCTCAGAACCTCGAAGACGACGACGGGGTCACCGACGACCGTCGCCGTGCGCTCGACCGGCGCGCGCACGACCATACCGTCCGGGTAGCGGATATGGCCGTCCGCCACCTGAATTTTCAGGTCGCCGCCTTGGAACTGGCAGGGCTTGCCGCGAAGGCGGCCGCCGATGGAGATCGCGAGATTTCGCTGGATCGTGGAGTGGCCGTAGGTCCCGCCCGTCATCGCCACGGGGCCGAACCCGTCGAATTCCCAGCGCAAGGGCTGCCGTTCCTCCCAGGCGACGAATTCAGCGAGCGTCATGGGTTTGCGCAGGGCGAGGCTCATGGAGGCTTACGCTTATCACGAATTGGGGATGGGCGCGACGGCTCGGGGGGGCGGCGACACGCCGGCTCGGAAGACCCAAACAATGTCACGCCCGCGAAAGCCGGGGTCCAGTCCGCCGCCGCGGACCTTGGACACGCCGGCTCCCTGCATCGAGACCTCTTGCCGTATTTCGGCCTCATTCGACGAGACTCGGAGCAGCGGGAGACCCTGCGAAGGACGATGGAGGAAACGAGGCGACGGCGGCGTTGCGCCTGCGCCCGGCGTCGACCGCGGACGGTCTCACGGGCGCAGCGGAAGCAGGACGGGCGGACGGCGAGCGGCATGGCGGGACCAATCCCGGGCGACAGGATCAGCCCACCTGAAGGTTCGCTTTTTCGAAACATGATGCCGCCACCGTTCCCTTCATGAGAAGGGCGGTCGACTGCCGAGCCGGCCGAAGCGGGGCGCGCTTTGCGCATCGGAACGAGGGAATGCGATAAATGTTATCGTAATCGGCCTGCGGAGGCATCAGGGGTAGCGGAACCGCGCTGCGTGATACGCCCACGGCAAAATCTTCCGGCCCTGGCGATCGGCGCGGGTCTGGACGATCTCCTTGGAGAGCGCGTCGTCGATGCGCTTTCGGGCGGCCTCCTCACGATCGACGATTTCCCGGCGGCGAGCGACCTCGTGTTCCCACAGCAAGGCTTCCTGACATTCGAGGATGCCGGCGCGCTCGATCAGGACTTTCGGATGCATATGCAGCCAGCGCAGGAACGCGACGGCCCCCCGCGTGCGCCGCCAGAGGTCGCCACAGTGTTTCAGATAGTCGCGAGCCGTCTCGGGCTCGGCGAGGTTCGAGCCGTGCCAGATGGCGAGCGGCGCCGGATCGGGATTGCCGCTCAGCATCTCCGCGACATAGCCATTCGCAACGAAACCCCGGCGCAGGCTGGTCGCGGCGGCGACAAAGTCGCCCGCGCGCAGATGCAGCAACGCCAGTTCGTAATGAAAGGGCGGATAGGTCTCCGCTTCGTCAGCGAAGATGCGCCCGGCTTTCTCCACCTCGCCGGAGCGCAGATATTCCGGCCCGATCAGATAACGAATGCCCTGGTTGTCGTTCGGATTCCAGGCGAGCATCTTCTCCATGATCGCCAGCGCCTCGCGGCGTCGGCCGAGCCGGAGATGGCCGAGCGCGGCCCCATGGGCGGCGCGCAGAAAGGGGCGGTTCTCCAGAAATCCCCATTCGATCGGCCCGGCGAACCCGGCAGGAATGGCGCGCTCGCCCACTTCCAGGCCGCGGAGCCAAGCCTGAAGCGCGAGCTTCGGTTTGCCTTGCTCCATCAGGGCGGCGCCGAGATGGGCATGGCCGTCGATGAAATGCGGGCAGCGTTCGACGAGCGATTTCAGGATCTCGAGATAATTGGCCGGCGTGATCGCTCCGGCGTCGCGCTGGTCGAGCGCCTCGTCGAGTTGCCTGGCGATTTCGTCATAGCCGTCTCCATGACGGAAGACGCCGCCATTCCCGATGACGTCCAGCGCCAATGTCTCTTCCATGCCGTCGTCCCTCCATGGGGGCATGGTGCTCTCGAACGAGCGGGTTTTCAAATCGCCGCTGAACTTGTCCGCCGGCGCCGAAGGCATGCGCATGAGGGGAAACGGTGACAGCGTAACCCCGTAACCCGTGGCACCGTAACCCGAATTCGGGCTCGACCGCATCCGGTCGAGAGGATCGCTCGCGCGCCGGCCCGCAGCGTCTCCGCAGATCATCGGCCCGCGTGGAGCACGGGGCTCAGGAGCATGCCGAGACCCGCCGCGACCTCGGCGCGGTCTGGCGTCGAAAGTTCTCCGATCCGCGCCGCCAGCCGCTCGTCGAGCGTCGTCACCTTGCCGACCCTGACGACGCAGGCGTGCGACAGGCCGCCGAGCGGGAGGTCGGAAATCGGGACGTCCAGCGGCCATCTTTCGCGGGCGGCGCTTGTGATCATCAGCACCCACAGAACGGTGAACGCGCCGGTCGCGGCGGGCGCTGCAATCACCAGCGCGGGCCGCCGTCGCGTCGCGGCCTGATCCGCAAAGGGAAAATCGACGCGAACGATGTCCCACGGAGCGATGGCGCAGTTTTGCTCGGCGCTCATCGGAGATCGCGAAAGGCTTCGTCGTCCTCGGGCGTATCCCATTCCCCGAAGAAAGCGAACGGATCCTCGAACGGCGCGCCGGGTCGAGGCTTGGCCGCCTTGGTCAAGAGGACATGCCCGTCCGCGATGGCGTAAGCGATTTCGTCGCCCGGCTTGACCCCGAGCGCGGCGCGGACCGCTTGCGGAATGGTTGTCTGAGCCTTGCTGGTGAGTTTGCTGGTGATCATGCGGACGCTCCAGGCGTCGATCGCTGGTAAGGAAACTCCTTGCCGGCGTCAAGTTGGTGGCGAATTGAACGCACCGTCACCGTAATCCGT
>CAIZGR010000608.1 GCA_903932535.1 uncultured Hyphomicrobiales bacterium | reverse complement strand
CGTCGCGATGAGCTGCCCCTTCGCAATCCTCTCGCCTTCATGCACGTTCAGGCTCTTGACGATCGAGGTGTCGAGCGCCTGATAGACGGTCGGGTTTTGCAGCGTCGCGACCTTGCCGAAAGCGCTTTCGACGACCCGGTCGATCTCGGCGAAAAACGCGACCAGCCCCAAGACGAGGAATCCGGCGACGATCACGTGAATGGTCAGGCGCGCGCCGATCGGGTCCGGCGCCTCGCGGAGGTACGCGGCCTCGGATTGAAACCGGCGGACGTCCTTCAGCGCCCGAGCCTCACCCGGCATGGGGAACGCTCCGCGGTCGCACCGAGGCGGCGGCGGCGACCGCATGCGGGTGCTGCTGGCGCCAGAGCCCGGTGTAGATCTCGCACCTTTCGAGCAGGTCCTGGTGCGGCCCGATGTCGAGGACGCGTCCGCGCTCGAGCACCAGAATCCGGTCCGCGTTCACGAGCGAGGACAGGCGGTGGGAAACGATGATCACCGTTCGACCCCTGGCGATTCTCTTGATGTTGGCGTTGACGATCGACTCGCTGTCGGGATCGAGCGCGCTGGTGGCTTCGTCGAGGATCAGGACGCGCGGATCGAGGATCAGGGCGCGGGCGATCGCCAGCCGCTGCCGCTGGCCGCCCGACAGGTTCGGCGACCCCTCGTAGATGTGGGTTTCGTAACCGTAGGGGAGACGGTCGATGAACTCCTCCGCTCCGGCGAGCCGCGCGGCGCCCACGACTTCGTCGAAAGTCGCCTGCGTCCTGCCGGCCGAGATGTTCTCTCGGATGGTTCCCGAGAACAGGAAGTTTTCCTGCAGCACGACGCCGAGACTGCGGCGCAGATGCGTCAGATTGTACTGCCTGAGATCCATGCCGTCGATCTTGATGAGACCGGAATAGTCGGCATGCAGCCCTTGCAGCAGGCGCGTGACCGTCGTCTTGCCCGAGCCGGACCGTCCGACGACGCCGAGCGTGGTTCCTTCCGGAATCTCGATCGAGACGTCGATCAGGGCGGGCGACATCGCGCCGGCGTACTTGAACGTCACGCCGGAAAAGACGATGCGTCCGGTGATCGGGCTGGTCACGCCGTCGTCGTCCAGTCCGACTTCCTTCGGGCGGTTCACCAGCGCCTCGACCGTCCCGACGGCGTTGCGGGCTTCGTCGTACTGGTTCACGAGCTGCGCCAGCTGCATCAGCGGCTGCGCGACGCGCATCGACAGCATCAGATACGCAAACAGCATCCCGACGAAGACGGGGTCCTTGCTGACCAGTGCGAAATAGACGCCCAGGGCGAAAGTGCCGACGACCGCGAGCCGCTCCAGGGGACGCGTGACGCCCTGGGTGACGGCCGCGATGAATCCCTCCTGCGTGCGCAGCTTGGCGATCTTGGCGATGTGGACGTCCCAGCCGCGCCGCTGGCGGCTCTCCAGCGCCAGCGATTTGACTGTCCGCATGCCCGCCAGGGTCTGATAGAGGAACGCGCCGCGCTGGCCCTCGGCCGCCTGCACCAGACGGTTCGCCCGCTGGTAGAACGGCAACATGACGACGAGCCAGAGCACGATGACGCCGCAGACGCCCAGGAGGATCAGCGTCAAGCTGACGCTGAACAGGAACAGGAGCGGCAGCAGGAACACGAAGGTCAGGGAATCCAGGATCGTCCCGAACAACTGCCCTGTCAGGAAAGTCCGCACCTTGAAGACCTCGCTGAGATCGCGGGCGATCAGGCCGACCTGCGTGCGCTCGAAGAAGTCGATCGGCAGCTTCAGCAGCCTGTCGTAGACGTATTCGGACAGCCTGACGTCCACCCGGGTCGTCATCACGAGGACGAGATACGCCCGCAGGAAAGACAGCAGCCCTTCGATGAGCGCCAGGATCGCCATGCCGATGCACAGCACGGTGAACGTGCTGAAGGCGTGGTCGTAGAGGACCCTGTCGGCCATGATCCGCCAGAACAGGATCGGCGCCAGCGAGATCAGGCCCAGCACCAGGGCCGCCAGCACCAGATCGCGAACCAGCCACCGCTCCTCGAGGATCAAAGCGACGACGAGACGCAGCGAGAACGGTTGCTCCTCGTCGCTCGCGGCGTATTCGCGTTTGACGAGAATGACCTCTCCTGTCCAGGCGTCCTCGAACCGCGGCCGGTCGATTTTGAGGACGGCGCCGGCCCCCCCTTTCGGGTCGCGCAGGATCGCGACGGGGTTCTCGTCGCTCCCGTGGGTTCCCAGGAGCACGAAGCTCGATCCGTTCTTCAGCGTGACGATGACGGGCAGGGCGTTCTTCAGCGCCGCAAGGCCGCTCCACGACAGCCTCACGGGCTTGGCGAGCAGACCCGCGTTGGCGGCGCAGATCACAAGGCCTTCCGTCGAGATCGTCTCGCTCGAAAGCTGGTTGTCGCTGAGGATCTTGTCGACGGTCAGCGACACGCCGTGCCGGCGCGCGACGACCACAAGGGCTTCGAGGCTGGACACGCCTGTCATCATGACCCACCGAGACGATCGGGGCCGCCGTGTCGCAGCCCGCTTGTCATCAAGAATTCCCCAGGGTTTGATGGCTCCCGTCCTTGAACAGGATTTCGTTGACGCTCTGGAGCGTCACCGTTCCGCCGCCGAACTGAACGGTCGTGGTCGCGCCTCGAGTCTCGATCGTGACGTCGCCCCGGTTGAGATCGGTCAGAACGAAAATGTTCGTCGACGTCCCCCCTCCGCCCTGGAACAATTCGTCGTTGAAGTCGGCCGAAGACATCTCGAACGTCGTCGTGCCCGCGCCGCCGTACACGCTTTCGTGTCCGCCGCCCGCGACGACGGTCGAATTGCCGGCGCCGCCGGAATAGGTGTCCTGGCCCGAACCCAGCCCGACGGTCGTGTCGCCGACGCCGCCGACGACCGCTTGGTTCCCGGAGCCGCCCAGGATCAGGGTGTGGCTTGCGCGGGTCTGGCCGCCCACCATCGTGTCCTGGCCCGCGCCGCCTTGCAGCCTTTCATGGCCGGTCCCGGCCATGAGAAGGGCGCCGCCATAGGGGTTCGCCGAACCCACGAGCGTGTCGCCGTCCGCGCCGGTGATCGTGTCGTTCCCGAGGCCGGCCCGCACGAGCTGATCCGGCGCGCTGGCGTAGGCGAGATTGAAAAGCGACCGCCCTGGGGAGGCGACGGCGCTGACGGCGAGCCCCGTCAACGCGACTTCGCTCGCGTGCGACGGCGTGATATCCGCGAGCTGAGTCTGGAGCTGCAAAAGCTGTTCCGGCGTCAGGGCGCCGATCGCCGGGTTGAGCGTCGTCGCCAGCTGCTGCAATTCCGCCGGCGTCGCCGAGGCCGCATCGGAAAGATCCAAACTATATTGTACAGCCATGATTTTCAGCCCCGTGCATCGTGGACCCGTCCATCAGCCGAGCAAATCTATCCCGCCTCTCTCAACGACCTTTTCGACGTGAAGATCCGCAGCCCGTTCCGAGCCTCGGCCCCCCTTTCACTTGCGGCTGTCGCGCCCTCCGGCGGGCGCAGGCTCTCGAGCCCGTCCGTAGCTGGCGCAATCGGCGGCGTCTCCAGCCGCAGCCGCAGGCCGACCATCGGGTCGGCCCCGGCGTAACTGGTGAACTCCAATTCGCGACCGCTCTCCGACACCAGCGGACAGCCGAGAAAGGCCGCCTCTCCGCAAAGGCCGCCGATCGCGCCGCGCGCGCCCGCCAATCGGATGCGCAACCCGAGGAGGCCGAGTCCCCGGCCGCGGGTGCCCGCAAAACCGCCATTGCCGACCCAGGGCGACCAGAGGCCGCCGCTTCCCGGCAAGAGCACCTGATATTCGAGCCGCTGCTCGCCGAGGCCCCCGCAGCGCAGCGCCAGGCCCTCGATCACCGCCGGCGCGTCCGGTCCGCCGATCCATGCGCCGCCGGGCGCCGTCACGTCGCCGTGGCGCGAGACATGGCAAGTCACCGAGAAGCCGTCGCCCGCCCGCCCGAGGACGCCGGGGGTTTCGAGACCGCTCCGGACGTCCGCGCTTCCGGGCACAGCGTCCCGATCGTAACGGGCCGCCGCTCGCGCCGGAGCCGCCACGATCGGGAGGCCGGCGCCTTCAGCCGTGTCCACCCCAGACCGTGCGCCGGCCGCCAGCTTCAGGGGCTCGAGCTGCACCCTCGCGTCCGAGCCGCCTCCCGCGAACGGAACCACCGTCAACTGAATGTTGCTGCTGCGCTCGGCCACGACGATGGCGAAGCGCTCCGGCTCCTCCAGGACGCCTTTCGGATTTCCGGGAACGTAGACCACGTCCACATCACCCAGCGACGACGGCGAAACCTGAACGAAAATGCGCGGGGGCTTCGGGGACTCGGAATCTAAGTACCGCAGCGCGAACAGCCCGGGACTCACTGGCAAGGAAGCCACGTGCTCTCTCGTAACCGACCTCGGCAATTTCGGATTACCAAAATAATTCAGACGCCGCTATACCCCAGGCATCTCCAGTCTAAACAATTTTTCAGAGGCGAGCAAGCAGGAGTTGGCTCGACGGCGACGCCAAAAGTTCCCCGCGACACGGTCCTCATTCGTTTCTTGGCCGGAGAGGCGGTCGAGACGCCACGGCCGGCGTGCAAATGCGTTGCGGAAGCCGGCCGGATCACCTTCTCCGGAACTCGGGCGCTGAAGCGTGAGCGGGACATGTGGTATGGCTCCGGGCGGGCGGCGTTTGGTCTCGGGCGCGAGGGCGGGACGCTCGTCGAGATTGCGCCGGGGCCGGCGTCGAGGGGACGTCCTGGGGCGGGTGGACTTTGCGCCCTGGGTCGCGGAGCCGCTTGGAATGATCCCCGCGGCGTGTCTCCGCGAGACCGCGCGCGGGGAGGGCTCAAAGGGCCGCCGCCGGAAAACGTGAGCATGACAGAGAACGCGGACGACACGCGAGCCGGCCCCCCGGCGTCCGCTTCACCCCGTCGAGCCAGGAGACCCACGATGACGACCGCCGAACGCACCGCAGACGAGCTTCTCGACCTTGTGAAAAGCCATCCGAACATCCCCGACGCGCTCGTCCGGTTCGAGCAGATCTTCGACGCCTACATGATCGAGACGCCGGGGGACTTCGTCGGCAAGCGCAAGGCGCTGCTCGACGCTTTCCAGGCCCAAGCGCCGGACGGCGCATTGACCGCGCTGATCGTCGACAAGCTCGGCGGCATGCCCTGACGGGTCGCGCGGCGATTCGCCGCCGATTCCGTGCGCGATTTTCGACCGGGCGCCCGAGAATCGGCGTATGAGTGGCGTAAACAGGGCTCCCGCTCAGCGAGCCACGAGGAGGTAGCGCCGTCGTGCAGGCGACTGACGTCAGCAATCCGGATACTTTCCACAAAGTGATCGACTGCCAGTGGGCCTGCCCGGCCCACACGCCGGTTCCGGAGTATATCCGCCGCATCGCCCAAGGCGATTATCAGGGCGCCTATCTGATCAACTGGAAGTCGAACGTCTTCCCCGGCATCCTCGGCCGGACCTGCGACCGCCCGTGCGAGCCGGCCTGCCGGCGCGGGCGGCTCGACGAGCAGCCGATCGCCATCTGCCGGCTGAAACGCGTCGCCGCGGACGGCAAGGGCGCGATCGCCGGCCTTCTGCCCAAGCCGCCCGTCGAGCGCAACGGCAAGCGGGTCGCCTGCGTCGGCGCCGGACCCGCTTCGCTCACCGTCGCCCGCGACCTCGCCGCGGTCGGCTACGAGGTCGTGGCGTTCGAATCCGACTCCCGCGCCGGCGGGATGATGCGCAGCCAGATCCCGAAATTCCGACTGCCCGAGGAGGTGATCGACGAGGAGGTCGGCTATGCGCTCTCGACCGGCGCGACCTTCGTCGCCGGCCGGCGGATCGCCAGCCTGAAGGCGCTCCTGGGCGAGGGCTGGGACGCGATCTTCGTCGGCTGCGGCGCGCCGCACGGGCGCGACCTCGACATCCCCGGCCGCGGCGAGGCGTCGGGCAACATCCGCATCGGCATCGAGTGGCTTTCGAGCGTGTTCTTCGCCCATACCCGCACGATCGGAAAGCGGGTCGTGGTGCTCGGCGGCGGCAACACCGCGATGGACTGCTGCCGCACCGCCCGCCGCCTCGGCGGCGCCGAGGTCAAGGTCGTCGTGCGCTCTGGCTATGCCGAGATGAAGGCCTCTCCCTGGGAAAAGGAGGACGCCGTCCACGAGGGCGTCGAAATCCTCAACTGGCTCGCGCCCAAGACCTTCACCCACGACGCCGGCCGGCTCACCGGGATGACGTTCGAGAAGGTCAGGGCCGAGAAGGACGAGCACGGGCGCCGTCAGCTCGTGCCGACCGGCGAGCCCGGCGTCCACATCCAATGCGACGACGTGCTGATCGCCGTCGGGCAGGAGAACGCCTTTCCCTGGATCGAGGCCGAACTGGGCATGAAGCTCAACCGCAACGGCCATCCCGCCGTCGATCCGGTGACCTTCGCCTCGAGCCTCCCCGGCGTGTTCTTCGGCGGCGACGCGGCTTTCGGCCCCAAGAACATCATCACCGCGGTGGCGCACGGCCACGAGGCGGCGATCTCGATCGACCTCTGGCTCCAAGGGCGGAGCCTGCGCGACCGTCCGCCGCCGACGACCCATCTCGTCAGCCAGAAGATGGGGCTGCACGAATGGTCCTACGACAGCGCCATCACCCTGGACCGGCGCCATGTCGTGCCGCAGGTCGAGCGCGCCGCGGCGCTGCGCAACCTGCGCACCGAGGTCGAGCTCGGCTTCACGCTCGAGCAGGCGCTCGGCGAAGCGCGGCGCTGCCTCAACTGCGACGTGCAGACCGTCTTCTCCGCCCCCGCCTGCATCGAATGCGACGCCTGCGTCGACGTCTGCCCCATCGACTGCATCTCCTTCGTGCCGAACGGCCCGGAAGACGAGCTGCGCCGCGCGCTCAACGCGCCGGCGGTCAACCTCGACCAGCCGATCCTCGTCTCGGAGCCGGTGAAAAGCCTGCGCGTGATGGTCAAGGACGAGGACCTGTGCCTGCACTGCGGCCTGTGCGCAGACCGTTGTCCGACGGGCGCCTGGGACATGCAGAAGTTCACCATCGATATGGCCCAAGCGGGACAATCATGCCGATCGAAGCGACAAACGATTTCGTAATCCGTTTCGCCAACGTCAACGGCTCCGGCTCGGCGAGCGCCAATCTCCTGTTCGCCCGCGCGATCCTGCGCATGGGCGTGCCGATCGCGCCGCGCAACATCTTCCCCTCGAACATCCAGGGCCTGCCGACCTGGTACGAGGTGAGGGTGAGCGAGCAAGGCCGGCTCGGCGCGCGCGGGGGCGCCGACATGCTGGTGGCGATGAACCCGCAGACCTTCGCCCAGGACGTCGCGGCGCTCGCGCCGGGCGGCTACCTCGTCTACGACTCGACCCGCCCGCTGCCCGCGACCATGACCCGCGGCGACATCGCCGTGCTCGGCATGCCGCTCACCGAAATCTGCGCTGCGCACTATCCCGAGCCGCGGCAGCGCCAGCTCTACCGCAACATGGTCTATGTCGGCGCGCTGGCGGCGCTGCTCGACATCGAGCCGGCGGTGCTCGAGCAGCTGGTCGCCGAACGGTTCAAGGGCAAGGACAAGCTGATCGAGGCCAACGAGCGCGCGCTGCGTCTGGGCTGGGAGGACGCGCGCAATCGCTTCGCCTGCCCGCTCGGCCTCCGCATCCGCCGAAGCGAAGAGGTCGGCGACCGCATTCTGGTCGAGGGCAATTACGCGGCCGCGCTCGGCGCGCTCTACGGCGGCGCCACCGTCTGCGCCTGGTATCCGATCACGCCCTCGACCTCGGTCGCCGAGTCGTTCGAACGCCTGTGCGGCCGCTACCGCCTCGACCCCGCGACCGGAAAGAAGAACGTCGCCATCGTCCAGGCGGAGGACGAGATCGCGGCGATCGGCATGGTTGTCGGAGCGGGCTGGAACGGCGCGCGCGCCTTCACCGCCACCTCCGGCCCCGGCGTGTCGCTGATGCAGGAGTTCTTCGGCCTCGCCTATTTCGCCGAAGTCCCGGTCGTCGTCGTCGACGTGCAGCGCGGCGGACCTTCGACCGGCCTGCCGACCCGCACCCAACAGTCCGACCTGCTCATGTGCGCCTTCGCCTCGCACGGCGACACCAAGCACGTGCTGCTGATCCCGGAAGGTCCGGGCGAAGCGTTCGAATTCACGGCGCTCGCCTTCGACCTCGCCGAGCGGCTTCAGACGCCGGTGTTCGTCTTGCTCGACCTCGACATCGGCATGAACTCGCACCTCTGCGCGCCGTTCCAGTGGGACGAGACGCGCGCCTACGATCGGGGCAAGGTGCTCAGCTCCAAACAGCTCGAGGAGATCGCCGAGTTCGGCCGCTACCTGGACGTCGACGGCGACGGCGTCCCATACCGCACCCTGCCGGGCGGGCATCCGACGCTCGGCGCCTATTTCACCCGCGGCACCAGCCGCGACCGCTACGCCCGCTACACCGAGGACCCGGCGCCTTACGTCGACAACATGGAGCGGCTCGCGCTCAAGTTCGAGACGGCGCGAAAGCTCGCGCCCCCGCCCGTGGTGAAGAAGGCCTCCGCGCCGGCCCCGGTCGGCGTCGTCTATTTCGGCTCGACGTCGGCCGCGATGGACGAGGCGATCGACCTGCTCGCCGATCGGGGTCTCGCCGCCGACGCGCTCCGCATTCGCGCCTTCCCGCTGAGCCCTCGGATCGCGGAATTCGTGCGGTCTCACCGGCACGTGTTCGTCGTCGAGCAGAACCGCGACGCGCAGATGCGCACGCTGATGGCGGCCGACCTCGCGCTCGACCCCGGGAAGCTCGTCTCCATTCTGCACTTCGGCGGCTCGCCGATCACGGCGCGTTTCATCGCCGACGCCATCGGCGCCCGGCTCGAGGCCGCGCCCATGCCGCAAACGCTCGAGGCCGTGTGATGACCTTTCAAGGCAAGCCGAAATTCCGGCATCCCTCGATCCCGACCAACGCGCTCGGCTTCACCCGGCGCGACTACGAAGGGTCGATGTCGACGCTGTGCGCCGGCTGCGGCCACGATTCGATCACCTCGGCGATCATGCACGCCTGCTTCGAGCTGGCCGTGCCGCCGCATCGGGTCGCCAAGCTCAGCGGCATCGGCTGCTCGTCGAAGACGCCGACTTACATGCTCGGCCAGAGCCACGGCTTCAACTCGGTGCACGGCCGCATGCCCTCGGTGCTGACCGGCGCCTATCTCGCCAACCGCGACCTCGTCTATCTCGGCGTCTCGGGCGACGGCGACACCGCCTCGATCGGCCTGGGCCAGTTCGCCCACGTCATGCGCCGCGGCGTGCGGATGATCTATATCGTCGAGAACAACGGCGTCTACGGCCTGACCAAGGGACAGTTCTCGGCGACCGCCGACCGCGGCTCGAAAAGCAAGAAGGGCGCGCAGGCGGCCGACGCGCCGATCGATCTGGCGGCCGTCGCCATTCAGCTCGGCGCGACCTTCGTCGCGCGCAGCTTCTCCGGCGACAAGGCGCAGCTCGTGCCGCTGATCAAGGCGGCCTTCGAGCATCGCGGCGCGGCCTTCATCGACGTGATCTCGCCCTGCGTCACGTTCAACAACCACGAGGGCTCGACCAAAAGCTACGATTACGTGCGCGAGCACAACATCGCGGTCAGCGCCCTCGATTTCATCACCGGGCGCGAGCCGATCGAGATCGACTACGCCGAGGGCGCGGCCCAGGCGGTGACGCTGCACGACGGCACGACCATCCACCTGCGCAAGCTCGACGCGGAGCACGACTTTTCCGACCGCGCCGAGGCCCTGACCCTGCTCGAGCGCTGCCGGGAGACCGGCGAAATCCCGACTGGTCTCCTCTATCTCGACGAGGACGTCGAGGAGCTGCACGACACGCTCGGCACCGCGACCCGCCCCCTGAACCAGATGATCGAGGCGGAGCTCTGCCCGGGGGAAAAGGCGCTCGCGGCGATCAACCGGTCGTTGAGGTGAGGCCGCACCAGTCCGATTCGAACATGCCGCCCGTAGGCAGGACTTGGCGCGCCGCTATCGGGATGGGCGGTCAACCGGTCGTAAAGCGCCTCGAAAGACGCCGCGTAATCGGCGGCGACGCTCCACCCCGCCTTCGCCGCCAAGTCGCGGAGTATGGTCGCGGTGTCAGCATGCGCGACGGTCGAGACGGCAACCCGCGCCATCAACCTTTGAGGGACGCAAGCAGCGCCGCGTAGCGCGCCTTGTGTTCTTCGAGGGAAACAAACGCGCCACGGTCGAGCGCAGCCAAGCCCTCGTCGATATAAGGCTTCATCCAGGCCTCGTCGTCGGACGCGCCGTCCTCGCCCTTGGCGAGTTCGGCGATGCGTTCGCTGAGAAGCTGACGCGCCGCCGCTTCGACCGAAGCGAAGTCCCCGTTCGCCACGCGCGCCTCGAGCCACGCTTCCTGGTCGGGGTGAAGTGTGATCGCCATGGCTCTTCATACCCCGAAACCCGTTCGGGTTCGAACGCAAAATCGGGCTTCACGGACGGAACAGGATAGTCTGAGTTTATCAACGATATGTACGTGTTTTATGGGTCCGAGGCAACGCCCGAGGGCTGAAACCTGCAGCCTAACCCGGATGACTCCTCCTGCCATTCCAGCGAAAGCGGAAAGCCGGCGCCTCCGCGCAAGCCGGCGCCCGTCGTGCGCCAGTTGGCCGCGCTCATCGCCCTGCCGCCCTGGATGCCCGCATGCGCGGGCACGACAACGTCGGCGGCTATCCGTGGAAGCTTTCTCGCAGCGGGCGCCGGCGGACGCGAGGAGGCGCCTGTTTGCGCCTGGCCTCAAAGCCTCGAGATGGCCATCCGGATCATGCCGACCTCCCGCCAGCCGATCTGGATCGGCTGGGGCGGAGAGCTTACGGAGGACGGCGCGGCGGCGCTGGCGGCGCTCGACGCCGGCGCCCCGCGATCGTGACGCCCTGCCGGGCATGTCGGGCGAGATCGTCGCCGCGCGCGCCACGGAGCGGCGCCCGGGTCTGCGGGTCGTTTTCGCCACAGGCTACGAACTGCCGGTCCGCGCCCGAGCGCCGGACGGGGTCAAAGGCGCGGCGGTGCTGCAGAAGCCGTAAGACGAGAAGAGCGTCGCGGCGGCGCTGAGGGCGGCGACGGCGGCGGGCGGGCCGCTGACGTAGCGGCGGCGGCGCGGGCTGCGCCCAGGCGCGCGTCTCGGGCGCATTGGGCGGCGAGACGCCGTCTTTCCGCGCTGGCGTCGACTTTGGATCAGTCGGGACGGTGAAGCCCATTGACAAACCCGCGCCGGCGGTCGCTATATTTGCGTGTATATATCGATGAGGGGCAACCTATGAGATCTGTTTCACGCTTGGCTGTCGCAGCGGCGGCGCTCGCCATTTCCGTCGCGTCAGGGCACGCCGGTCTGCTGGTGACCGGCGACGGCATCACGGGGGACTACGCCGTCGCCGACGGGACGACCCTGTGGTCCCTGATCAGCGGCGTTCAGACGCCGGTCGCGCCGGGATACAACGCGAAGAACAAGATTTTGCACAATTACGTCGTCGCCGAGAACGCCGGCGGGGCGATATCGGTGTTCTCGGCCGGCGAGCTCAACCCCTCGTTCGGGGGAACGAACACGGCGCCCTACATCAGCGCCGTCGGCGGCGAATACGGGCTGGTCGATCCCAACGCCGGCGCCGCCGCCCGCGGCGTGACCGACCTGACCAGCCTGACGGTCGTCGCGGTCCCCGCCCTGGCGAGCAGCGCCGGAGGCGTTTCCTCCGGTTTCACGCTGTCGGGGCTCGTGACCAACCCCGGGAGCTATACTTACGCCGGCCTCCAGGCCTTCCCGCCCGCGAGCGCGACGGTGAGCGGCTCGACCTACGACGGAACTTCGCTCTACGGATTCCTCGATCCGGCGAACGCGAGCGCCCTGAGCGCCATCGTCGCGGTCGGCGCGACCGACGGCTACCTCGCCGTCTTCTCGCTCGCCGAACTCGATCCGGCGCTCGGCGGCAATCCCGACAACCTGCTCGCCTATGCCGGGGCGACGTTCCCGGGCGCGGGCGTCGCGCGCATCGTCACCCCGTCTGACAATATGCACGGCCGGTGGGTGTCGAACATCGACTCGATCGGCGTCACCGCCGTTCCCGAGCCGTCCGCATGGGCGATGCTGCTCGCAGGCTTCGCCGGGCTCGGGCTCATGGCGCGCCGCGCAAAGCGCAAGCTCCGGACGGCCTGAAGAACACGTCCGGGGCGCTTGACGGGAGGCGGACGGCAAGGGCGCCGCGCCTGTCGAAGCCGCGCCGGACGAAGGCGGCGCCGCGCGGTCTCCAGCTCGCGGCGCCGCCGCCCATAAAGCGCGCGTGACGCACCCTTCGCCGGAGCGGCCGAAATCTGTAGACAGATCCGTTTCGGCCCTCGCCATAGCCCGTTCGTTCCGTCACCATCGTCGCGCTCCGCCTCCGATTCGCCGCAGGTCCGACCGTGACGAGAAAGCCGACCAAGGCCCGCAAAGTCCTCGAAAAGCCGGAGATTCTCGGCTGGATGACCAGCGACGCCGACGAGATCCGGCTTCGCCAGTGGCGAGGAAGGGCGGAAATCGCCAAGATCGAGGCGCTGGAGCCGCAGTTCAGCCCCTTCGGCGCGTTCCGCGTGCGCTCGAGCACGGGCGGATCCTACGATGTCGAGATGCGCGATCTCGCCGGCCGAACCAATTCCTGCGGCTGCGTCGACCATCGCGTCAACGGCCTGGGAACCTGCAAGCACATCGAGGGCGTGCTGGTCGCGCTGAAGAAGAAGCTCGGCGCGCGGGCTTTCCGCGCCGCCGCCGCCGCCGGCTCGCCGCGCGTGGAGGTTTTCCTCCGGCGCGAGGGCGATCCGGCCCCTGCGCTGGGCGGCGCGGCCCCGAGCGCGGAGGCGCGCGCCTTTCTCGATCCGTTCCTCGGAGAGGACGGCGCGCTGACGTCCGAGCCGGAAGCCCTGGCGCGGCTCCTCGCCTCCGCGCCCGGCGCGCCGGAGGGCGTGCGAATCTCGCGCCATCTCGGCCCCTGGGTCGAGCGCGCGAGGCGGCTCGCCCTGCGCGAAGAGGCGCGCCGTAACTTCCTGTCCTCGACCGGCGGCGGCGCCCGCTTCGACGGCGTCAAGCTGCCCCTGCTGCCCTATCAGCGCCTGGGCGCCGCCCATCTCGCGTTTCACGAACGGGCGCTTCTGGCCGACGAGATGGGGCTCGGCAAGACCGTGCAGGCGATCGCCGCTTGCGAGATTCTGGCGAGGGCCAAGGGGATCGGGCGGGTGCTGGTCGTGTCGCCGACCTCTGTCAAGGCCGAATGGGAGGAGCAGATCGCCCGCTTCTCCGACCGGACGTCGCGCTTTGTCGCCGGCCTCTATCCGGAGCGGATGAAGCTCTATCAGGATCCGGCCCCGGCCTTCTTCACCCTCGTCAACTACGAGCAGGTGGTGCGCGACGCCGACGCCATCAACGCTTACCTGAAGCCAGACGTGGTGATCCTGGACGAGGCTCAGCGCATCAAGAACTGGCAGACCAAGACGGCGCGGCAGGTGAAGTCGCTGGTCTCGCCCTACGCCTTCGTGCTCACCGGGACCCCGCTGGAAAACCGGATCGACGAGACCTATTCGATCGTCCAGTATCTCGATCCCGAGATTTTCGGGCCGCTCTTCCGCTTCAACCGCGACTTCTACGAGCTCGACGCGCGCGGCCGGCCCGCCGGGTACAAGAACCTCGATCGCCTCCATCAGCGGCTCGACGGCGTGATGCTGCGCCGCCGGAAGCGCGACGTCGAGGACGAGCTTCCCGGCCGCACGGAGACGACATTCTTCGTGCCCATGGCCGAGGAGCAGGCCAGCCGCTACGCCGACTACGAATATCGCGCCCGCAGGCTCGCCGCGATCGCCGAACGCCGCCCGCTCACCAAGGAGGAGTTCGACCGCCTGCAGCAAAATCTCGCCTGCATGCGCATGATCTGCGACACGCCCGCGATCCTCGATCCCGAATGCCGTGTCTGCCCCAAGCTCGAAGAGCTCGAAGGCGTGCTCGGCGACCTGCTCGAAGAGCCTGGGCGAAAAATCATCATCTTCTCCGAATGGGTGAAGATGCTGGAGCTGGTGCGCGATCTCGCGCGCGAGATGGGCGTCGACCACGCTTGGCATACCGGCAGCGTGCCCCAGCTCGAGCGCCGCGCCGAGATCGCCCGCTTCCGCGAGGATCCCGCCTGCCGGCTGTTCCTGAGCTCGGACGCGGGCGCGACCGGCCTCAATCTCCAGATGGCGAGCGCCGTCATCAATCTCGACCTGCCCTGGAATCCCGCCAAGCTCGAGCAGCGCATCGCGCGGGCGTGGCGCAAGGGCCAGAAGAATCCGGTCACTGTGGTCAATTTCGTCACCGAGAACTCGATCGAGCATTCGATCCTGCATCTGCTCGCCCTCAAGCGCACGCTGGCCGACGGCGTGCTCGACGGGACCGCGGACGTCTCGACCCTGGCATTACCCTCGGGCCGCGCCGCCACCATCGAGCGCATGCAGCAGATGCTGGGCAAGGGCGAGCCGGTCCGGATCAGGACGCTGCCGCCGGAGGAGGCGCTGGTCGAGGACATGAAGACACGCCACGGCGCGCGTCTCTTTCACGCCGAGCTTCGCGCCGAGCGGCTCCTCGTCGTCCTCGACGCAGACCCTTCGCACATCGCGGCCGAGCGGGAGCGGCTTTCCACCTCGACGCCGAAGACGGAAATCCTCGATCGCGCGTCCTGGGAAACCTTGCGCCGCCTCGCCGAGGCCGGCCTCATCGGCTTCACCGAAACGCGGGCGCGCATCCTGCATCAGGCCGATGGGAACGGCGGCGACTCGCCTGAAGGGAACGGCGAGTCGAAGCGCGCGCCTCCGCGCGGCGCGCCCGGCCCGGGCGACGCAGCGCGCGCGGCGTGACCGGCGCTCGAGCCTCGAAGGGTCCCAATTCTGCCCTCGTCGCCGTCACAGCCCCAGTTCGGTCAAGCCGGGATGGTCGTCGGGGCGGCGGCCCGCCGGCCAGCGGAACAGACGCTCGGATTCGGCGATCGCTACGTCGTTGATGCTGGCGTGGCGCTCGGCCATGAAGCCGTCGGCGTCGAAGAGCCACATCTCGTTGCCGTGGCTGCGGAACCACTGCCCGCCGGGATCGTGCGACTCGTAGACGAAGCGCACCGCGATCCGATCGCCGGAGAAAGCCCAAAGCTCCTTGATCAGCCGGTAGTCGAGTTCCCGCGCCCATTTGCGGGTCAGAAACGCGGCGATGGCCTCGCGGCCTGAGAAGAATTCGTCGCGGTTCCGCCAGCGGCTGTTCTCGGTGTAGGCCAGGGAGACCCGATCCGGCTCACGGGTGTTCCAGGCGTCTTCGGCGGACCGGACCTTCTGGGCGGCGGTCTGCGCGGTGAACGGCGGGACCGGCGGTCGCTG